>QPIL01000073.1 GCA_003666325.1 Methylococcales symbiont of Iophon sp. n. MRB-2018
GAAATGCAGTAAGATTGTCTGGAACAATCTCTGCTGACCGCCAAGGATGGTGGAAATGCAGTAAGATTGTCTGGAACAATCTCTGCTGACCGCCAAGGATGGTGGAAATGCAGTAAGATTGTCTGGAACAATCTCTGCCCACGCACCAGATCTAATCAAAAATCAAGGGGGCTTTAGTCCTTAGTCCTGACCCCTGACCCCTGACCCCTTTTTAAGTGTTGACTATTTATTTTCTTTGTTTTGTAGGGTTAACAGTAATTGAGTTTGAATAGTTTCAAGTACATTCTCGTCCGAAATCGGGCGTAGCTGTGTATCAGTTACATAAAACATATCTTCTGCTCTACTGCCGATAGTGGCAATTTTTGCGTTATGTAATACCAATTCTAAGTCGTTAAATACTTGACCTATTATGGCTAGTAAACCTGCATGATCTGTTGTTATTAACTCTATCATGGTGTATTTACTTAACGGATCTTTGTGGAAGTAAACTTTGCTAGCAATAGGAAAATGTTTGGCTTGTCTCGATTCTCTGTGAATATTAGGTTGCTCATTAACCTTTAAATTGAGCAGGTTGAGTTGTAGAGTTTTACATATACGGATTTCTCGGTCTAAATTGTTAATGGATTCCCCTGTTTGTTCCAGTACTTGGAAACTGTTGAGTACACATTGTTCGGTTTCTGATAAAGGGATGGTGATTATGCGTGCATCAAGAACAGTTAAACCTAGTTGATCCAGTGTGTTTACGCTGATTGAAAAAATATTATTTTCATTATTGGCATAAACAAAAACTTCCACACTGCCTCTTTGGTTTTGAGGGCGTAAAAGCACTAATGGCAACTCACTTTTAGGTGTAGAAGCAATGGCTATGGTGTGCCAGGCAATTTCATCTGCCGAATAACATAAAAAATAATCATCACTGATTCTTTTCCAGGTATTGTTAATAGTGGCTTCAGAAATTCCCAGCCCTATTAATCCATCTTTTGCTTCCTGCTTGTTTTCATAAAGTCGTTTTGACCTAGCAATAGGGTTTTTCAGCCCTCTATGTAGTGCGCTACGCGTATGTCTGTATAGTTCTAATAATAATGAATCTTTCCATGAATTCCATAAACTGGGGTTGGTACCTCGAATGTCGGCTACGGTAAATAAATAAAGATGATTCAAATATTCAATGTTACCGACTTGTAAAGCAAACTTATGGACAACATCGGGGTTATTTATGTCTTTCTTTTGTGCTGTCGTGGACATGATTAAGTGATTACAAACTATCCAAGTAATTAATTTACTATCGCTTTTTGGTAAACCATGTTGTTTGCAAAAATTACGGGCAATTTCTTCTCCTAAAATAGAATGATCGCCTCCTAAGCCTTTTGCAATATCGTGGAACAAAGCAGCAAAATATAATATTTCTGGTTTACGAATACGTAAAAAAATACTGTTACAAAAAGGCAATTCATCTTGGTGCTTTTCTATAGACAGACGACGCAAATTTCTTAAAACAAACAGTGTATGTGCATCAACAGTGTAGATATGAAATAAGTCATATTGCATGCGGGCAACAATATTAGCAAAACTAGGTAAATAAGCCGCTAACACCCCGTATCTATTCATTTGCCTTAACTGGTGTGTAAGGCCTCTTGGTGATTTAAAAATAGCTATAAATAACTTGTTAGCTTTGCTATCGTTGCGAAAAGAATCATCAATTAGATATAGGTTTTTTCTGATTAAGCGAATGGTAGATGCTCTAACACCTACCAAAGATGGATTGAGTTGTAATACTAGAAAAATCTCTAGGAGGGCAAGAGGATATTTTTCAAAGGTATCAAGCTCTTTAACTTCAATGTATTTGTTAACGGAAACAAAATACTTGCTAACGGGGTAAAGTTGCTTAACCAGCGAGGTGTCAAAGAAATTTTCTTTAAACAGTTGTAATAACATTTCATTCATGCGTTCTAATTCCATGACTGTTTTAAAGTAATGTTGCATGAATTGTTCTACATCAGGCTCGTTATTCTCATTGGTAAAACCAAATTGTTGAGCCATGTCACGTTGATGGTTAAATAGAAGTCTATCTTCACAGCGATGGGTGAGTGTATGTAGAGCGAAACGTATTGCCCATAAAATATTTCTGGCAGCTTTTAGTTCATTGAATTCAGCTTCGGAAAGAAGATCGTATTCAATGAGTTCGTTTAGTGAAGATGTTTTATAGTGATGTTTGAATACCCAGGCGATATTTTGTAAATCTCTTAAACCGCCAGGTCCTTCTTTTATATTAGGCTCAAGGTTATAAGCTGTATCGTGATATTTTGCATAACGTGCTTCTTGTTCCTGCATTTTTGCAGAAAAAAAGTCTTTTGATGACCACAATTCTTTTCGATTAATTTGTTTGTTGAGGTCTGAAAACAAAACGGGGCTGCCAGTGATCAATCTAAATTCAAGCAAATTGGTCATGATAGTTTGATCTTCTGATGCCTGTTGCAGACATTCGGCAATAGTCCGAACACTTTGACCGGGTTTAAGACCTATGTCCCAAAGATAATTACTAAAATCAGATAAATCGTTCTGGAAATCCTGAATATCAGAGTCTTTAAGCAATATGAGAATATCCATATCAGAGTTTGGGAAAAGTTCATTACGACCATATCCACCAGTAGCAATTAGGCATAAATGCTGTGCTTGTTCTTTAAGAAAATGATGCCAGCAATTGATTAAAATTTCATCGATAAAAACTGATTTTTCAAGTAGTAGGCTATCTACAGCTTGTTGTGGGTTGAATTTTTTAGTAATTTCTTCATTTTTATTGTGGATGATTTCTTTAAGTAGGCTAAAGCTATTATCTTGAGAGAGAAGGTTTTTACTGATTAAGTTTGTATTGATGCTCACAATTCTTCCTGGCGAAAGGTTAATACTTCATGACTTGTTGGAGTGATCAAGATAGTGTGCTCCCATTGAGCAGAAAGACTGCGGTCTTTGGTTACTGCTGTCCAGCCATCTTTTTGTACTTTCATGTGTCGTTTGCCAAGATTAAGCATAGGTTCTATGGTGATGATCATGCCAGCTTCAAGCACTTCACCTTTTCCCGCTTTGCCAAAATGCATGACGTGAGGGTCTTCGTGAAAATTTTTGCCTATTCCGTGTCCACAAAATTCACGCACTATAGAATAGCGATTGGATTCTGCATGTTTTTGAATAGCGTGACCAATGTCACCCAAAGTGGCACCAGGTTTAACTTGTTCTATACCCAGATATAATGATTCTTGAGTAACTTTCATCAGCCGTTGAGCAAATTGACTAACGGTGCCTACGGCGAACATTTTGCTGGTATCCCCATGATATTCATCTTTGATAACCGTGATATCAATATTGACAATATCTCCTTTTTTTAGTCGTTTCTCATTGGGGATGCCGTGACAAATGGTTTGGTTTACCGAGGTGCAGATAGATTTGGGGAAGCCTCGATAATTAAGAGGGGCAGGGATGGCTTGTTGTTCTTCAACGATGTAGTCGTGACATAATTTATTTAATTCATTAGTCGTGACACCAGGAATAACATGTGGCTCAATCATTTCTAAAACTTCAGATGCTAACTTCCCTGCAATGCGCATTTTATTTATTTCTGATTCGTTTTTAATGGTAATACTCATAGGGCAGTAAGATATTAGGCTGTTGATGTTTCACATGATATACCAATTTAAAGTAAAGGTAATCAGTACTTTTTTTAGGTTTGGTATATGTTGGAGACCTCAGCATAATTCATGAACGGATAAAAAAGGTTAGAAGTTTTCCATCTTTCAGCCAAAATAACGTGCAATAGTTTACTATTACACTTGTATTTTGACTAAAATCTGAAAAATTCTATCGTTTTTTTCTCATCGCCAGAGTTATGCTGAGGTCTCGTTGATTACTGTTAAAAGTTTTTTTTAAAAAGTTGCGACTATAAAAGAAATAAGTGTATTTAATGGCAAGGAATTAGCTTATGAATCGTCTGTAGATTCGGCTAATATTTTCAAACGCTGAAGTGATTGAGAGTATTGTGTAAAATCACCTGTCCGAATAGTTGCGTGAGCCAATTTTCTTCCTTTTCTTGGTGCTTTGTCATAAAGATGGATGTGGCTATGGGGTATTTCTAAAATACGTTCAGTTAACGGTAATCCTCCTATAAAATTAACCATAGCGGTATGTTCACGAGCCTCGGTTGAACCCAATGGCAAGTCAGTAATAGCACGCAAATGATTTTCAAATTGACTGGTCTCTGCACCTTCAATAGTCCAGTGCCCAGAGTTGTGTACCCGAGGTGCAAATTCGTTGGCAAATAGCCTGCCATTAATATCAAATAATTCTAGGGCAATAATACCCACGTAATCTAAGGCCGTTAATATGCGTACCACATAGTCTTCTGCTTGATGTTGTAAGTCATCATTTTTACAACATTCTGAAACTCTTAAAATGCCTTGATTATGTGTATTTTCAGAGACTGGATAAAAGACAACTTCACCGCTTGCTCGTTTTGCAGCAATAATAGAGATCTCCCTTTGAAAGGGGACAAAACTTTCGACAATTGAGGCAACGCCTTGCATTGCACTCCATGCTTTAGCTAATTGTTCGGCTGACTTTAAAACAATTTGACCTTTACCATCGTAGCCCATTCTGCGACTTTTTAAAATAGCAGGGTAAGCAATATATGTCATTGCTTGTTGCAAATCTTCTAAGCTGGCAATAGTGGCAAAATTGGCAGTAGGAATATTGAGTTTATGGAAGAAGTTTTTTTCTTGCAGACGATCTTGAGCAATACTTAAAGCGTTAGGTGCTGGATATACTTGGGTATGTTGAGATAGAAAACTGGCTGCTTCAGCCGATACATTTTCAAATTCATAGGTGATTACATCAGCCTCTTCAGCAAGTTTAGCTAATAAGGTTGGGTCATCATATTTACCTTGAAGATGCTTACCTAGTCCCGTTGCACCAGCATCTTTACTTGGGTCAAGAATAATAAATTCTAAACCCAATGAGTAGCCAGACAAAGCAAGCATACGGGCGAGCTGTCCTCCTCCCAAAATTCCAATTTTCATTGATTTACCATTCGAGGATCAGGGTTAGTAGATACTGTGTCCGTTTGTTTTTGTCGATAGTCGTTAAGCGCGATACGATATTCAGGGTGTTTGTTGCTTATTATTGAAACGGCTAATAATGCTGCATTGATTGCTCCTGCACGACCTATGGCTAATGTACCCACGGGGATGCCTGCTGGCATTTGTACGATAGATAATAAGGAGTCCATTCCATTAAGTGCTTTTGATTGTACAGGGACACCTAATACTGGAAGCATTGTTTTAGCGGCTGTCATACCTGGTAAGTGGGCGGCTCCTCCGGCTCCTGCAATGATAACTTCAAGCCCTTTTGTTTCAGCCGTTTCGGCATATTGAAATAATTTGTCAGGCGTTCTGTGGGCAGAAACGACTTCTACTTCATGTGGAATGTTGAGTTGTTTGAGTGTGTCAGCAGCGTGTACCATAGTATCCCAATCAGATGTTGAACCCATGATAATGCCAATCAATGCTGTCATGTATTTCCCCTAAAATTGATTTTAACTATTGAAAACTAGCCCTTATCAATATGTCTTTAAATTTAAAGGGGCGATTATCTCATAAACTGAGACAGATATAGTCAGGAAAAGTGATTGTCATTTCAAAGAAAAATGGAATAAAGATTGTTATTAACGGGCGCAGTGGTATAAAACCAGACAACGAAAGATGTTTTTTATTTGCTGTCAGGGTGGATTAAGATTGTGCTTAGAACGATCTTTAAATCGTACACCATCGGTAAAATTGTGATTGCCGACACTCTGTTATTCTTGTTGAAACCTTTGTTGACCGAACAATTTTACCGCAGTGTTTATAGGGCAGGCAACTGACAGGCAACTGGAATGATCTGTGGGTTTGGTAGTGCCACGGCAGGATATTCTTCCTCGTCAGAAGATAAAAAATTGATCGTTGTTAAACTCTTTCATAGACGAGTACAAATGGTTGTCTAAACTTCAATTGAGCCATCATTTTAAGCTAGTGAAATAAAATTTCTGTAACAGACAGGAGGTTATAAATTATCTTGAGACCTCATCTTAATAACAGCAGTGGTTTATTGGTATTAACCAGCACTTTATGGGTAAAACTACCTAGCAACATATCATGAATACGGGTATGGCTAAAAGCACCCATTATAGTTAAATCAATATCATGCTGTTGCTGATAGACACAAAGTTCCTGAACGACGCTACCCTTTAATTGTGATGAGGTTAAATCAAGACCATCAACCTGTTTAAGCGTGTTAACGGCTTGTTCTAATAATTTTGATGCTGTTTTTTTATCATTGTTAACGCAGACTAAATAGCAGCTCATATTTCTAAAAAGAGGGTTGCTAGCTATCATTTCAATGGTTTTATTAGTGATTTTGCTACCATCGTAGACAATCATAAAGCGTTTAGGTGTTTTAAAAGCACCGTTGATGATCAAAATGGGGAGGTGCAGAGAGCGAATGATAGATTCTAATTTTGCCCCTATCTTATGCGGCTGATTGGCATGAACATGCCCTCTTAACCCCAGAACTAGCACTCGAATATCTTCTTTTAGTGTAGCCAGTGATTCTATTAAATCACCATGTAGCTGTGTACAAATTGGATCATTGATGCCGCTTTGTTGTATTTGTTGTTTTGCAACTTCGAGCATTAGCTTTCCTTGCTGTAGCTTGAGTTTGCTTTGTTGTTGTTCAAGCAGGGTAATTCCTTCTTGTAAATGTGCTTGACTATCTAAGCCAATATTACCTGATAAATCTGAAGTAATTGATGACTCCTGATGATGATTTATAGTGTGTAGTAGTTGTACCGGTGCGAGTGTTTTATTCGAGGCCCAAGCGGCATAGTCACAGACTGATTCTGTGAGAATTGAGCCATCAATGCAGGCAACGATTTTTTTTGTCATAGTGTTCATTAGTGTCCTCCCATTACTTTTTCAATTTCTTCAGGATCATCATGTATTCCAAACCGGTCAATAATAGTAGAGCTGGCTTCGTTTAAGCCGATTAGTCTAACATCTGCACCTTTTCTACGAAATTTTATAACGACTTTATCCAGAGCAGAAACAGCGGATATATCCCAGAAGTTGGCGTGTGTTAAATCAATAATAATATTGTCGATGGCCTCTTTAAAATCAAATTCAGCCACAAACCGATCTGCAGAATTGAAGAAAACCTGACCATGAACATCATAAATTCGGGTTTCTGTGGAGTTATTTAATGCAGAGTTAATATACATAAAGTGGCTGATTTTATTAGCAAAGAATAAGGAGGCCAATAGTACGCCGACAAATACACCTAAGGCTAAATTATGAGTCCATACAACAACAACAACGGTCGTAGCCATAATAATATTAGCGGACAAAGGATGTTGTTTTAAATTGATAATAGATTCCCAGCTAAAAGTACCAATAGAGACCATAATCATGACTGCAACTAATGCAGCCATAGGAATTTGTTTAATCCATTCATCTAAAAACACCACCATAATCAATAAAAAACAGCCCGCTATCATCGTTGATAAACGACCTCGTCCGCCTGATTTAACGTTGATGATTGATTGTCCAATCATTGCACAGCCAGCCATGCCACCCAACAATCCAGCACCAATATTTGCAATACCCTGACCTTTACATTCCCTGTTTTTATCGCTACTTGTATCTGTTAAGTCATCAACAATGGTAGCAGTCATTAATGATTCTAATAGTCCAACAACGGCTAAAGGAGCTGAATAAGGTAAAATAATCAGTAATGTTTCTAGAGTTAATGGCACTTCAGGCCAAAGAAAAATAGGTAAGGTGTCTGGTAATTCCCCCATATCACCGACGGTGCGAATGTCTAGTTTTAGATACATAGACACGCCTGTTAAGGCAATAATACAAATCAGCGGGGAGGGTAATATTTTTCCTATGAATGGAATGTAAGGGAACAAATAAATAAAACCTAAACCTGCTATCGTCATAGCATAAACATGCCATGTTACATTGGTGAGCTCTGGGAGTTGAGCCATAAAAATCAATATTGCCAAGGCATTAACAAAACCGGTGACAACAGAACGAGAGATGAAGCTCATAAGGCTACCTAGTTTTAAATAGCCAGAAATAACTTGTAATACACCCGTCAATAGAGTGGCTGCTAATAAATATTGTAAGCCGTGGTCTTTAACCAAAGTTACCATTAACAAAGCCATGGCACCTGTTGCGGCAGAGATCATGCCAGGTCGACCGCCAATAAGAGAGGTAATAAAGGCAATACAAAAAGAGGCGTATAAGCCAACCTTGGGGTCTACACCAGCAATAATAGAGAAAGCAATGGCCTCAGGAATGAGGGCTAAAGCAACAACAGTTCCAGCAAGTACATCACCTCGGACGTTGCCTAGCCAGTCTTGTTTTTTGGATAATAACAGCATGTTTTTTATTTAAGTGGTTTAGTATAGATTAAGTTTGTCGTATAATACTGTATTATTATATATATTTCAAATACTTACTTATTGTTTCTGTTTAGGTGGAAGTAATGATTATCACCTTAATAATTGTTGTTATATAGAGATAAACACTATTTAGCTTTGATAGCGATATTCTAAAGTAATACCATATTCAATAAATAAATATACTAATCAGGACTAAAGACTAAAGACTAAAGACTAAGGGCTGAGGACTCCTTGATTTTTGATTAGTTCTGGTGCGTGGAACGCACCCTACGGATCTGGAACTATTAGAAGTAGGGTGCGTTCCACGCACCAGATCTACTGACCGTTAGGGATGGTGGAAATGCAGTAAGATTGTCTGGAACAATCTCTGACCGCCAAGGATGGTGGAAATGCAGTAAGATTGTCTGGAACAATCTCTGACCGCCAAGGATGGTGGAAATGCAGTAAGATTGTCTGGAACAATCTCTGACCGCCAAGGATGGTGGAAATGCAGTAAGATTGTCTGGAACAATCTCTGACCGCCAAGGATGGTGGAAATGCAGTAAGATTGTCTGGAACAATCTCTGACCGCCAAGGATGGTGGAAATGCAGTAAGATTGTCCG
>QPIL01000072.1 GCA_003666325.1 Methylococcales symbiont of Iophon sp. n. MRB-2018
GGTAAACCTTTGTGCGTGTTTCTTTGCAAGATTTCAATATGTTTTTGCCTTATCATAGACTGTAAGTAATCTTGATATTCATTCTGTAAAACACCAATATCATAATCCGTTATTAACTTATCATGAGATACGCCATAAGGGTGGTGTAAAAAGCCCGTTGGATTTTTAGAAATAATGTAATAAAAGGGTAGCGTCCCCTTATTTTCCCCAGAAATAATGTAATAAAAGGGTAGCGTCCCCTTATTTTCAATAAAAGGGTAGCGTCCCCTTATTTTAAAAGGGTAGGGGTAGCGTCCCCTTATTTTAAATACGATAGCAATAATTATAGATATAATCAGTGAAGAAGATTCTGACCAACTACCTGCACTCCAATATTCTCCGACTTTCAGAAACAGGTATTTTACAGTTATTACAAGTGCTTGGATAAATAGCGTAAATATTAATGCCTGAACGACCCTCTCAAACTGAGATGGTTTTGAATATGAGGTTAAGCTATAAAATATCCAAGCCGCAATAAACCCAGGCAATAGAAATTGCAGAATTGTCACTATATTGTTCGAGATACTTCCCATTTCTTTCCTTGGCTAACGACCCAAATAACCGGAATTTACGAAGCGCAAGCGTAGTAAATGTCCGTGTTGATTTGACTTGTTATATTTCATTTTTTAACTGCTTTTTCTTGCGGTATTAACTTCACTTCAACAGTATGATTTTTTACTGCCGATGAAGCCTCTTTTGAGATTTCCGATAAAGCATCTGTTACTTGTTTAATATCAGACTTATAGTCTATAGGTTTAGTTTTATTATTATTGATACTGCTTGCAATTATGTTAGATAGCTTCTCATTTTCCATCAGTTGAGTTTGAAATTGTTTTTCTTGGGCTTTACTGTTTTGCTGGTTGTTGTAAATACCATAAAGGCCCAAAACAACAGACACAATAATGGTGAACCATGTTGCATAGTATTGTTTATTGAATTTTATTTCTTCGTCAGTTAAATAATTATTATTTCTGAGTTGCCTTAATAAGGGAGATGGTCTGATTTCTTTATGGACATAAATCAATAGTAAATCGACTATTGATTTATCATTAATAGCCATTGTTAAATATGGTCTATTCGTTGCCCCCATTCCAAATGTTATTTCGCTTTCAGACGTTCCCGCTGGGTCAAAGAAAAAAGCAAGCTCTTCTTTTTCAAGATACCTTAGCAAGGTTACATGTGTAATTAATAGCTCAACCAGTGATTTTTCTCTTTGAATGCTCGAACTCATTTCATTATCAGTTGGCTCGTTATTCACGGTTTCAAAAAGAAACTCTCCTGTTTGCTTTTGCCTATTTAGTCCTATACGCACACCCTGAAGATTATTCATACTATCGATGATATTGATTAAGTTTCTAGCGTAACCAGCACCATCAATGATTTTACTGATTATGCTTTTTTCTTCGTCATCAAAGACTCTCATAACTTTCCTGAAATATAACGCCTAAATCAGCTCGCAGTTTAAAGGGGCGCGCTTTTTTGCTTCGCAAAAAACGTGACGCTTTAAACTGTCCGCTGGATTTTTTTGTTATGCATTTTGATATATACAAGCATCCAATACACTTAAAACTTCATTTAAAATTTCACTATTTGCTTTTTCAATAAATTTTACTCGACGGCTTATATAATCAATTGATTTGACTTGCTCAACCATAATAAAACCAGTTAATGATGATTTTTCCGAAACCTCGATATGAAAAGGAATATTACGATTTGTATTTGTAATTGGACAAACAATAGTAAGCCCCGTTGCTTCATTAAACAGGCTATTGCTAATAACTAATGCTGGTCTTCTCCCTTTTTGTTCATGACCTGATTGTGGGTCGAAAGTTGCTACAATAAAGTCACCTTTCTCCGGGGTATAATTTGGCATTTACCAAACCTCTCGCCCTGAAGGAGTTCCCCAGTTTTCCTCTTCCACCTCATAATTATTTGGCATTTTACTAATCAAATCCTTGATGTCATATTTGCCCCTTATTTTGTGAGTAGGTTCTACAATAATTTTTCCGTTTTTTGCTGAAATAGTAACTTCTTCGCCTATTTTTATATGGGAGTTTTCAAGAAGATTTTTAGGAATTCTAATTCCTTGGCTATTTCCCCATTTTTGAACCTTAGATAACATAATGAACCTCAAGCATGATGCTTTTAACGATGTTTATCCAAGTATATACTCTTAAGCAATTGTATTCAAGTTTTGGGAATTCCTCTTTTTTGCATAACGCCCAGTTGAGGGGCAAACGGCTCGAAGCTATTGAACTTTGAGCCGCGTTTCACTACCCGAACAAAATAAAGTAAAATCAGCCGCTTAGCTAGTTTGTCCCTTCGAACGTCTTGTTAGGCAATGTCTGCGATAATTATTTATGCTTTATTCTGCTTCGCTCGCATACCAAAAAACATCGGTATTTACCCAACATTCTGTTTTGTTGACATATTTACAGGCCTTCTCATTATTTACCAAAATCCACTTCCCTTTGACATCTTTTACTTCAACAGTAAGCGTTGTCCCACCCAGATGCTCATAAACTGAATAAACATTTCCTTTTTTAAAGGGAGTATCCGATGCCACTGCTACTGAACAAGACATCAGCAATAGAGGTATGGCAATTAATCTTTTGTAGTTGCTCATTTTTTTCTCCTTTCTTAAAGTGAGACCCATTAAATTAAAACGCTAGACTTTGGAGTCTCTTTTAGCCTTAACGCCTAGCATCAGCGGCAGTTAAAAGCAGAGTGTAGCGTAGCGAAACGCCGCTTTTAACTGTCCGATGGATGCTTTTGTTAGGCATCGATTACGCTACCTGCGACTATGAGTGCAAAGTACAAAACGAAAAATGTGATTGCTACGATTACTCTCGGAACTCCGATTCGCTCGTGTTTTATTATGATCCCAGCATCTTTATCCCATGATGTGTGCTGATTATTGGTGAGTTTGTTGTAGGCAACGATCATGGTGATCAGACTCACTAACGGAAAACCGATGCCCAACCCTCGCCACCAAACTTTAACGCTACGCGATAATGCTTCCGAGAAAGTAAATACTGTACCAGAAGTTAGGACGAAACGAGTTTGGAATAGCCACTTCCCTGGGGTGGTTCCGAAGGCCACAAGAAGGATGGATTCGACAAACGTCCAACTAAATAAGATGAGAATCCCCAGTAATTGTTCGCTTTCGGGTTTGGCGAAAGCATCTGGAAAGAGCAGACCGATCACAAGCCCAACCGGTAAGCTGAAAAGCATGACATCGAACATGCGTGCCCAGTACCGCACCCAAGGACGAACTTGTGCTACAGCTTCATTAACTTGTGCAATAGTGGTTTCAGTCAGTGCAAGTGGGGATTGTGGTTCATCTATTAACGGTTCGCTCGTTACGTCGGATAAGGTGGTTGCACCGCAGCTATTACAAAAACGATCAGATGCCGACAGCTTCGTTCCACATTTCGTACAAAACATATTTTTCTCCATAGATGCCTAACGCCGAGGTAACCTGCCGCCGACTGATACGCTAAAAATAGCATAAAAACACCTAACATTCAAAATCATCAGGTTTTTGTTAAATTAACTTGCGTTAGGCGGTCAGGTTGACCGTTTTGTTAGTGCGTCGATGCAACCTAATGTTTGTAAACACAACAAGTGCTACGCTCCGCTTCTTTTAAATGCTCTTTGCTGTAACTGGGCTTGGTTTCTTAATGCCCGTTACTTTCAATATTTTTGACACTAAGTTTGTCTAACAAAGCATGTTTTGCAAGTACTATTTTTCTAAAACACATTAGATAACAGCGTTACAACATTTTAGCCCAGTTACTACTTGCCCAACCGTTTCAAATACCATTGAATGGTCAGAATATGCCACGAACAAGAACACGGTAAAGGTTCTCTATTTACCGATACTTTGTAGGATGGTAACTAAGGAAAATTTAGAGTACTAACGTTTTGCTCAGCGGCAATTTAAAGTGGCACGTTTTTGCGAATGCAAAAAAAGTGACGCTTTAAATTGTCCGCTGGAGCAATTTGTTATGTTTTTCTTCAATTCATCACCAGCTCAAAATCTGGTTCAGATTGTTCTTTTTCATATACCCGTTGTTCAGTATAAATATTCGATCCAGTGCTGTTTTTACATGGAAATATTTGCATACTATTCAATACAGCTATCAAATCTTCAATACATCCTTCAGGGTCTATTGTGTAGCTTGAACCCCAACATCGCCAAAACTTCCAACCAACTCTTTCCATCGTGCGCTGTCGTTTCCAATCATCCATCCATTTTTCAGGTGGGTGGTACTTGTCACCATCTAGTTCTATTGCCAACCTTTGGTCATTCTCTCCTTCAACAACCAAATCAATTGAAAATACTCCAACTTTCACCTGAGGTACAATGTTGTATCCCTTTTTAATGAGGCGTTTATATACATCTCTTTCAAAACCCGAATCACATAAATCAATAGGATTATCAGTATGTTCATGTTGGGGCATAGGTGATACAAAATGACGTAATATTTTTAAGCGTAAATCTGAGTCATTACTAAGGTCTGATTCTTGGATGCTTCTATAAAGATACATTCTATCTCTTGCTCTGGATAAGGCTACATTCATTCTTTGTTCTGCATCTCTTTTATTCATTACAGCGCCTTGATTAGCACCAACAACCATTGATAAAAACATAATATCCCGTTCTTTTCCTTGGAAAGTTGCAGCATCCCCACAAGCAATTCGATATTCTTGAAACACATCTTCACCCAATTCAATAAGTAATTGGTCTTGAATGTATTTAGCCTGCTGCGCTCCTATCAGTGACACAACACCAATGCTACGTCCGTTATATTTTTGGTCAGATACAAGAGTTTTTATCTCAGCTATAATGGCCTCAGCTTCTACCTCATTAATTTTGCTTCTCTCATCACGAAGACCACCTTTAACATAAACGTCAATTAATGGTGGCGTTAGTTTCTCAGATGATTTCGGTATTCTTAGCGGAATAAGCGGTTCATTGTAGAATTGCATACTGAATCGAATAATAGGTTCTACACATCGAAAATGCTCGGTCAACATGATTCGCTGACCTGGAAATACCGCATTAGCAAGATCATAGATGGAAACACCTGGCAAAAGTAACTCTGCAAATGGCTGCTCTCTAAGAAAATTATGTTTAAGTTGTAATATCTTCTCCTCAGCTAGAAAAGCTGCGGTTGGGCTTACCTGCTTATCATCACCTACAATTAACAATTTCTTTGCTCTCAATATTGCAGGCAGCGCTGTAATATCAGACTGTGATGCCTCATCAATAATTACCAAGTCAAAGGAACCAAAATCTGATGGCAGGCTTTCACTCACACGCCAAGTTGGCATAATCCAGCATGGAACACCACCATAACAATCTTGCATTGCCCTATAAGCATCTCTACGATGTCTTGGTGCTCTCTTTCCAGTGCCTTTCCCAATTTTTGCAACTGAGGACACGAAACGCATCAACGCACTTTGAACACGTTCGGTCATGCTCTTGTGCAGCCCAATATTTGTTTTTAGACGAACAAGTTTAGAGAATGTTCTTTTTAGATCATTATCAAGATCCAATCGTTTTTCTGAAAGTTTTTTAAGTTGCTCACGCCCATCAATTTCATGTAAATACTGTTTACGCTGATTCCACTTCCATGTTTCAAACCAATCAACAGGAGTTAAGTTGTCGTCAGTTTCAAGTAGTGGCTCCGTTTTAAGGCTCTTTCCCCATTTGGGTGCGCCTGACTCAGATATTTTACCTGTAATATTTTCAATCTCTTGAAAATGACTCGACAACTTATTTATCCTACTCAATTCAGATACCAATTCCTGCCATTTCTGAATAATACTATCCGACGAGTGATCAGGATTACCTATGGTGCTTTTCACAAATACTCTTATTTCATTTGCTATGTCGCCATTTGAATTATTCAGTTTCTCCATCAGGTCTTGTAATTTAATACGTTGAGCACCCAAGCTTATTCTCGATGTATTTAATTCTATAGCTTGAATTGTTTTTTCTATTTCTCCCTTGCTTCTTACAATTTCAGATGCATCAATTCCATGCGGGAATAGCTCTATAATTTCTTTGTTCAGAAAGCTCCACTGGCTTGCTACTACTCTAGCATCTGAGATTAACTTATGGGTAGACTGCACATCTTTAAACAAACTCCCATAGCGATATTCAAACTCTGGTAATTCAAGTTCTTGCCCTGCATGATTCCATTTTCTTATAAATTTCCGAATATCATCTTGGTAATTTACATAATCAAGAATTGATTGCCACAGTTCAGTGTCTTTTGGTGGCTCGCCTTCAATTCGAGCCTGTTCAACAATACTCTTTGCTTCTTTACTACCGAAAGAAAAAATACTGAATGCTCTTTTGCTATTTGTGAGATTGATCAATGCTTCTTGCACATCTTCAAAGCAAGTGAATGGTTCAGGAATTTCTACAAGTGTCTTAACAAACTGTTGTCTCCTTTCTACCAATGAAGACAAAGAATCTAATAATTCATTAACCAATGATGTTTCGCCATCAGCTTCTGGCAAACCTTCTAGCCAAGAATTAAAAAGCTGTTTTAACCAAAGATTTTGTTCAAATATTTCCAGAAGACCAGATAATGTTTGCAGTGGTTTAGTTAGATTCTTGGCTCGATCAACAGATTGCTCTACAGAAACGGCAAGTGGAGGAATATGATCACTTTTAGAGTTTTCGGCAATTTTTGCGGATGTTGCAAGATCATCATGGATAGCAGCTACATTTGCACTATCTGGCAAGTCCTGTGTATTTGGGATGGATTTACCCACATAGACAATATCTTTACCTACTTCCCTACGTGCAGCTCTAATTTTAGCAATATCAGAATCAGTGAATCTTGGGGTGTATTTTTCAGATGACCCCAGACTATCTGGTAACCAATCATGTTCGCCAGTATCATTTATGACCAGTTGAGCCAACTTCATTGCTGTTACATCTGTACTTGCGTCCGTAAGTCTTTTCCCAACAGGATTAAGCTGTTTTAGTCCCCATGCTTTTATCTGTTCATCAATTTGGACTATTTCTTTATTGCGTTGTTTGACTCTTAATTCGTTTGATTCCGCCTCTTGGTTCAATTCTCGCAAACTGGTTTGACTAACCAGACCAGCTAACAGCTCAACGGCAGCTTCAAGCTGCTTCATCCCTTGCCTTTCATTTGCAAGAAGACTTATTGTTAAAGCTCTCAATTCCTCAGGTATTTGCTCTTGCAACACTGATAATGCAGGTTCACCTTTAGATGTAACAAGAACACTCCTTCCTGTAGCCAAATAATGACAAATTATATTAGCGATAGTGTGAGTTTTTCCCGTACCAGGTGGCCCTTGAACCACTACACCATCGTTTTCTTCAAGCCTATCTATTATTTGCACCTGTGAATCATTAAAGGCTTTCGGAAAAAATAGTTCTGATTTTTGTTTTGATTTTGATGGTGTGCTTGTGGAGGAAGGCAACTCACTACCTGACAAAAAGCCGCCACTTGTTGATAATGGCTTTTTGTCAGATAACTCAGTGACGATTTTTTTTGCAGGATTGGGAATTTGTCTTCCAGCATCTTTTGATTCTTCAAGGTTTTTTTGAAAACGTTCAATATCCTGAATGAATCCTGTGGAACTTCTTGGTCTTGCAAAAACTATCCAGCTATCTGTTATCTCAAGAGATTCACTTATATTATTTGGCTTACGGTTTTCTTTGTCAGGGTTTACATTTGGCCAATAGGTTCCACTCTCGCTCAAATGCGTTGAAGCTTGTCTCAAGACTGGTTCAAAACTTTCATGCATATAGGGAGAAAATTCAATATCTTCTGACATTTCAGAAAAATGTTTTTTTTCAAAACGCAATAGAGCATCCACACCTGGATTTTCTAGTGCAAAATATGCACCTACGGCAATCGTTGGATCAATATTTCTAGGATGTATTAATATTGCCCCATCTTTCCTATCAACTTCAATTTCAATCGCCTTTTCGAGCAAAGGATGATTGATTTTATATCCTTCGCATATCCATCGACTAATTCCAATACCCCAAATTAATTCGATAGGCTGTTCATCACCTTGCGACTCAATAGTTTGTTGAAGACTAAATAAAGAGTCATATATTTTAATAGTTTCTCTGCGTGGTTTTTCTTCTTCAGACCAAGGCAACCAATGCTCGTTAAGGTAGTTATCAATATCTACCTTTGCTTGTGGATTATTTTTCAGTCGAAATATTACGTCCTTTAATTTTATCTCGGTGATTTGTTCTTTTAAAGGAATAGTAACATCGCTTTCAGCTACAACTCCTTCTTCAACCAGTTTTTTAGCCTCTTGATCAGGCAGTGTTTTGATTAGTTTTTCTTTAATCTGTGGGTTGCTTTCTGGATCATTTCCAACAGCGATCCATTCTTGTATTTGTTCAGGAATTGGTGGTGGCGCTAGTCTCTTTAATCGTTCAATTCTCAACCATATAGAAACACCGTCATCAATGATGTTGTGGTGGTGGATTCCGATTTTTCCTTTTAACTCATGCTCCCATATATTCAGTTGTTTGTATTCTTCGATTCTGAAAATTGGCTTTTGATTGAGTTTCCCAACGTGATGCACATAATCAAGCAGCTCATCTAGGCGATCAATTGTTTTAGAATCCATTTTTTCTGTATTTTCACTCACATTTTATTCCTGTGATGGGCTTGGTCTTTTGAAACATAACGCCAAGGTAACCTGCCGCCGACTGATACGCTAAAAATAGCATAAATACACCTAACATGCAAAATCATCAGGTTTTTGTTAAATTAACTTGCGTTAGGCGGTCAGGTTGACCGTTTTGTTAGTGCGTCGATGCAACCTAATGTTTGTAAACACAACAAGTGCTACGCTCCGCTTCTTTTAAATGCT
>QPIL01000003.1 GCA_003666325.1 Methylococcales symbiont of Iophon sp. n. MRB-2018
CATTTTAAAAATAAGATTAAAACCTTCAATGCCAATGCGTTTTCTAAAGTGTACCAACTCGGTCGCATTACAAGGTACATCTGGTGTGTAGTTGGGATATCCACACTATTTTCAGTACCCCCTTGAGGGGTAGAAGTATTGATAATAAGGATTGCGTTTGAACTGCAAAACAACGCGCTCATCAGATAGATTCTCAAGCTGTTTAAGAAGAAGCAAGCCCACCATCAGTCTAATGGGTTTTGAGGGTCTGCCATTGTCTTGGCAATAATACTTCTCAAAAGCATTATCAAAGACTGTCCAGTTAATAGTGTTGGCTAGCTGTATTAAAGGGTCTTTGGTGTCTAATTGGGAAAATAACTCTGAATGAAAGAGGTTTAGTTGCCCTGTGTTTGGGGTTGATTTTGTTAGCATATTTTTTAAGCAAAACGACCAGGAAATAGGTGTTATTTTACCAAATACTGGTTTATTTGTCTATGGTTTTTGTTGGTTTTATTATTATAAATCAAGTTGTTATGGTGTTTTTAAGGGTTGACTATTTAATTCAACAC
>QPIL01000071.1 GCA_003666325.1 Methylococcales symbiont of Iophon sp. n. MRB-2018
GTAAGATTGTCTGGAACAGTAGAGTGCATTCCACAAACCAGAACCGTAGGGTGCGTTCCACGCACCAGATCCGTAAGGTGCGTTTGCCCACCAAGGATGGTGGAAATGCAGTAAGATTGTCTGGAACAGTAGAGTGCATTCCACAAACCAGAACCGTAGGGTGCGTTCCACGCACCAGATCCGTAAGGTGCGTTTGCCCACCAAGGATGGTGGAAATGCAGTAAGATTGTCTGGAACTGTAGAGTGCATTCCACAAACCAGAACCGTAGGGTGCGTTCCACGCACCAGATCCGTAAGGTGCGTTTGCCCGCCAGGG
This sequence comes from Methylococcales symbiont of Iophon sp. n. MRB-2018, assembly GCA_003666325.1. Classification (GTDB taxonomy): domain Bacteria; phylum Pseudomonadota; class Gammaproteobacteria; order Methylococcales; family Methylomonadaceae; genus QPIN01. The sequence goes on from QPIL01000071.1 coordinate 317, forward strand.
ATGGTGGAAATGCAGTAAGATTGTCTGGAACAATCTCTGCCCACGCACCAGAACTAATCAAAAATCAAGGAGTCTTTAGTCTTTAGTCTTGAGTCTTTAGTCTTGAGTCTTGAGTCTTGAGTCTTGAGTCTTGAGTCTTGAGTCTTGAGTCTTGAGTCTTGAGTCTTGAGTCTTGAGTCTTGAGTCTTGAGTCTTTAGTCTTTAGTCCTGAGTCTTTTAAGATACTGATGAATAGCTTCTGCTGCACCACGACCTTCATTGATTGCCCAAACCACAAGAGATTGACCGCGACGGCAGTCACCTGCGGCGAAAACACCTTCAACACTGGTTGAAAATTCGCCATAATTAGCTTGGATATTGCTACGACTATCACGATCTAAATTCATCATTTCAAGTGCTGTTTGCTCAGGTCCAAGAAAGCCCATAGAAAGGGTAATTAAATCGGCTTTCCATTCTTTTTCGCTGCCCTCAATTTCAGTCATTTGAAAACGACCGCTGTCATCTTTTTTCCATGCTACATTAACCGTTTTGATTCCTGCTAGATTGCCATTGCCATCGCTGATAAATTCTTTACTGAGGATGCAATATTGGCGAGGGTCTTTACCGTCACGCTGAGTTGCCTCTTCGTGACCGTAATCGACCCGAAAAACTTTAGGCCATTGAGGCCAAGGGTTGTCGGCGGCTCTCTCAACAGGAGGCTCGGGTAATAACTCAAAATTAACTAAAGACTTACAGCCATGTCTTAACGAAGTACCAATACAATCTGTTCCTGTGTCACCGCCGCCAATAACAATGACGTTTTTATCTTTGGCACTGATATACAAATCATCAGTATGTTTGCTATCTAATAAGCTTTTAGTATTTTTAGTGAGAAATTCCATAGCAAAGTGAATGCCATTCAGGTCACGTCCTGCAATCGGTAAATCACGCGGTTGAGTTGCACCCGTTGCCCATAAGACAGCATTAAACTGACTTATTAGAACACTGGGATCAATATAATGGGTCTCATGATTGGCATTTTGCATAATGGTATTAACATGACCAGCAGGAAAACATTCAGCTTTACCAATATGGGTATTGGTGCAAAACTCTACACCCTCACTGCGTAATTGCTGAACACGGCGATCTACCACCCGTTTTTCCAATTTCATATTGGGAATACCGTACATTAGCAAGCCACCAATACGATCAGCACGTTCATAAACTGTGACTTTATGTCCTAGGCGGCGTAATTGTTGAGCGGCAGCAAGGCCGGCAGGGCCAGAACCAATAATCGCTACGGATTGACCTGTTTCACTAGCAGGAGGCTCTGCTTTTACCCAGTTTTCTGCAAAACCACGATCAATGATTGTATTTTCAATATTTTTGATAGTGACAGGGGGTTCTGTCACCCCAAGCACACAAGAACCCTCACAAGGAGCAGGGCAGACGCGCCCAGTAAATTCGGGAAAATTATTGGTTTTGTGTAGACGATCCAGTGCATCACGCCAGCGATCATGATAAACCAGATCGTTCCATTCAGGAATCAGATTATCAACGGGGCAACCTGAACTTGACTGGCAAAAAGGTACACCACAATCCATACATCTAGCACCCTGTGTATGCAAATGTTTATCTATAGGAGTAGTATATATTTCCGCATAATCATTAAGACGTAGCATAGGGTCACGATAAGGTATCGTTTTACGTTGATATTCTTTAAATCCTGTAGACTTACCCATCGGTCATTGCTCCGAGTACAGTAGTTTCTCGTTCTTCATCGTGTTTTACTCGCTCAGCTAAAACACGTTTGTAGTCAGTCGGCATCACTTTAACAAATTGAGCTAAGACAGTATCCCAATTATCCAAAACTTGTTGAGCCACCATCGAACCCGTGTGTTTTTGGTGTAGTTTTATTAAACCATAGAGTTCGTCAATATCGTGTTCCTGATCGACCTTTTCCAGAACAACCATGCCCATATTACAGTTTTGGGCAAAGAGATTATCTTTATCCCAAATATAAGAGATACCACCACTCATGCCGGCAGCAAAGTTTCGACCTGTTGTACCGAGGACTACAACGCGACCCCCCGTCATATATTCACAAGCATGATCACCTACGCCCTCAACGACAGTATTAGCCCCTGAGTTACGAACGCAAAAACGTTCAGCAGCATGACCGCAGAAAAAGGCCTGTCCTGATGTTGCACCATACAGCACTACGTTACCGACAATCATATTATCTCCGGCTTTGAAACTACTGACTTTAGGTGGATAGACTGCAATATTACCGCCCGAAAGTCCCTTGCCCACATAATCATTGGCATCACCCTCAATTTCCATAGATATACCTTTGGCAAGAAAAGCACCGAAACTTTGTCCAGCAGAACCACTGAATTTAATATTGATAGTATTTTCTGGCAACATAGCGTTACCCCATTTTTTAACCAGTGTATGACTAAGAATAGTTCCCACTGTACGATCAGTATTAATGATAGGTAATTCAAAATTTACTTTATTGCCATTTTCCAGTGCATCTTTGGATAATTCAATGAGCTTATTATCAATCACTTTATCCAAGCCGTGATCTTGCTCTCTAGTTTTGTAGACCTCTACCTTATCATGGGGTTTAGGAGCAACGGCTAGGAGTGATGTTAAATCCAGACCGTCTGACTTCCAATGTTCAATGGCTTTATTGGTTTCCAAAATATCGGTACGTCCAATCATTTCGTTGACCGTGTGAAAACCTAGTTTAGCCATAATGCCACGGGCCTCTTCAGCAACCATGATCAGATAATTAACAACATATTCTGGGTCGCCACTAAATTTCTTGCGTAACTCTTTATCTTGTGTGGCAATACCGACAGGACAAGTATTAAGATGACATTTACGCATCATAATACAACCCAAAGAAATTAAGGGAGCAGTACTAAAACCAAATTCTTCAGCACCTAATAAAGCAGCAATCACCACATCTCGCCCAGTTTTTAAACCGCCATCAGTTTGCAGAGTGACACGCGAACGCAAATCATTCATCACTAGCGTTTGATGGGTTTCAGCAATGCCTAATTCCCAAGGTAAACCAGCATGTTTAATACTGGTTAAAGGCGATGCACCAGTGCCACCACCATCACCTGAAATTAGAATATGATCAGCATGAGCTTTAGCAACACCAGATGCAATAGTTCCAACACCCACTTCAGAGACCAGTTTCACACTAATGCGTGCGGAGGGGTTTGAGTTTTTAAGATCAAAAATTAGCTGTGCCAAATCTTCAATCGAATAAATATCATGGTGAGGAGGGGGGCTAATCAAGCCAACGCCAGGTGTTGAATGACGCAAGCTAGCGATATAGCTGTCCACTTTAGTTCCTGGTAATTCACCACCTTCACCTGGCTTAGCACCTTGAGATATTTTAATTTGCAACTCATCAGCATTAGCTAAATACCAAATGGTGACACCAAAACGACCAGATGCAATTTGTTTAATAGCAGAACGCTTACTATCACCGTTTTCCATAACCGTAAAGCGAGCAATATCTTCACCGCCTTCACCAGTATTGCTTTTACCACCAAGACGATTCATAGCAATGGCTAACGATTCATGCGCTTCAGCAGAAATAGAGCCAAAACTCATCGCCCCTGTGCAGAAACGTTTAACGATTTCAGCAGCCGGCTCAACTTCCTCTAATGGAATGCTAGCTAAGTTTTCATTAAAAGTTAATAAAGCTTTAAATGAACAGCGGGTTTTAGCATCATTGTTCATGTGATCAGCAAATTGCTGATAAGTCTTTTGGCTATTAGTGCGCGTAGCTATTTGAATATCGGAAATAGCTTGCGGGTCCCACATGTGGCGTTCGCCACCGGCACGCCAGTGATATTCGCCATTATTAGGCAACAATTCATTTTTAATATTTTGCTCTTCAGGAAAGCCAATTTCATGTCTACGCATTGATTCGGTCGCGAGCACATCAAAATTAACGCCTTGAATACGACTGGCAGTGCCTGTAAAACAGCGGTCTATCACTTCATCCTTTATCCCTACGGCTTCAAATATTTGTGCGCCTTTGTAACTTTGCAAAGTAGAAATTCCCATTTTTGCCATGACTTTCAGCATACCTTTCGCCACGGCTTTGCGATAACCAGCAACAATAGCATTATCATCGGTCATATCAGACTCCATCAGACCGTCACGACGAGCTTGGTATAAAGATTCAAAAGCTAGATAGGGATTGATAGCATCTGCTCCAAAGCCTATTAACAGACAATGGTGATGAACCTCTCTGGCTTCTCCAGTTTCTACAACGATCCCGATTTGGGTGCGCTTGAACTGATTGACTAAATGGTGATGAACAGCACCAGTCGCCAATAACGCAGGTAAAGCGATACGGTAGCTACTTATTTCACGGTCAGACAGTACAAGCAGTTGAAAACCATTAGCTATGGCTTGTTCTGCTTCATTACAAACCCTGTCCAACGCATAAGACAAGCCTGCTTTTCCTTCAGACTTAGGCCAAGTAATGTCAATAGTTTGTGTTTTCCAGCCGCGATGATCCATATATTTAATCGCTGATAATTGTTCATTAGACAGGATTGGATGCTCGATTAATAAACGATGACAATGCTCAGGGCTGATACTGAGCAGATTAGCTTCTGGGCCAATATAACATTCCAAAGACATGATAATCTCTTCGCGGATCGAATCAATGGATGGATTAGTGACTTGTGCGAATAACTGTTTGAAATAATCATAAAGCATACGGGGCTGGTCAGATAGACAAGCCAATGCAGAATCGTTACCCATAGAACCCAGTGGGTCGCGTTTTTCGCGAAGCATCGGTAATAGCATGAATTGCATGGTTTCAGTAGTAAACCCAAAAGCCTGCATACGCGATAATAAAGTCTTAGGCTCAAAACCATGAGATTCTTTATTAGTATGTAATTCACTTAACTTAATGCGTTGGTCTTTTAGCCAATCAGCATAAGGATGCTGCTTAGAAAAGTCGCTTTTTAACTCCTCATCAGGAATTAAAACGCCTTTTTCAAAATCGACCAAGAACATACGACCTGGCTTCAGACGACCTTTAAATTTTACCCTTTCTGGCGCGACAGCTACAACACCAACCTCAGAAGCCATAATGACATGATCGTCATGGGTTAAATAATAACGGCTGGGGCGTAGACCGTTACGATCAAGTACCGCACCAATATACTTGCCATCAGAAAACACAATCGAAGCAGGGCCATCCCAAGGCTCCATCATAGCTGAATTAAATTCATAAAAAGCACGTTTATCTGCTGGCATGGTTTCATGGTTTTGCCAGGCTTCTGGCACCATCATCATCACCGCTTCAGGTAATGAACGTCCAGACATTAACAGAAATTCCAAAACATTATCAAAAGTACCTGAGTCGGAACATTCAGGCTCAACGACAGGAAAAATTTTGCTTAAATCATCACCAAATAATGCGCTTTTAGCAACACCTTCACGCGCCTTCATCCAGTTTTTATTACCACGCATGGTATTGATTTCACCATTGTGGCTCATAAAACGATTCGGCTGCGCACGATCCCAAGAAGGAAATGTATTGGTGCTAAAGCGTGAATGTATCATTGCTAGGTGCGATGTAAAATCAGGGTCTGTTAAATCGGGATAGTAAGGAACCACTTGCTCAGGCATCAGTTGCCCTTTATAAATGATAACTTTGCTGGACAGACTACAGATATAAAACATTTTGCACTGCTGCAAAGTTTCGTCACCACGTAAAGTATGTGATGCTTGTTTGCGGATTAAATAGAGCTGTCTTTCAAAGGTTTCACTATCAAGGCTGTCAGCAGCCTCAATAAAAAGTTGTTCTATAACAGGCTCGGTAGCACGAGCAGATAGACCAATATCAGCGCCATCAGCAGATACCGGCACACTACGCCAGCCGATAAATTTTTGACCCTGTGTGCTAATAAATTGCTCAACTACTTTTTTACATTGGGCGCGTTCTTCATCAAGTTGCGGTAGAAACACCAAGCCGGCTGAAAATTTTCCTGGCTCTGGTAACTCAATGCCAAACTCTGTTTTCGCAATCTTGTTTAAAAATTCCAAGGGTAATGCTGTCATGATTCCAGCACCATCTCCGGTGTTTTCCTCACACCCACAGGCACCACGATGCGTCATCGCTTTTAATGCAGTCGCTGCATCCTGGATGATTTTATGTGAGCGTTGACCTTTGATATGAGCAATAAAGCCAACACCGCAACTATCTTTTTCGTTAGCTGGGTCATAAAGCCCTTGCTTACGAGGTATCTCATGTGTCTGTTTCAACATTTTTATACACCTTATGGCTTAGCAAGGTTTATTGGTTTACTTTAGATAGCAAACATTTAAAACGGCTTGGCTGGACTGAATTGTAAGCAGAAAAAGGAGTGACTATCTAAGGCGACTCGCAACAAATAACCCGCCTGTCTGGTGGGTTTTTTTATCCATCTTAGGCGTTGTAACTTAGGCCACATAAGCTGTTATGCCACCTTCGCTGCACCTTAAAGATGAATAAAAATCCTATGCAATCTAAGTGATTTATTTATTACGCATCACCTAAAGGGTAATAGAGGAAATTTGATTTTTAAAGTGATTTACTGATTATTTCCTATTTTTATAGTTTCTAGGAACTATTGAATCAAAAGTAATCACTTGATTTAAGCCTTGTAAGTTATCCCCTATTTATTTTTTGATTAAATACCGTCAGAAAAACGCCAAGCCTTCCATGCATTACATTAACATTTAGAAGCTTCAGCATAACTCATGGACGGATAAAAAAAGTGATAGAATTTTTCAGGTTTTAGTCAAAATACAAGTGTAATAGTGAGCTATTGCACGTTATTTTGGCTGAAAGATGGAAAACTTCTAGCTTTTTTTATCCGTTCAAGGTTATGCTGAGGTCTCATTTAGCCAGCGAATTATACAAAAATCAATTTTATAAAGCAAGATTGTTGCAAAAATACAAAGGGATTGTTATTGTCAGCCGTTACAAATTTTAATGAGTTGTGATAGATGAATAAAGAATTTGATATTGCCATTATTGGTGGAGGAATGGTGGGTGCAACGGCAGGCTGTTGCTTGGGTGGCAGTAAGTTAAAGGTAGCCGTTATTGAGCAAATAATTCCCCATAGTTTTGCACTTGATCAGCCGCATGATCTTCGCGTTTCTGCTTTAAATATCGCCTCACAAACTATTCTGCAACAGATCGGTGCCTGGAAAGGCGTATTAAATCGTCGCTACTGTCCCTTTAAGCGTATGCGAGTTTGGGAGACAGCGGGGGATACTGAATTTAACTGTAAAGACATCAATCGCAATGAATTAGGTTTTATTGTTGAAAATAGAATTATTCAACTAGCATTATTAGATAGATTAGCCGAGCTAGATAATATTGAGTTAATAGCTCCAGCAACTATTAAAAAGATTGATTATGATGGCATACAGCCAACCGCTATAGAGCTGGATGATGGTAGTAAAATAACTGCAAAAGTCATTGTGGCTGCTGATGGTGGAAATTCCAGAGTGAGGAAACTGGTTAATATAGGTGTTACCAGTTGGGATTATAAACAACATGCTATGGTTATTTCTATTGAAACAGATTATGAGCAACAAGATATTACCTGGCAACGATTTTTACCTAGTGGGCCACAAGCTTTTTTACCGTTATCAGGAAATTGTGGTTCATTAGTTTGGTATAACTCTGCAGAAGTAATCAAACGATTAAAAAGTCTCTCTAACAAGGCTTTGATAGCAGAAATTAGTGCCGCTTTTCCTAAATGTTTAGGCACAATTAAGCAAGTTTTAGCTGTTTCCAGTTTCCCGTTAAAACGCCAACATGCCCAACAATATATAAAGACAGGTGTAGCATTGGTCGGTGATGCCGCACACATGATTAATCCTCTGGCAGGGCAGGGTGTTAATATTGGTCTGCTAGATGCTGCGGTTTTAGCTGAAGTACTCATTGACGCGCATGTAAAAGGCGAAGATCTTGCTGATATGGGCGTTTTGAATCGTTATGAAGAAATGCGTAGAAATAAAAATCTAGGAATGATGACTGTCATGGATGCTTTTTATCGTGTTTTTAGCAATGATACGATGCCATTAAAATTTATAAGAAACTTAGGCTTAGGCATGGTCGAACGGGTTTTTCCTGCAAAAAACAAAATAATGCGGATAGCGACAGGACTTAATGGAAAACTACCCAAATTGGCGCGAGGGGAATCCATTCTGTAGACGTTAGTCCTGAGCCCTTAGAACCGTAGGGTGCGTTTGCCCGCCAAGGATGGTGGAAATGCAGTAAGACTGTCAGGAACAATCTCTGCTGACCGCCAAGGATGGTGGAAATGCAGTAAGATTGTCAGGAACAATCTCTGCTGACCGCCAAGGATGGTGGAAATGCAGTAAGATTGTCAGGAACAATCTCTGCTG
>QPIL01000002.1 GCA_003666325.1 Methylococcales symbiont of Iophon sp. n. MRB-2018
CTGTTAAAATACACCTATGCCAAGACAAGCCAGAAGCGTATTTGCTAATATCCCACATCACATTACCCAGAGAGGCAATCGCCGTGGTGATGTTTTCTTTTGTGATGCTGATAAAGACTACTATTTACAATTATTACAAGAATACACTCTTAAACATGGGGTAGCAGTATTGGCATACTGCCTGATGACCAACCACATTCATTTAATCTTGCAGCCAACCACAGTAGATGGATTGCAAAAGGTGTTAAAACCCTTGCATATGCGTTATAGCCAATATATCAACAGACAGCAAAATACCAGTGGTATTTTATGGCAAGGTCGTTTCTTTTCATCGCCATTGGATGAGCAATATACTTATTACTCCTTTGCCTATGTTGAGAATAACCCAGTGGTAGCCAATATGGTTAAAAATGCTGTTGATTATAAACACTCAAGTGCAAGTCATCATTTAGGCGTATCTCATGATAAGTTAATAACGGATTATGATATTGGTGTTTTACAGAATGAATATCAAGATTACTTACAGTCTATGATAAGGCAAAA
>QPIL01000070.1 GCA_003666325.1 Methylococcales symbiont of Iophon sp. n. MRB-2018
AAAACACCACTTCGGCATTCAGATGGTTTAAATTCGGCCAGTCTGAGTCATATTGCAATTCAACGTCTTCCATTTGGTACTGTACTTCAAAAACACCTTGATCATTTACAAAGGGGAATTTATCTAGTCCACCATAGACCCGCGCTTTTCCTTGTTTAATCTTTCCTGAAACAAAGGCTTTATCTAACCATTCGACTGCATCCTCGTCCATAATACTGGCAGGGTAATATTTCGACACTTGGCTTATATCCTGCATATTGGTAAAAGATGCCTGCAAATCCATAAAAATTGGGGTTTCATTTTTGGGGATACTAAGCAGAACTTTTGTTTCTGTCTCAACATCTTGGGTATTCAAAATAAGATTTTCAGATGAAATCTGCCATTTATCTGCTAATTGCTCCCATTTCAGTTGACCTGTTAATTGCTCAATAGCAAATGAATCCCTAAATAACTCAGAGAAAAACAACTGTCCGTTATGAGTATCAAAAACTACAACTCCTTTTTTATTACTCCCTTTTATGCTACCTGTCAGGTTTTTAATTTCTGGAAATTCTTCAAAAGCATGGATAAAAATATTGTTAAATGCAGCATTCACTGCATACTGCCCTTTTTTATTATCAATAAAAACAGCAACATTTTTTAACTCACCCTTTAAATACAATTTTTTAATGACATCATGATCTAAAAAATCCAGTGCTGTAAAAAACGGCATTAATTCGGTCAATTGCAGAAAATCCAGATGTAGGGTTGAAACTGCTATTTGATTAAATGCGTTATCTACCGAGAAATTAAAACTAATGGCAGGCCATTTTGTTTCGTTACTTTCTAAAAACAAATCGACTACGTTTAAAGCCCAGGCTTCTCCTTTTTTGAACACCTTAAATGCTGTTTTTAGTTCCTTAATATGCAATGCTTTCTGTCTGTCGTTCTGCTTTTCCAGAACAATGTTTCTTGCCTGAATGCTTCCTCTGCTCTCATGGAATTTAGAGTCTTTAACTTGACCCCATTGTTTAAAGCTCCCTTGTCCTGACTTAATTTTCAGTCCCAGTGGATTTTCCCCTGCCATTAACGCAGTTAAATTTATATTCTTTCCTTCAATATAAACATTACCGTTTATTTTTCCCTCTGCAAAAATATCACCATTAAAAGCCATGGAAACTCTCAAAGATTCTCCATGTTCTTCCGCTAAGTTTGTTAAAAAATGCAGCTCATAGTTGTCATCATTTTTCTCATTTTTAAGTAATAAATCAACATCTCTAAATTCTATTGGCAAAGTTTTTTGTTGCTTATCCAGCCAAGTAATGTGGCTATTTAAAATCTGGTAACCTCTCCCTTCCAATAACCAATAAGGTTGCTCAGAATCATCTTTGCTTAATCCTGCAATAGATAAACTTCCATCCTCATTGCGGATAATGGATAGCTCTACACCGACTAATGTTAACCAGCTTGAGGGAAGTATTTTTTGCGTAAATAAGAGTTGCAACAGGCTAACATTTAATCGTATTTGCTTTAATTTTATCGCAACTGGATCATTGTTATTGCTTGCAAGAATTTGAATATCATCTAAAATAATTTCTGCATTAAAACCACGCATATTCGCATGTAATTGCCCTATATTGATAGGCAATTCAGTAAGTTCTCGTACTTTGCTCTGTAAATCAGCTTTATAGTCTTCGACACTCAGCAAAAAAAATCTGACCGCATTTATTGCAATAGCAACAACTATCAATAAAATAAATAGCGTAGTACGCAAGGCACATCTGAGAGAGTAATTCACGATAGCATCAAAAAATATTAAAGCAAAACCACATCATATTGTTCCTGATTATATTCAGCTTCTGACCTAAACTTAATACGAACATCAAGAAACAATTCCAGTTCAGCTAACATATCAGCCTCTTCGTCCAGTAATATTTCAACCACTTCATTGGAGGCAAGAACCAATAATTCCTGCACTTTATACTGTCTAACTTCTCGAATAATCTCTCTGAATATTTCCAGACACATGGATTCGGCTGTTTTTAAAACACCTCGTCCCCCACAAGCACAACATGGCTCACAAAGAATATGCTCCAGACTTTCACGGGTTCTTGTGCGCGTCATTTCGACCAAACCTAAAGCTGACACCTCGGTAATCTCATTTTTAGCATGATCTTTATCCAGATTACGCTGCAACGCTTCTAAAACCTGTTTTTTATGATCATTACTCTGCATATCTATAAAATCAATAATAATGATTCCACCCAGGTTTCTTAATCTAAGCTGCCTTGAAATAGCTTGAGCTGCCTCCAGATTAGTTTTAAAAACAGTCTCTTCCAAATTTCTGCCACCTACATAACCCCCTGTATTAACATCAACTGTGGTCATAGCTTCTGTCTGGTCAAAGACCAAATGACCGCCTGATTTCAGCCTCACTTTTCTGTCTAAAGCGCGCGTTATTTCATCTTCAACATTATATATATCGAAAACAGGACATCCTCCAGCATAATGTTCAATCACTGAAACCATATTAGGCAAAAATATTTTGGCAAACTCCACTAACTTCTGATGTGTTTCTCTAGAATCGACTCTTATGCGTTCAATACCGTCTTTATATAAGTCTCTCAATGTTCTGATGCTTAAAGACAAATCCTCATGTAATAATGTTTTAATCTCAGCTTCATTAATTTTTTCTGAAATAGCTTCCCATAATTTAGTTAAAAAGGTCATGTCAGAAAATAATATGACTTCTTCAACGCATTCAGCGGCTGTTCTCGCTATGAACCCACCATTTTCATGTTTTTCCTGAAATTGTTCGATACAACTTTTTAAACGCGCACGTTCTTTATCACACTCTATTCTTTGCGAAACCCCTGAATTATTAGTATAAGGCATATAAACCTGAAATCGAGAAGGAATAGAAATTTCCGTGGTTAGTCTGGCACCTTTTGTTCCAAGAGGTTCTTTAGTCACTTGTACAACAAGGCTTTGACCTTCACGCAAATAGTGCTCAATATTTTCCGAACCCTTTTTTTCCAGCTCTTTATTACTAAAATCTGAAAGATGAAGAAAAGCCGCTTTATTAAGACCAATATCTACAAAAGCAGCTTGCATTCCTGGCAAAACTCGACATACCTGCCCCTTATATATATTACCAACCAGTCCTTTTTGCCTGTCTCGCTCAATGATCAATTCTTGTAAAACCCCATTTTCAATCACTGCTACGCGAGTCTCTGATGGTGTTACGTTAATTAAAATTTCTTCACTCATCTGATTATTTTTATTCCCTGTTTTGATAATAATTCAGCCGTTTCAAACAATGGTAAACCCATGACACCAGAATAACTACCCTCAATAGACTGTACAAAAATACTCGCTACCCCTTGTATAGCATAAGCACCCGCCTTACCCAACGGCTCACCTGTTCGCCAGTAGGCTGCTATTTCATTTCTGTTGATTTTTCTGAAACAAACATTGGTGACACTTAATATTTGAAAATGCTTATGACTTCCATCTATTCCTGCTGTCCTTAATGATACAGCGGTCATTACTTGATGTGTTTTTCCAGAAAGTAAAGTTAACATTAATTCAGCCTGTTCTCTATCTATCGGTTTCCCTAAAATTTGCCCATCAATAACGACACTGGTATCGGCTGCTAATATAAAACTTAACGGTTTTAATTCTACTAGACATTGAGCGGACTTTTCAGCGGCTACTCTCTGTACATAATCCTGAGGCAGCTCCGATGGAATCGGTGTTTCATCAATAGTAACCGCATGAATACGATAACTAACACCAATTTGATCCAATAATTCCTTACGTCTTGGAGATGCAGATGCTAAAACAAGTTGTTCTTTCATCGATGGTAGGGATGATTATGGAGGATACTCCAAGCTCTATATAGTTGTTCTGCAACCACAATTCTGACCAGAGGGTGGGGAAAGGTTAAATTAGATAGACTCCAAGATTGCTTGGCTAATTTTTTTGCTGCCACTGATAATCCTTCAGGACCACCGACTAACAAAGCAATATTTTGCCCATTTTCCATCCAGCGACTCATAGCCTCTGAAAGCTCCAGTGTTGTCCAAAGTTTACCAGCCACATCTAAAGTGACTATATGTGCTTTATTTGGAATTGCGCTAATCATTCTCTCACCTTCGTCTTTGATGATTCTCGCCACATCACTATTCTTACCTCGTTTGCCTGGAACAATCTCTTTTAATGTCAATGCACATTCTCTGGGTAATCGCTTGGCATATTCATCATAGCCTTGCTGAACCCAACACGGCATTTTATTTCCTACACTGATCAAATTTATTTGCATGATGGGCTGTTAGTTCTATTACTCTTGCATAGAGAGACCTTGAATAATACCGTATTCAACAAATAAATATACCAATCTAGCACGCATATTAGTATATTTATTAGTCAATACTTAAAACACAACCATCTGATTTATAACAATAATTTAAACGAAAACCATAGAAAAAAACAAGCAGTATTTGGTAAAATAACGGTTATTTATTGGTCGTTTTGCTGATAAAACATACTAACAAAATCAACCCCAAACACAGAGCAATTAAAGCTCTTTCATTCAGAGGTATTTGTTGAATAGGGTATAAGATCCGCATCACCCCTCCGCCATTCCTGCATGTTCTAAGCAGGAATCCAGATACTGTTTTAACTGGTGTGTGGGCAAAGATTGTTCCAGACAATCTTACTGCATTTCCACCATCCTTGGCGGTCAGCAAAGATTGTTCCAGTAGTTCTGGTGCGTAGAACGCACCCTACTTCTAAGGTTATTCCCAGAACTAATCAAAAATCAAGGAGTCTTTCGTCTTTCGTCTTTCGTCTTTCGTCTTTCGTCTTTCGTCTTTCGTCTTTCGTCTTTCGTCTTTCGTCTTTCGTCTTTCGTCTTTCGTCCCGACAATAACTTTTATTTGGTGGACAAATCGTCTTTTATGGTTTTATACAGGGCTTTAATTAAAGTAGCCGCATTATCCTTTGTTGCTGCTTCAAAATCTTCAATATCTTCATCGTCGTCCAATAAGCCATCGCTCTCTTCCTGCACAAATTCAGCGGTTATCACGGTATTGTTCTCATCCCAAACCACGGTTAACTTATAACCTGCTTTACTGTGGTTTTCTTCAGCAGAGAAAATTGATTTTATGCTGCTAAAAATCCTCCCACTCTGAATATCCTCTGAAGGAAATATCACATAAAAAACCCCTAAATCCCTGTTTTTATCTTTGACCTTTATTTTATTCAGTTTCAATGCTTTCTCAACTAACTGCCATGATCGATAAAATAATTTTTTAACCTTTATAACCGGCTTTTGTTTTGTTCCTGCTAATACAACTACGCCACTTAAATCTTTATTTTTAACTTTATCTTTTTCCGTGCTTAGTAACTTTGGTTTTTCTACTATTTCCAGTTTAGGTGGTACTTCAAGATCTGTGGTGTCTTGATATCGTGCACCGTTAAGCCCTGAACAGGCTGAAATCATTATTACTAAACAGAACAAACTATACTTTTTTAAATTCATAATTATTGACAGCAAAAACGCCTATGTTCTAGAACAGGAAATGAAACTCGAATTTTCTCAAGCCGTTGTTGATCCAGGTCTGCGCTAACATAACCCGCACCAGTTTTATAACAGTCCAATACACCACCCCAAGGGTCAATGATCATGCTATGACCAAAAGTTTTTCGCCCATTAAGATGAAAGCCACCTTGATTAGGGGCAATGATATAACATAAATTTTCAATCGCTCTGGCACGCAACAATACTTCCCAATGTGCTGCTCCCGTTTCTGCGGTAAAAGCAGATGGAACAACGACTATTTCCACATTTTGTTTTTGCATTTTTCTAAAAAATTCAGGAAAGCGTAAATCATAGCAAACCGCAATACCTAAGCGACCAAAAGGCGTATCAATAACTACTGGTTCTGCCCCATTTTCTATGGAATCAGATTCTCTATATTCTTCGCCTGTTTCTGGCACGCTAACATCAAATAAATGTACTTTGTCATAACGGGCAACATTTACCCCTTGGTCATTATAAATTAAACAAGCAGCTCTCACTTTTTCATTATCTTTAGCCACTAGCGGTATGGTTCCTCCAACCAGCCAAACAGCATGTTTTTTTGCCATTTCTGATAAAAAATCCTGGATGGTACCTACACCTTCTTGCTCACGTATTTTTACTTTATCAAACTCATCAACTCCCATTAAGGCAAAGTTTTCTGGCAAAGCAATTAATTTTGCCCCCGCTTTTACCGCTTCGCTGATTAATTTTTCAGCTTCCAATAAATTAGATGCCACATAAGGGCTGGATGCCATTTGTATGGCTGCACATATACTCATTCTTTCTCTCTTATTTTTGTATCTACTAAGTGCCTAAGAAGTTAAGGCAAAGTTTATAGGTTTTACAAAATATCGCTGGGTTATTAGCTATTTTCTATCTACACACAAGTGCGTTATTCTGCAATAGATTTTATCCATGAAAAATCTGTTAATCCTGACCAAGTTTTCTTTAGAATACCCCCTTTTTCAGAGATTGCTGTTACTTTAAAATCATCCCATGAACCTTGTACTTTATACTCTGATCCAAAGAAATAGCCGTCTCTGTATTCACTGCTAAAAACCTGCGTAATAACTTCTGCGATACTGTTAACAATTGTACCTGCTATCGGCAGTGCTTCTGAGCTTTTTGGCACGACAGCTATCCTATGGTTAAATGTCTCGGCGATCAAGTCAGCATCTCCGGTGATAAAAATCCGAGCAGGCACAGCATCAACAAATAAGTTTCTGCTTGCTGCATTCCCATTCATAATTGTAAAGTGTCCGGTAATACTGTTAAAACTCATGCCTTCCTTATATATATCATCAAAATCGAGTGTCAATCTCTTTAACCACTGCTCTATGGCAATCAACCCTAATACACGACCAAAACCCGGTTCGACACTAGCTAACCTTCCACTTTTCAACTTTATATCCATTTCAGCATTCATATCTTCAAGCGAAAATTGATAAGGTGCTCCTGGCCATAGTGCAGAAAATTCTATATCCCCTTCGCTATTTTTGAAATCATTATCAAAATGAAACTTGTTTAAAAATTTACCAAAATCATCGACTTTAACTGTCCCATACATATCAGTAGTATAACTATTATTACTTTTGACCCAATTAGCTTTCATAGCAATTTTATACCACTTTGAAACAATATCAATTTTGTTAAAATGAATACCATTAGGCGATCTTTCGCTATTTATTTTTAAACGCCCTAAATTAGAGTTTTTCCATAACAATCGTTCACTCTCTATATTAATAAGAGGCAAAATTTCCACTGTAAACTTTTCTTTTTCAAAATCAATCTGCATAAGCTCAGTAAGATTCAAATGTGCCATATTCAATTTTATGATTTCATTTCCACTTTGCTCAATAGGTAAGATAAATGTACCTTTTGCCATTGATGAAGAAATATTGCCTTGCCACTTATTATTTAAACGGTGCATAGCAAGTTCAAATGCACCATAACTCTTATTTTTCCATTGTAATTGCTTGGTTATCAGATTTATTTCTTTAATTTCAACCGCTTCTTCATTTTCCTCGGTATCTTTTTGGCTGATAAACGCCATCCATTGTGTCGCGTCAAATTTTTCACGTTCAAGCTGTATTTTTATACCTTGTTCAAGGTGAGTAATTTTATCAAATATCCGTGCTGTATCAGTGCTTTCAGCATAAACAATATTTGCAGAAACCATTGTATTCTTGTGCTTATCTATAGTCATAGATAGCATCAATTCTTCCTGATAATTTAATAAAAGGGGTAATAAAGGCTGATCATTTAATGCCATTGACACCGTTAAAGACGCTTTTTGCTCAGCACTTTTCTTCAATGTCTCAGGAAAATCAACGGCAATACCTTGCAGTTCTGTAGTAATTTTTAACAATGCTGATTTATTTTCATTAAGCGGTAAATCCAACTTTAGCTTATATGCTGTAGACCCTTTTATACGTTGCTTTTTTAATATCCAGTTATCAAAAAAATCAAACTGTTTTTCTAAATGCTGAATATCTGTTTTACCGATTATATTTATTAAGGTTTTATTATCATCACTGTTTACGTCTATTTGTATGGGATAACCCAGCGCCTTAGCATTGACATTTTTACAATAAAAACCTTTCTCAGTAAATACCAAGTCTCCTGTGACTTCACTGACATCTATGTCAGCAGCATTCACTTTTAAAGTGGCAGCTGATAGGTGTGCAGTTATATTTGCTGACACTTCGGCAGCTTTTGACAAGGGGATTTTTAGGTCCAGATCAACTACTGCCAAGCCTTTTGGTGTAATGGCATTTAAAACACTATTAGCGGTGCCGTGAATCGGTGTTTTTTGTAAAAAATGTAAGCCATCAAAAATTTGCCCTTCAACCTTAGCTTTAACCAATAAGTGATCGCTGTTGGCAAAGGAAGGGATTTTTAATGTTGCATCCTTAATGCTTAAATTATTCACTTGCGCATCATATAAATCAACGCTTACACTGTTTTTAAAAAACACCACTTCGGCATTCAGATGGTTTAAATTCGGCCAGTCTGAGTCATATTGCAATTCAACGTCTTCCATTTGGTACTGTACTTCAAAAACACCTTGATCATTTACAAAGGGGAATTTATCTAG
>QPIL01000069.1 GCA_003666325.1 Methylococcales symbiont of Iophon sp. n. MRB-2018
GCACATGGAAGTTTGAAAGCACCCCTAAGATTGCAAAAGACTCTGCTGTGACAGTGGTAATGTTAAAGAACTACCAAACAAGAGTACCCAGGGGAGAATGTCGGCAGTATTTGACACAAAATAACCGTGTACAAAAAATAAGTATCAGTAGAAACATGACCCCAGCCGAAATAAAAGCTAAAATTGTAGCAGCTTTCAAATGTACCAGCTTTAAGGTATTGGAGTGTGCCAAAGGTGGCTACCTATTAAAGGCTGCCGATGAAGAACTTACAAGCCAGCTGGCAATAGAGAGGCGTGGCGCACTATATTTGTATGAGGCAGAAGATTCAAAGCCTTTGGTATAAATTTTTTTGTGGCTTACAGTATAATTACTATTAATAATTGTAGGAACCAGTTAGTGGAAGCACATCAGCTAATAGAAAGCGCAAGAGAGTTGCACCATTAGCAGCTGACTATTCACTGGTAAATTTAAGTATAGTTTATGTTGATAATTATAATTATAGCTATATACTTTCCTGTAGTATTGTGACTCTGATTCGGATTCAGATGCTAGTGCTACTACCTCACTTGGAGGAACATCAGCAGCTAGCCGGATGATCCTTCAAAGTCGTCGACTCGTGAGTTGTGCTTACTCCCTGTACGAGTGCCACAATCATACTAATTACATGACCTTGTGCTAATAGTTTTGTGTTTATTAACTTACAGAACGCAAGGAGTATAGTTGGAACCATCAAGGTATAGTTATAGATGGGTAACACCATAATACATGCAACATGTACAGCAACAAGGTTGTGTCAGGTCATGTCACACTGTTATTGTAGAAACCAGTGGTAGTGTCCTCGTCTAGTTCTGATGAGGAGGGTTTAGGAAGGCAGGAATCCTCTGTCTCCATGGCTTTTACTACAGAAACTCCGGAATCCATCGAAGAAACTAGGCAGATTATAAAAGAACAAAATGAATTATTTGAGGAATCCCTAAAAATTGACAAGTTGAAGGTATTAGCTACCATGGTACCACCGACGTCAAGGCTTTAAGTACGTCACATTATTCTATATAGGATAAGAAGAAATATGTCATGGAGGTAAGTATGAAGTATTATATGCAGTGCATATATTATTGATTCAGAAATTAAGTTATTAGGGGTTAGATGGAGGGGGGGTGAGAAATTACCTTTATATATAGGAATTACATCGTCTTGGAGAATTGTTTAAGAAGAAATTTAAAGATCAACATGAACCCACTAGGCCATGTAGTTCGGTACCAATTATTCTTCCCAATTCAGAAAGAATTGAATGTACACTTTCAGTGACCTCACCGGCCAAGGTAGTTTTATGATGGCTAGCTACTTCACAAAATCATTACTTTTTACTCTTGATTTTGCATGCAGATATTGTACGAGTTTGTATTGGCTAAAAGTGATCTATGCTTCCCATTTATATTGGTTACTCGAGTGGGTCATAGACTTGTGAACCTGGACAACAATTCACTCTCTGCAGAGGTACGCTCTAGTGTGCTGGTTGTGGAAGAGGCTGGCGATAGCAAGGATTTCTTGGATTTCTTCTCCCAACAGGTAATTATTGTGCACATGCATTCATTATAATTGCTACTGTCAATAACTATCTAGCTATGTGGCATATACAAACATGCACATTAACACCATGATTATATATTTACAGCAAGAAGTGGTTAGTGATGGAGATTATGTAAGTGATCTATTACTTTGTTTATAATAATTATGACTGTATTACACATGCATGCAGGATGCTGATCAAGTTTCTTCTGTCTTAAAGGAAGGCATGTATAATATAGCTAGCTATTATAGAATGTATATATACTTGTAATTAATGGGTGGCCATAGATGCTAGCTCAGCTACACATATATATACACAACGTTAATGATGTGAAGAAGTATATGGTATCAAGGATGTATAGACCCTAGCAAGAAGAGGGCATGCAACTCCCATACTAATCGCATAGACGGCGAGATATAATTATAACGTTACTAAAAATAGCTAGTATCAAATTTGACTTAGTAGCTAAATAGTGTGTATTTTTAGTAACATTATTTATTTTGCTGTCTATTAGTTAGCTATACATGTCCTCTTCCCACTACGGTCTATAATCCCTTGATGGTATGTATACATGTAATATTATTATATTATGTATAGAGTATGACAGGCGCCAGTCATTTTTGTCAACACTCAATTGTGAACATGGTAGTCCACATCTCGTTGCAAGAGATGATATCTACAATGATGTGCTCAAGTTATATGCAAACTTCAATGAATTGGTGAATGAATACCCCTTCCGCATCGCTTTTGACGATGAAGAAGCCTTAGATACAGGAGGGGTATGTAGGGACATGTTTTCTGGCTTCTGGAAGACTGCGTGTGATCGATTTTTTGATGGAAGTGGAAGTTTAGTGCCAGCTACACACCCAAATGTGGATATGGGTGCACTGCCTATAATCGGAACTGTGCTATCTCATGGTTACATTGTTAGTGGATTTTTACCTGTCCAGATATGCTTTCCTGTGTTAGCTGCCATCCTTTTAGGCCCAACTATTCAGATAGAAGACTCCTTGCTTTGTCAGAGCTTTATAAATCATCTAAATTATTATGATTCATCCATCATAAAAGAAGCATTTCTTGAGCAGAGTCGACATCAATTTTCTCCTAACATCCATTCCCGCATTTTAGCATTGCTTGCTGGATTTGATTCCAGGAAAGTTCCATCACCAGCGAACTTAAAGTCTACTTTGGTATGTATTGCGAGACATGAGTTTCTGGTGAAACCCTTGGGTGCCATATATGCTATTAATGGAGGAATTCCTGCACAGCATCGGTCATTTTGGAGAGACATGAAGCTAGAATGTTTCTTGAAAGTATATTTGCGTGCTACTGCTTCAGTATCAAGTGTCTTGGGAATAATAATAGAGCCACCTTTAATGGATGCTTCACAGTCTGTGGTTTATGGCTATCTTCGGAAGTATGTAGGAAATATGAAAAATAGTGAAGTAAGAGATTTCCTGAGATTTGTGACTGGAAGCTCAGCTCTAATCGTAGATGAAATCAGTGTAACTTTTAATGGTCTATCAGGTCTTTCCAGACGACCTGTAGCACATACCTGTACTCCTATGTTAGAATTACCAACTACATATGAAACATTAGTGGAGTTCAGCCAAGAATTTGATGCTCTGCTTTCATCCGAATTGTCTTGGATCATGGATGCCATATAGTTATTCATTTCCACATAGCTACAGCGATATAAGTATCATGAACCACTATTATCAAATATCGTAATTATAAGCTATAATGGGTGGGGCTTCAACTCCTGCTAGTTAAATTTTGATTCCCTTATGCTTAGCTATAGCTGCTAGCTAGCTATTAATAAACCAGCTAACAATGTGTCATCAAAAATTAATTATAAAACCAAAACACTATTTACATATGAAAGTACTTGTAAATAAATATCTATTCCATAGTTAGAGCAATAACATAAAGGATCAATTGACTGTCTCAATTGAGCAAGCTGAGATTCACTAAGTTCAACAGAAATTCTTGGAATAGGTACTCCTTCGGCTTCATTGTTACCACTTACTGCCCCATCTTCATCGACCCCATAGTCATTTGAAATGCCCCCAAAGAAGTCTAATGCCACCAGCCCAGAATGCCGCAACTGAAGAGCACCACTAGTAAAAAGTTGATTTGGGGTTCTATTGTGCTCAGTTCTAATCCCATGATTATTCCATCCTTCCTGAAATATTGCAAGGGACCTTCTAATTCGAGGCAGAAATACAAAGTGAAGAGCAAACAAATCTCTCTCACTAATAGGATTCAGATGGCCTTGACTCTCCATAAAATAGAATAGTCGATAATATATTATTGTAACACATCTGTGCATGTCCCTCCATATACGTTCAACACGCTGGTTGTGCACAGAACTGCCAACAATAATGCTTCCCCTATCCAATCCACGATGTTCTAGCATGTGTTGAGCTACTAAAACATTCTCTCCACCTTGGTCACTTCTTACTCTAGATGGAAGTCCATATAGTTCTGCTGCTTTCACAAATTCGTTGTACACAGTTGAAGAGCGATTGTTATCAGAGCACTTTAGGTAGACGATCATGCGTGTGTACCCATCCACACCACAGTGAGTAACAAATCGCCACCGGATAAGCTTGTGGTGTCCATCTGAAAAAACAACAGCCAAAGTAAAATGTGTAACAGGAAATGATGTCATTAATCATGTATGTGAAACCACACCTATTTGATCAGTGTCCAGTCAGAATAATAATCTTGAGTTGTGTTCAAATCTCTACTGAAGTCGGGTAGCTAGCTACGGCTAAGCTGTTCTACAACCAGCGGGGACGACAGCCACGTTGCAAATGCATAATACTGACGGGATTGTAGCTATAGCTACCACTGAACTGACACTAGCTCACAACATTTAGTAATTCACCTATGTGCCACAAAGAGTTAGGTCCAGGAACTGAGTATGGCCTCCTTCTTGTGAGAGTTCCTCTCCATCGAAGTGCACTACTCAAAGGATCAGATGATCTCAATGCAGTCCTAACTCTCTCACGAGACACCTGTAGTCCTGCTGCCCTCAGGTATCCCCATGTCATTGTCTCGCCTATCTCGGGAAACTCAGAGCGCAGGGTATGAACTCTTGATTCGAGTTCAGTATTACTAATAAACCCTGAAGGATCTGACAACATGTTATACTCAGAACGCCTGCGATAGATTGTCATCCGTGAAACACCCAACAATTGGGCAATCTGCGGCCAGTTGAAGGACAATGATGCCAAATATTCCAACTGTTCCTTACTTATAGAGAATTTAGGTCTTCCTGCACTACCTGCATGCAGGGAATATAGTTGAGTACAATAATCCTAACATGAGAGCTGTATTAGACCATAGACCCCTTGCCTTGCATGGGTGTTTCCCAACTTTTGAATTGTGAGTAAAGATTGTAGCACTTGGAGCTCTTTCTCAAAAACTGCCATGAAGTCAAGTTGCAGTATGTTAGCTAGCTACATTACATCGCATATCCAAGAGCAGTCACTAGCACATACTTTACCTCGATAGCCTAGATCTTCACTACATATAGGGCACGCTTATGTCGTCACACCCCCATAAGGCAAGGGGTCTAGACAAAAGTATATATTACAGGGTTGATATAGGGCTGTGAATCAACATCAATAAGACACTGACCTGATTGCTGGGTTTCCAATTGGTATGCGGTATCACTTTGGAATGTTCTAGGCCTATGCATTTGCAAGTGATCAAAGTGTGCCTGCCAGTCAACAGAAATCTGCCTTATATAATCTAGCAATTGCATCATTTGAACCTGATACAATGAAATAACCTGCTGTTCATCTCTTTCTGAGTCCTCTAATGGTTGGATATAATCGATAAGAATTGTGAGAGACCTAAATTGTTTGGTAATAAAAGTAATAGCAATTATAGTTTAAAAAAATACCTAATACAATTCCTAAGCCGCTCCATAACATACTCTGTATAAGCTTGATTAGCAAAACTCCTTCTTCCACCACCAAGTGAGGAAATAAACGAATAAACTTCCTCGAAGTAGGCTTCCCAGTTGGTGACGTCCATAGTTCTGTCCAGGAGCAGTTCGGTTCCAAGTTTGCGAGAGATTCGTCCCGCAATATTATTGCGCCGTAATATTTGCGACGTAATATTGCGATGTGGTGTCTGTCTGGTTCCAAAAGCATAAAGCATGCGAGAGATTATTGAATGCGTCCCGCAATATTACGTGGTATTATTACGTCGTAATATTACGACGTGGTGTCGTAATATTACGTTGTATATCGCAATATTACGTCGTTTCCTTCGTGGATGTGTAGGATATCATTTTGTTACTAGTGGCGTGCCATACGGACCACCCCAGAGTTACAAGCGTTAAACAAGCAACACCTCTAGCGAGTGACTTTGTCAATGAAGTGAGAAAAACGCCTCTAAACATAAAACCCTTCAAGCGCAGTAATCTCACGTAGGTCCGGATACTATAGTGACGTCATAAAGCCTTTGATCTTTCAGTGCAACTTGGAGAAGAAGCTGTAAGAGGTACAGGTTTGTTTCTGGCTCTGTACTAAGCGCTTGGCTACTCCAGGGCACGGAAAGCAGTGGACTAGGTCTGGATTACATTCAGGTAAACTTTAGCTCGAATCAGAATCATGAAGCGTTTAGTATGCAAGAACTAAGGTAGCTATGAACCCTTACTGTATGTTTTAGGTTCTCTTACCAGCGCTTGAGTCAACAAGACCTCCCCAGACTATCAAGAAGAGAAGACAAGGTCTGGATATCAAGCCTATGAGGTAAAAAGTCAGTTAGCCGACTTGATAGTCAGTGAAACTAGCTTCAAAGCTGATTTAGCTCTGTACTGGCATGCAAATAGCTACTTACCAAATCCTCCAAGGCTCTAGAAAGTGTTAACTGTATGTCAGAACTTACAGTTGGCTTCAAGGCAAGTAAAAACTCACTGGGAGCCACTAAAAACCAAAAACTGTGAGAGACAGGTTGCTAATCGGCTAAACCTGCTAGGGAACAGGTAATGGTGGCCCTGTCTGGTGTGACTACTCTCCCTGTATGCCGTGGAGTGTATCACTACTCCATGTGTGCTGTAGAGTATGTTTGTGCTCGAGTATTCTTCACTTACTCACCCTTCCCATTCATTCTTTTTGTTTTTTAGGCCTAGAAACTGGAGATCAACCATCTACAAGCACAGATATGCATACACCAACACATTCACGCACACACTATTATAATTGTTTGAGTTTTGTTTATCAAAATTGTCTGTAATGCACCTCTTTCCTCCGCTGAAGTGGGCTACTTTGTCACCCCATTCTCAGAGGCAGTGGTACTTGGTAAGGCATGAACTGTCTTCAGGAACTTCAAGGAAGGCTTGGTTGTCAACATCAGAGTCCACTTTCAATGAATCATGGGGTGCCTGGGGAGCTAGAATAGAAACAAGCCTACAGGGTACTAGCAGCCATTATAATTGTAAGGTTGCTATGGTGATTATTGGGGAATTCCCTCTTAACCGCACACATTATTAAATCCGTTTCACAGGAGATATTTTTGGGGTTTTTTAGGTAGCTAACTTCAAACTAAGCGCTTGCCCGTTTAGAATTGAGCTAGAGACTCCAAATATTTCGTGGAGGTAGCCTAAAGAACAAAGTTTTACATGGGCTATTAAAAAAATGCCAAAAGAAAAATTTTTTTTTCAAAAGTCAATTTTAATTAGGCCATATTGAAAAATTATAGTCTGCGCGAAGTGACCCCTTTTCATATAGCCTGTCACATATTTGAAATTCATTGAAATTTTGTTCTTGTTTATGTACATAACACACATAACACACATCTAGTTCTCTCTTGAAGCTTCCAACTACAGGGAACATGACTCTGTGCAAGTTCTAGGTACATCGGCTTCAGATGGATCCAGCTCAGCATGTCACAGCTGAACATCAGTCCGTCAACATTCCTTGTGTTTGTTGTATGACTTGATTCACTTGAATGCATGAAGATGCATGGGTGGGGAGGGCACAGAGACAAACACAGGATACAGACAGGCACTGTGGCTATGTAGGACACTACAGGTGACTTCAGTAGAGGATGCGACCATGGCAGAGCAGCTGGAGAGCATGTCACACTCGATGGGAGCACCATACTGTAGACATGGGAGGGGTGGTATATACAACTCTTTGAACATTATCTCAGCTGTCATTTGCATTTAGCTTTCAAAACTTGATCTACTTATTCCTAAAGCAGTAGACTATCTACAGAATAGCTAGCTACCACTAGCTAGGCTTACCTCTTCTGTTGTCAGAGCCACCGCTAAGTCCCAACTTCCATATCTTTGCCATCTCCAGCCGCTTCTGAGCTGGTAAAAACAAGCAGGCTTGCTCCTGGCAGGTAGCTCTGGACGTATCCTCCTTAGAAATCACCAGCAGAGTCTCCAGGTAAGTCAGTAACAGCCACAGAAGCTCGTTCTAAACGGTTGAGTCTATCGCGAGCGGACGCCATTTTCGAACGTTGACTTCTAAGGGCTCTAGCACATAGCAACCAGCCTTATAGGGAAATTCCGAGGTTGCCAGGCTGTAGAGAATCTTATTGGCTATCTGCTGGTATGTATAAATGGCGCTAAATTCAAAAAATGAATTTTTCTTCTTTTTCAAAGACGCTACCCGATTTCCACTGATCTACGA
>QPIL01000068.1 GCA_003666325.1 Methylococcales symbiont of Iophon sp. n. MRB-2018
TGGGTTTTGAGGGTCTGCCATTGTCTTGGCAATAATACTTCTCAAAAGCATTATCAAAGACTGTCCAGTTAATAGTGTTGGCTAGCTGTATTAAAGGGTCTTTGGTGTCTAATTGGGAAAATAACTCTGAATGAAAGAGGTTTAGTTGCCCTGTATTTGGGGTTGATTTTGTTAGCATATTTTTTAAGCAAAACGACCAGGAAATAGGTGTTATTTTACCAAATACTGGTTGATTTGTCTATGGTTTTTGTTGGTTTTATTATTATAAATCAAGTTGTTATGGTGTTTTTAAGGGTTGACTAAGTAATGCAACAAGCATGTCAGCTGGACAGTTTTTTGCTCCGGCATTTTGCGAATTCCGCTTCGCTGCATTTTATCGCAAAAGCCTTCCGCAAAAAACTGCAGGTTACCTTGGCGTTATGTTCTAAAGTAAGGATAAAATGAATCAGATTATTGATACCATTTATATGGTAGTTGAAGACCTAGAAAGAAATGGTCATTCAGTCATTGGCACACATGAACTAAAAGTCTATCTATCTAAATTAAATGCTTATGAAGAAAAAAACGGGGAGAATGAGCTAACCTCTGCCGATCTAGAAAAGTATAAGGCTGATTTATCTAAATGGGTTGAAGATCATAAAATTCATAATCAATGGGACTTTGAGCTTTTCAGAGCGACACTATTGACTGGTCAATCTGCTCTAAAATCAGCAATTCTTATTAATGGTGGAGCATCAATTGCTTTACTAACTTTTATTGGTAACGTAAAAGATAATTCAATTACAAATGTTGCTCAACTTGCCGAACCACTTGAAATATTTTTGTTAGGCGTGCTTTTGGCTGCAATCGCTTCAGGAGCTACATATTTAGCTCAATGGTTTTTTGCAAGTAGGATACCTTGGCAAAGAATAGTTGGTAATGTTTCAAATGTTACAGCAATACTATTTGTTTTAGGTTCTTATGGAAGCTTTTTATGTGGCGTATTACAAGCTACTCATATATTCGGAACATAACAAAAAATTCCAGTCGACCGCTGGCAGTGCAGTTTTTTTTCAAAGGTCATTTTTTTGCAAAGTTCTGTGTGTTTGCAGAGTTCACCGTACATCTGCCAGCGGCCACTGAATTTGGCGTTAGCACTCAAAACATATCAGCATATTGCATTAACTCAAGGTAAAATGAATCAATGATATTTTTAGGATGTAATAGCCGCAAATGAAACCAACAGCAATTAGTTTGTTTTGTGGTGCGGGTGGTTGCTCTCTTGGATTTAAACAAGCGGGCTATTCCATTTTGTATGCAAATGACAAAGATGTAGCCGCAGTTGAAACGTATAAGAAAAACTTCCCAGAAGCGATATGTAGCCACGAAGATATAGACAACCTAAATTTCTATGAAATTATGGACAATGTTGGGTTGCAGTCTGGAGAACTTGACATATTAATTGGTGGCCCACCATGCCAAGGATTTTCAACTGCTGGAACACGTTTTTGGGATGATCCTAGAAATCACCTTCTAAAAAGTTATGTCAAAGCACTAAAAACATTAAATCCTAAATGGTTCATAATGGAGAATGTTGAGGGTTTACTTACTTCAAATAAAGGAAAATATATTTTTGAAGCTGCCAATGCGTTTATTAGCCTTGGGTACGACATTAGAATTGAAAAAATATATTCTCAAGAATATGGTGTGCCTCAAAGAAGAAAGCGTGTATTGATTGTTGGAAATCGCATTGGGCATAAATTCAAAATGCCAGAACCAACCTTGAAAATGTCAGGTCAGATATTTAGAAATTCTGATGTTACCATTAATCACGCGATTAGTAGCTTACCTCCTGCGACAAACGATAAAACCAAAGTATTGAAGCCAGTAGAAGACTCACCAGTTGACGACTTTGATTTTTTACTTCGAGAGAATTCTAATGAAATAACCGATCATTACTCTCCGAAAATAGAAGGAATCCAACTAAAAAGAATTTCCGCCTTAAAGCCAGGGCAAACAATGAAAGACTTACCAGTAGAGCTTCAGCATGAGTCATTCAAAAAAAGAGCCAATAGACGAGTTGCTGATGGAACGCCAACAGAAAAGCGTGGTGGAGCACCTTCAGGGCTAAAAAAACTGCATTTAAACGAACCCTGCCTGACAATAACTGGTGCAGCAACAAGAGAACTTATACATCCCCTTGAAAACCGTCCTTTAACTATCCGTGAATCGGCTCGGATACAAACATTTCCTGACCTCTTTAGTTTTTGTGGTAATGCGTCCCAAAAAATTCAGCAGGTGGGGAATGCCATCCCACCTCTCTTAGCGCGTATTTTTGCCGAGCATATTAAAGATGATTATGGTTTTAATGGTGGTGCTGTAAGTTCAGGTAAAATGCTTGGCTTTCTACTCACAAAAGCAGGAGCTATGAGTCCTGCGCTTAAACGAACAGATATGATGCTCAGTGGAATTTTAAATAAAAATATGGAGCAACAGGGCAACCTGTTTGAATAAGAATATGACAAATACAGCTTTTATTAGAAATTTATACTCAAAATGTAAAATGCACGGATCTGGTGATGCTCAGGTGGTCATTTCTAATGGTGAGCTTTTATCTTTAATTTCCATAACAATAAATGATTTGGGATGGTCATTTGATGAGCTTGGTATTGTCGCCTCCGATCTTCCTAATAACTCATATTATCAAATCCCATTAAGTTGGTTTGATAGCCAAGAAAATTTAGATATATCATCTGACGTTATTGTTAATGCTTTATCAACGTGTTTTGGCAAAGATAATGATTTTGGGTTATTTATAGAAAACTTATCAGCATTGCATCGTCGTAGAGTTAAGTACAAAAGAATCTTGTCCACTCAACCTATGCCAAATATGGATCAGATTGGCCCTAGAGTTCTATTAGAGTATGGAGGGTGTGATACAACTCTCTTAGCTAACTGGATGGTGTGGCGTAAGTGGATTTACGATATTGATAATCGTTCTGCACAAGAAACAGGTTATCTATTTGAGCCTCTTTTAGCGAGTTGTTTGGGTGGTGAGCCTGTAGGCTCAAGAAACTCCCCAGTTAAAAGACTTGATTCTAATGGACAGCCTACAAATAAAGGGCGGCAGATTGATTGCTTGGTACCAATAAATAACCGCACCTATGAACTTAAATTACGAGTTACAATTGCTGCTAGTGGTCAAGGTAGGTTTGGCGAAGAACTCTCTTTTCCTGTAGAGAGCCAAGCCGCAGGATTTATACCCGTGTTACTGGTTTTAGATCCGACTCCATCGTCTAGATTAACTGAATTATCAAATAAATTTTTGGAAAGCGGCGGTGAATTCTATCAAGGTGAAGACGCTTGGGAACATATGGAGCAAGAAGCTGGTGCGGTCGTGTCAGTTTTCATAGAAAATTATATTAAGCCTGCAATACAAGATATAGAAGAAGTTGAAATGCCAGTGCTGCAATCTATTAATCTAAGCTGGTCAGAAGAGACTATAGAAATATCGAGCGCAGAAAATAGCTATTTAGTTAATCGTACATAAGTGCTAACAAATAGCTCCAGCGGACAATTTAAAGCGTCACTTTTTTTGCATGCGCAAAAACGTGCCGCTTCAAATTGCCGCTGAGCAAGGCGTTATGCCCTAAAAACCAACTACCAGCAATCATTACCAAATTTGAAAGGCAGGAAATAAAAATAGAATGAACTTGATACAAAAAGGAATCGACAAAGACTTAATCAAATTCGATGATGAGCAAAAATATATTACCTATATCCACCAGAATAAAAGGCGGAATTTTGGCAATCCAGAAGAAAAGGTACAAGCTGAGTCATTTCTAAAGTTGGTTTTGATTTATGGTTACAAGCCAGAAAGAATAGAGCAATTTAACTCTGTCAAAATTGGCTCAGACACCAGAGAAGCGGATATTATCGTTTATAACAACGATGAACACACCTCCGCCCATATAGTTGTTGAATGTAAAAAAGAGGATGTTTCTGAATTAGAATTTAATCAGGCTATTGCACAGGCATTCAGTTATGCCGCTACAGGTACGGTTAGAGCAAGGTATTTTTGGGTAACATCCAAAATTAAAGATGCCTATTTTGAAATACCAAAAAAAGAACCGAAAAAATACCTTTCTGTACCTGATGTTCCTCAATATGGTGTTGATAAACTTGCTAAATACAAATATGCCAAAGGTGGTGGCGAAGTCAACGGGCAAAAATTGTTTGAGCTTGACGTGGTTGGCGAGGATGAACTTACTCGAAGATTTAAACAAGCCCATAACTCCCTATGGGGTGGCGGTGAACTCAATCCATCAGAAGCATTTGATGAACTGGACAAACTGATATTCTGTAAAATATGGGATGAACGAAAACCCCGAAAAAAAGGTGATGCCTACGATTTTCAAATATTCAGCGAAAGCACCGAAGCAAAAACCAATAAAGAACTGCAAAACCGCATCAACGCCTTGTACGCCGAAGGACGCAAGAAAGACCCTGAAGTATTTAAGGACGACATACGCCTAAATATAGAAAAATTGCGTACCGTAGTTGGCTATCTTGAAAGTATCCATCTAGGTAATACCGACCTTGATAGTAAAGGCAGAGCCTTTGAGACCTTTATGGGTTCATTCTTTCGGGGCGATTTTGGGCAATACTTTACGCCACGCCCCATTGTTAAATTTATTGTAGATACTTTACCGATAAATAATGACTCTTTAGTATTGGATACGTCTTGTGGTAGTGGTGGCTTCTTACTCCATGCCCTTGATAAAGTCAGGCAACAAGCCACAGACTATTACCCCGATTTTGAAACCAACCCTAAAGAGGCAAACGATCATTTCAAGCACTGGCATGATTTCGCTGAAAAGAACCTCTACGGCATAGAAATAAACGAACAAATCGCCAGAACAGCAAAAATGAACATGATTATCCATGATGACGGTCATACCAATGTGATTGCTACCGATGGTTTGTTACCTGTAGAAGACATCACCGATACAGACGGCAATATCACCCAAAAAGGAATTTATTCACGCACTCAAAATAAAGGCTTTGCCTTTAATCGCTTTGACTTCATTATCACAAATCCGCCGTTTGGCTCAAGTATCAAGCAAACCGAGCAGGCTTATATGCACCAATACGGCTATGCCATGAAAGATATTGACTGGTTGAACCCCAAAAGCAAACAAACATCCAGAGATAACCAAAGCACAGAAATACTATTTATCGAGCAATGCCATAAATTTTTAAGCGAAGGCGGTTATCTGGCAATGGTTATCCCTGATGGGGTTTTAACTAATTCCAGCTTGCAATATGTCAGAGACGGCATAGAAGAAAAATACCGTATTGTAGCGGTCGTCTCTATGCCACAAACCGCATTCCAGGCAACGGGTGCAGGGGTTAAAAGTTCTGTGATGTTTTTACAAAAACACACGACACAGACAACCGAGAAAATCAAAAACCAGAAAACAGCCCTGCAAGACAACATTAAGGAATAGTGCGATTACCTGAAACAATTACAGCAAACCGACTTCGATAAAAAACAGCACATCAAAGACCTGAAAGGCTTTGATAATACAGAGTGTTTAGAGGGTAAAGCCCTAACCCAATCCGAGGCGTACAAAGAATGGAAAAAAGAGGTCAACGCCGAATACAAAGAAAAGATTGACGCACTCAAGGAGACCTTGAGCGACCAGTATTTGGAGCAGAAACAACAAACACTGGATGACTACCCCATCTTTATGGCAATAGCTGAAGATATAGGCTATGACGCAACAGGCAAACCCACCAATAACAATGAACTGGATATGATTGGCAAAGAGCTTACCCGATTTATTGAAGCGATTAAAAAGGGGGAGGCATGAGTTTTCAGCTTTCGCCTGTTCTGGATAGTAATAAGGTTTTTTTGGTTAAGCGTTGTGAGTTGGAAGGAAGGCTTGATCCTAATTATTATAAGCCACTTTACAAAAATATTAAAAATAAGATACGGTCAGCAAACACAACAGATTTTTTATGCAATGTTGCAGATGTATTAAGTGGCTCTACACCTGCCAAATCAGATTATGCTAAGAATGAAACACAATACCCAATTATCAAAGTTAGTAGTTATCAAAAAGATTTTATAGATTTATCAAAGGTTGCTTATACACATAAAATAAAATCATCAATAGCAAACGCCGTTAAAGGAGATGTTTATATTTTATCTTCTGCTCATCAGGCTAGTTATGTTGGTAGATTTATAAAATATCTAAATACGAAACCAAAAGAAAATACTACATTTGTAGGGGAGTTGCTTTGTGTCAGAGGCTTAAAAAATAATAGCAAGTATTTGTTTTCTTTGTTGAATACAGAAATCTATAAAACTTTAATCAATAGAGAAAAGCGAGGGCAAACTTCACATATTTATCCAAAAGATATAAAAAAAATAAAAATTCCAATCCCACCTAAAAATATTCAAGCCGAAATAGTGGCGAAGATGGATAAGGCCTATCAACACAAGAAAGACAAAGAAGCCCAGGCACAAAATTTATTGAACAGTATTGGTACTTATCTTTTAGGTGAGTTGGGTATAGATTTACCTGAACAAACCGATAACATCCTGAAGGCAAGAATATTCACTAAAAAATTTAGTGAATTAGAGGGTCGATTTGATGCACATTTTCATAAACTAGAGTTTAAAAATATTGAAGAGAAAATAAATTTATATAGGTTTGAATCGCCAAAATTAAAAGAATTATTTGAAATTAATAGAGGCGGCTCACCTAGACCAATAAATGATTATTTTACCGAAGATAAAAACGGCATTAATTGGATAAAAATAGGCGATACAAAAGGAGTGAAAAAATATATTCGCAAGACAAAACAAAAAATCAAACCAGAAGGGGTGCAATATTCAAGAATGGTTTTTGAAGGTGATTTTATTTTATCTAATTCGATGAGTTTTGGCAAACCATTTATTATGAAAACAACAGGCTGTATTCATGATGGATGGTTATTATTTAGACCTATAACGGATAAGGCAAGTAAAGATTATTTGCATATAATTTTAGGTTCAAAATTAATATATAAATTATTTCAAAAACAAACAATAGGCGGGGTTGTTGAAAATTTAAATATTGATTTAGTAAAAGATATAAGAATCCCACTTCCCCCCATAGAAAAACAAACCCAAATAGCCGAACACATCAGCCAAATACGCACTAAAGCCAAGCAATTACAAACCGAGGCTAAGACAGGACTAGAACAAGCCAAGCAAGAAATTGAAACTATGATTTTAGGGGATAAAAATGGGTGAAAAAACGATTAATGCCATGCACAGAGGTGAGCTAATCACATTGATTAGAGACACTATTGCAAAGGTAAATAAAATAGATAAAGCGTTAGAAAAAACAGATTCAATCGAACAACTATAAAGAAGAAATAAGGGAAATAAGGGGACGCTACCCTTTTACCTGTTAAAATACACCTATGCCAAGACAAGCCAGAAGCGTATTTGCTAATATCCCACATCACATTACCCAGAGAGGCAATCGCCGTGGTGATGTTTTCTTTTGTGATGCTGATAAAGACTACTATTTA
>QPIL01000067.1 GCA_003666325.1 Methylococcales symbiont of Iophon sp. n. MRB-2018
GGTTAGAACGCCCTTTGAAGCCGTCCAATGTTGGTATAGAATAAATCCACAAATTTTTAGAAAACCACCCGATATGTTTCGAGCTGAACTTTTAAAAAATCATGGTACAACGTGGTGAAACTTGACAAAAAATGGGGAGCCTGCACATATCCATATCCATATCCAACGTGAACGTATGCTGGCAAAATTCTGGCTTCAACCCGTAGCATTAGCTAGTTCAACAAGGTTTTCTCCGAAGGAGCTTAGAAAACTAGAATCATTGGTGAACGCAAATAAAGAAACATTTTTGGAGGCTTGGAATGAGTACTTTAGCGATTGAACTACACCCTCAGGCGCATAATATCAAATGCACAGATGTTTCGTTAATTGTCGAGTTAGTCGATGGTCGGACTATCTCTGCACCTTTGGTTTGGTTTCCTAGGTTAGCGCAAGCAAGCAAAAAACAACTTGATAATTGGGAATTACTTGGAGAAGGTGAAGGTATTCATTGGCCAGAAGTTGACGAAGATTTAAGTATTAACGGTCTATTGGTTGGTACACATTATAAAACAGCTAACAAAAAAATCCAGCGGACAGTTTAAAGCGTTATATTTTTTGCGAAGCAAAAAAAGCGCCCCTTTAAACTGCGCGCTGATTTAGGCGTTAGCTATATAAAACATGGAACATACAGAATATGACAATAAGTGAATTGATAAAGTTAGGGAGTAATGAACTAGTTCTTTTAAGTCATGAGGAAGGCGCTCTTTTATCAAAAGAAATATCCAATGTTCGTGAGGAGATAAGGGATTGTTCATATATTTCTGAAGCATTGAAGGTTCTTCCTGTCAAAGGATATAGGAGCGCTATTGGTGCATATTGGAATGCTGTTGTAGATGATTTACGTCAAAAAATATTACATAGAAGTATTGATTTATTTAATAAAGAAATTAGTTCAAAAAAGAAGATAGAAAAATATGAAGACTTTCAAGACCATGTAACAGAGTATGATTTAATTGAGGGTGCATATAAAATTGGAGTGCTGAGCTGGGAAGGTAGAAAGTTAATGCACCAAGCCAGAGAAACTATACACTTTTAGTCTTTAGTATTTAGTCTTTAGTCTTTTTCAATAAATCAATAATGGCAGACGTTTCGGGGCGCACATTACGCCATAAATAAAAGGCTTCAGCCGCCTGTTCGACCAACATACCCAAACCATCAAGGCTTTTTTCAGCATTCTGGGTTTGACCCCATAACATAAAAGGTGTGGGTTTATTGGCATAGGCGAGATCATAACAACAGCCTTTTTCAGCCAATATATTATCTGCTAAAGGCGGCAATTTTCCACTGAGACTGGCAGAAGTAGCATTTAAAATTAAATCAAATTGACTATTTTTGATGTCACCATAACCACAGCCCTTAATCGTGCCTAATACAGAAAACTCATCGCTTAAAGTCATAGCTTTTTCAACAGAGCGGTTAGCAATAATAATATGCTTAGGTGCCTGTTGCATCAATGGTTCAATGATACCTCTACAGGCCCCACCAGCACCTAAAATAAGAATCCTACTGTTTGATAAATTAATCTGCTGGTTTTTTGTTAAATCTCTTACCAGTCCAATTCCGTCTGTATTATCACCTAATAAAGTCCCATTTTCCTGTAGAATCAAAGTATTAACTGCCTTGCTCAGTGTTGCCCTTTGCGATAATAGATCGGCTCGTTGCCAAGCTAATTCTTTTAACGGAACCGTACAATTTAGACCTTTGCCCCCTTGCCGTAAAAAAACATGGACAGCCGACTCAAATAAGTCAGCAGGAACATCTTGCGCCTCATAACTTAATAACTGATCGGTTTGTTCAGCAAATAATTGATGAATGCAAGGTGACTTGCTGTGATTGATAGGATGACCAAAGACAGCGTAACGATCTTTATCAGACATTAGCAAACCTTTCTCCAACAAAAAACTCCCAGATAAATGTTGCAAGCATAATAACTAAAGTAAAAACCATATCAATTCAGATAAATTGCTCAAAAAAAGTGCCAATAAAAGAAGATGTGCCTAAAAAAAATACCGACTAGGCAATATAATATTCAAAAAATCAAGGGGTCGGAGTAATTGATTTATATAAAACCTCCCAACCCAACCCACGCACCAGATCCGTAGGGTGCGTTCCACGCACCAGATCTGTAGGGTGCGTTCCACGCACCAGATCTGTAGGGTGCGTTCCACGCACCAGATCCGTAGGGTGCGTTCCACGCACCAGATCTGTAGGGTGCGTTCCACGCACCAGATCCGTAGGGTGCGTTCCACGCACCAGATCCGTAGGGTGCGTTCCACGCACCAGAACTAATCAAAAACCAAGGGGTCCTTAGCCGCCCTTAGCCCTTAGTCTTTAGTCTTTAGTCTTTAGTCTTTAGTCTTGAGTCTTGAGTCTTGAGTCTTGAGTCTTGAGTCTTGAGTCCTGAGTCCTGAGTCCTGAGTCCTGAGTCCCTTAACCACTGTGCAACAGACTTAGCATAGTAAGTTAATATAGCATCACTACCTGCACGTTTAAATGACAGCAAAGATTCCAGAACGACTTGTTTTTCATTGAGCCAGCCGTTGTTGGATGCTGCTTTTAGCATGGCATATTCTCCACTGACTTGATACGCAAAGGTTGGGACGGCAAATTGTTGTTTAGCGCGTTGGATTATATCTAAATAAGGCATGCCCGGTTTCACCATAATCATATCAGCCCCCTCTTGTAAATCCAGTTGAATTTCACGCAGGGCTTCGTCAGAATTGGCAGGGTCCATCTGGTAGCTATTCTTATCGGCTTTTCCCAAGTTGCCAGTAGAGCCTATCGCATCTCTAAAAGGACTGTAGAAACTGGATGCATACTTAGCTGAGTAGGCGAGAATTTGAGTATTAGTATAATTGTTTACTTCTAAAATATTTCTGATGGCAGCAATTCGACCGTCCATCATATCGGATGGGGCAACAATATCCACCCCAGCCTCAGCATGTGATAACGCTTGCTTACATAAAACCTCAACAGTTTCATCGTTCATCACATAAGCCTTATCATTGATTAGGCCGTCTTGTCCATGAGATGTAAAAGGGTCTAAAGCGACATCGGTAATAATTCCTAAGTTGGGGTACAAACCCTTTAATGCCCTTACGCAACATTGAACCAAGCCGTCTGGATTGTATGCTTCCCTAGCATCAACCGATTTTTTATCCGCAGTAGTTACTGGAAAAAGCGCAATGGCAGGGATACCTAATTGACTGATTTGTTTAGCTTCTTTTAGCAACAAATCAAGAGACAATCGTTCAATACCTGGCATAGATACTATTTTTTCTCTCTGATTAACACCCTCAATAACAAACATAGGATAGATAAGATCGTCAGTAGAGAGCGTATTTTCTCTCATTAAACGACGAGAAAAGTCGTGATACCGCATTCTTCGCATACGGGTATCTGGAAAAATGATGGCGCTATGTGTTTTGTTATCCATAGAACGTAGTTCATTAATTATTAAATATAGATGATATATTTTAACACTTTGATGCTATTTTCTTGTAATATGTTTCAAAACCTGCTGGTTTTTTTTGTTTAGGAATGATGGCATTTTTGATGACTTGCTGGATATAAGTGCTGACGACTCCTTTACTAAAGCTAAATATATTAAGATTTTAAAAAAATTCGGTGTAACACTTTAAGAACGCGGAGACTTCATGAAAAACAAGGATATAAAAAAACTTTTTCTACTATCTATTTTAACATTTGTATCGACTTTAGCATCAGTTTCTAAAGTGACTGCTGCAGAGTTAGTTGCACCTCAAATTGCTATTGAGACGGTTTCAAATAAATTAAAAGAAAAACTTCAAGATGAAACATTTATCCATGACTTCCAACAAGTGAATGCATTTGTGGATAAAGTGATTAACCCACATGTAGACTTTAAAAGAATATCAGCGTTAGTGCTTGGAAAATTATGGAAGAAAGCCACTAAAGATGAAAAAAAGCAGTTTATTTCAGAATTTAAAATTTTACTTGTCAGAACTTATTCACGAGCATTTGTAGGTTTTAAAGACTGGTCAGTGCGTTTTTTACCGTTAAATTTAAAACAAGGGGCAAAAAAAAATATTGTTAAAACTGAAATTTTGCAACCGAGTATTCAGCCTATAGCGATAAATTACAGAATGGTCCTATATAAAGGAACATGGAAAGTGTATGACATTATGATTGAAGGAGTGAGTTTAGTGACTAATTACCGAACTTCAATCAAAAATGAATTTAGAAAAACAGGTTCCATCGCAGGTATTATAGAGACACTGGCGAAAAGAAACGTTACAGCTTTAGCAAAGCCTGTTAGTAAAAAAAACTAAACCATAGGAACGCACACAAAACAAGTTAAGCAAGTTATTTTCGTGTATTTATTCCTAATATACATTAAAGGCTGTCTACTCAAGCCATAGCGTAGACAGCCCTTAAAAGGTATATATTTTTCAATCATCCATCTATGCAATTGTTATTCCCCCTATGTCCTTGATTAAGGATACCCTGTTTGCCTCCCCCATTGACCCTGCAAAATCTTTTAAATTTGACAGTGCAGTAGTTAATGTCTTTGCAGACATGATTCAACGTTCAGTGCCGGGCTATCAAACGATTATTTATGCTATTGGTTTAGTAGCAGATCGATACGCAAAAGAACATACAGTATGTTACGACTTAGGCTGTTCTTTAGGTGCGGCGACCTTATCTATGCGACATCAAATATCTATTCAGCACTGTAAAATCATTGCGGTTGATAATTCGCCAGACATGCTTCGGCAATTTAAAAAAAACCTAGATAAAGATGACGGACATCAAAAAGTTGATATAGTCTGTGCAGACATCCGTGATGTTCCTATTAAAAACGCTTCAGTTGTAGTATTGAATTTTACTTTACAATTTATACAAGTAGAAGATCGCCATGACTTTTTGCAAAAAATATATCAAGGACTACTGCCTGGTGGTGTTCTTATTTTGTCAGAAAAACTAAGATTTGAAGACCAAAGACAACAATCATTGCAAACAGATTTACATCATTTATTTAAAAAATCACAAGGCTATAGTGATTTAGAAATTAGTCAAAAACGTTCAGCATTAGAAAATGTATTAATTGCAGAAACCCTTGCCGAGCATCAACAAAGGCTACAATCTGTCGGTTTTAGTAGTGTCGAAGTCTGGTTCCAATATTTTAATTTTGCCTCCATAGTCGCGTTAAAATAAAGACAAATGATTGACTACCAGCCATTATTTCAAGCACTTATAAATGCAAAAGCAGATAAATGGGTAGAGATAATACCGCAGCAATTAAAGCGTGCTTTCGAGCTAAACAGAAATGGAAGCGCAACTCAATGGCTAGAAATTATTGCTAACTTACCCCGCGGCATGGCATCAACAACAGATTTAAGTTCTGCATGGGTCAAAATAGGTCAAGCAGAAGATATTGACAGTAAAAAACATGCCATATTATTAGAACAACTAAAATCGTTTCACCCTTGGCGAAAAGGTCCATACGATTTATTTGGAATTAAGATAGATACAGAATGGAGATCAGACAAGAAATGGGATCGATTAAAAGACAGCATTACCCCTTTAAATAACCGCTTAGTTCTGGATGTGGGTTGTGGCAATGGTTATCATTGTTGGCGTATGCTGGGCGTTGGTGCGCGTATGGTAGTTGGAATTGAGCCGTTATTACTGAATGTATTGCAGTTTCAACTGACGCGACTATTACATGGAGAAGCTCCAATATATGTTTTACCCATTGGGCTAGAGAAAATCCCAACTAAATTAAATGCCTTTGACAGCGTATTTTCAATGGGAGTTTTATATCATAGAAGATCACCTATTGATCACTTATTAGCACTAAAAGACTGCCTGCGTCCTAAAGGAGAATTGGTGCTTGAAACCTTGGTTATAGAAGGCAGTCTAGGCGAGACACTGTTACCAAAAGGACGTTATGCCAAAATGCGTAATGTTTGGTTTTTACCGAGTTGTGAGACCCTAATAAGCTGGATGGAACGCTGTGGATTTAAAAGTTGTCGAGTGATTGATGTTGATAAAACCACGCTAGAAGAGCAGCGCAGCACAGAATGGATGCGGTTTCATTCCTTAAAAGAGTTTCTGGATCCAGATAATTCAAATTTAACCTGTGAAGGTCTTCCAGCACCTAGGCGAGTTATTATTGTGGCTAATGCCCCTTGATTTTTTTATAACATAGAATGCAATGCAAGGACATGTAGGGGCGAGTGTCCACTATTCCTATATTTCCAACAACAGCAAGAACGTAGGGGCGAGTGCCTCTGCTCGCCCGCTATTCCAATATTCCCACAACAGCAGGGCTATCCCCCTCGCCCCTACGCTTTATCAACATGGAATGCAATACATACTCCACAAGGGATTTATGTCGAATTATCATCAAAATTATGTTGAGGGCATAAGCTATTTGGGTCTATGCCAAATAATGGAAAACTGAAATTTGAGTGCCCATATAAAATGGCATAGACCCCACTTTTACTTTGGTGGTAGTGTTGTCTTTTGTTCTGCTTATTGGCATTCTTATTCCCCAGGTTTTAAGGGTAAGATTCTATCCTAATCACTGGTCTAGTTTTTGGGAAGCATTATATAGTGCTATGTTTATGGGGCGATAGATTAGTAGCATAGTCTTATTTTTATAATTGACTTTCAATGTAATTGAGTTATATTAAAGCCATTAAATCCTTAGTCCTTAGATATAAGAATCTTATTCACTACACTGTTAAAAAATAATGTCGCAAACATCTTCAGCCATTCATGATTCAGGCAAAGCATCTTTACTTTCTAAACACTATCAAATAGTAGCATCTGCGATGGTAGGCTTTGCTATCCTAATAGTTGTAGGTTTTTCACCTATAGAAGTGATTCATAATGCTGCGCATGATATGCGGCACAGCACTGGATTTCCTTGTCATTAATAATTAAACTAACACCATATCCAATAAATAAATAAATAAATAAATAAATAAATAAATAAATAAATAAATATACTATATGTGCTTATATTAGCGCCTAATATGTTTACTAAAAATAGGGAGCCACTTTTGGTACAACCCGCTTTTGATCTAAACTTCCAACTTTCAATTCACCCAGACACAACCCGCTT
This sequence comes from Methylococcales symbiont of Iophon sp. n. MRB-2018, assembly GCA_003666325.1. Classification (GTDB taxonomy): domain Bacteria; phylum Pseudomonadota; class Gammaproteobacteria; order Methylococcales; family Methylomonadaceae; genus QPIN01. The sequence continues at coordinate 7,154 of QPIL01000067.1, forward strand.
TTGATCTAAACTTCCAACTTTCAATTCACCCAGACACAACCCGCTTTTGCTCTAAATTTTCAACTTTCAATTTTCAACTTTCAATTTACGTTAGATACAACCCGCTTTTGCTCTAAATTTTCAACTTTCAACTTCCAACTTTCAATTCACTTAGATACAACCGCTCTTGATCTAAATTTTCAATTTTCAACTTTCAACTTTCAATTTACGTTAGATACAACCCGCTTTTGCTCTAAATTTTCAACTTTCAACTTCCAACTTTCAATTTCCTTAGGTACAACCGCTCTTGATCTAAATTTTCAACTTTCAACTTTCAACTTTCAATTTCCTTAGGTACAACCGCTCTTGAT
>QPIL01000066.1 GCA_003666325.1 Methylococcales symbiont of Iophon sp. n. MRB-2018
AAAAGTACTTGCATTGGTGAACATCAATGCCATATTCGTTACCCCACTAAGGTCTGGATTATCGCTTGCACTCATGGTCATATTGCTGGCGCCATTAAATGTATTCCTCATGCTCGTCCAGTTGGCAGTTCCCCATTGCTGTACGTCTATTAATTTCTCTTTATCCGCGCCATTATTCAATCTAAAGCGGGTGATGGCGTTTGTGGCTGTGACTGTGTAGTCGCCAGCGGTGGCGTAGGTATGCTCAGGGTTATTCTCTGTAACGACTTCGGTAGTACCATCGCCCCAATCAATGGTGTAACTATTCTCCTCACTGGGGAAAGTGAGTGTCAGATCACCCGCAGGCATCCGCCATTCGGTATTAAATGAGTCGTGTGAGTCTGCTTGTGAGGCAGTGCTGAATAAAAACACCGATGCCAGTAGCAGTAGCATGGTAGTAAGAATAAGATGGGTAATATTTGTTTTTAGCATTTTTTTAACACTGTAATTGACGAACTTAATCTAAACAAGATATAGAATATGGTAGAAAAATACAAGGAAAACCCTCTTGCTTTTTTAGAGTAATTGGGCTTAGACGAAAGACGAAAGACTCATGGATTCCTGCTTAGAACATGCAGGATGACGGTATACCCTATTCAGCAAATAACTCTGAATGAAAGAAGTTTAGTTGCTCTGTGTTTGAGGTTGATTTTGTTGGTATGGTTTATCAGCAAAACGACTAAGAAATAGCCGTTATTTTACCAAATACTGCTTGGTTTTTCTATGGTTTTTGTTTAATTTATTGTTATAAATCAGATGGTTGTTGTGTTTTTAAGGGTTTATTAATTACAAGGTTCTGTTTTAAACCATTCTAATTTATTATGTAATGAGACAACGGTTCCAACAATAATCAAAGTAGGGGCTTTAATGCCTTCATCAGCGACCTGCTTGGGAAAGGATTCGAGTATGCCAGTGATGACACGCTGATTAGGCGTGGTTCCCTGTTGAATAATGGCAATAGGATGGTTTTTAGGGCAGCCATGTTGAATCAAGGATTGACATATTTTGTCCAGAACAGAAAGTCCCATATAAAAAACAATCGTTTGATTGGCTGCTGATAGCTGTGACCAATTGAGGTTAATCGAATTATCTTTACGCTGTCCAGTAACAAAAGTACAAGACTGAGCATGGTCTCTGTGGGTTAGGGGAATACCAGCGTAGGTAGCACAACCAGAAGCTGCGGTAATACCGGGGACGATTTGAAAAGCAATGCCTTCTTCTACTAGAGTTTCAATTTCTTCACCACCGCGTCCAAAGATAAAAGGGTCTCCGCCCTTTAAGCGGACAACACGTTTTCCTTGTTTTGCTAAAGTAGCTAGTAATTGATTAATAGAATGTTGAGGCAAGCTATGATTTTTCCGTTGTTTTCCTACATATATTTTTTCTGAATCTCGGCGTGTTAAGTCCAGTATTTCGGCTGAGACTAAACGATCATAGATAACTACATCGGCTTGTTGCATAAGTCGCAGCGCTCGAAATGTCAATAAATCAGGATCGCCAGGGCCTGCTCCAACTAAGTAGACTTCCCCTTTATTATCAACAGGTTCTGTCTGTGACAATAATAATTTAAGTTGTTTTTCGGCTTCTGAGATTTTTCCAGAGAAAATAAGTTCTGCAATTCTTCCCTGTAGCACTTGTTCCCAGAAAATACGGCGTTGAGAAGGCTCAATGATATGTTGTTTAACAGCTTGTCGAAATTTTTCAGCCAGTTTAGCAAGTTGACCAAATGCAGGAGGGATAATGCTTTCAATTTTAGCTCTTAACAGACGAGCTAAAACAGGTGAGGAGCCGCCTGATGAAACTGCAGCTATAATAGGGGAGCGGTCAATAATAGCAGGAAAAATAAAACTACATAGCTCAGGGTTATCAACAACATTGACGGGGATATTAAGCTTTGTTGCTGAAGCTGCTACTAAACTATTGATGGTACTATCATTGGTGGCAGAGACAATCAGTTGAAAACCAGTGGCATCAGTTTGAGCAAATGATTTTTCTTTTATAATCAGTTGATGGGTGTGCTCCATTGCCTTGACGGTTTGGCTCACCTGTTTAGCAATGACAGTAACAATGGCACCTGCCCGACTCAATAATTCTATTTTACGCGCCGCTATCTCTCCTGCTCCAACGACCAGACAGTTACGTTTCTTTAGTTTGATGAAAAGAGGAAAATAATCCATCTGTATTGTTTAATTCTCGCTGTGCTGTTGAGAGTGATATTATAAGCTACTCTAAAAAGATTGAGAAAATAAAACATGATCGAGTTTGATATAGAAATTGATGCCAGTGGTCTAATTTGCCCTTTACCGTTGCTACGCTTAAAAAAAGGTTTAATGGAAACTGAAAACGGTGGGGTGATTAAAGTGATTGCTACTGACCCAGCTGCGTATCTGGATATTGGTGTTTATACCGATCAAGTGGGGCATAAAATTATAGAATTTGTTAAAGCGGAGGAAAAACAAATTTTTTACATTAGAAAAGGGGAGAAAGACGAAAGACGAAAGACGAAAGACGAAAGACGAAAGACGAAAGACGGAAGACTAAAGACTGAATACTAAAGACTAAAGACTAAAGACTCCTTGATTAGTTCTGGTGCGTGGAACGCACCCTACGGATCTAAAGACTAAAGACTCCTTGTTGTTTGGTTATTTTTTGAATAGGGTATTAGAATCCAGTTTACGCTGTCTTTGCTGTTCTTTAAATTGATATTTTAAGGCGCGGCGTTGTGAGGAAATATCCTTAGTTGAAGAGCCAATATGTTCTTCACCACGGCTTTTAGCTATTGCTACTTGTTTTTCTCGTTCTTTAAAACGGTTTAGCTGTTTGTTTGAAACTTTGTCATAACAACGAGAACAGCTAACTCCTTGTATATAATGTTCACTTTTTTTATCCTCTTCGGTAATCGAATAGCGACAGGCATGGCACTGATCATATTGACCTTTTTCTAAGGAATGATTTAGCGCGACCCGATTATCAAATACAAAACATTCACCTTGCCACAAAGAGTCTTCAACAGGGATTTGTTGCAAGTATTTTAAAATGCCACCCTCTAGGTGATAAACCTCTTTAAAGCCTTGTTCTTTCAAAAAGGCTGTAGATTTTTCACAGCGGATGCCACCAGTGCAATACATGGCAACTTTTTTATGTTTGTTGCAGTCGATCTTGTCCTTAACGTATTGGGGAAACTCACGAAAAGTGTTAGTGACAGGATTAACAGCACCTTTAAAGGCACCGATTTCTACTTCATAATGGTTACGGGTATCAATCAGTAAAACTTCTGGGTCAGAAATTAGTGCATTCCAGTCTTCTGCTTTAACGTAGCTACCAGCAATTTGATTTGGGTCAATACCATTGATACCCATAGTGACAATTTCTTTTTTTAATTTGACTTTACTGCGGTAAAAAGGCATTTCATCTTCATAGGATTCTTTGGTTTGTAAATCTGAAAAACGTGGATCAGAACGTAACCATTTAATAATCGTATCTATTGCTACCCTATCTCCAGCTATAGTACCGTTAATACCTTCTTTAGCCAGTAATAAAGTGCCTTTTACTTGATGTTTAATCATCAAAGTCAAAAGCGGGGCTTTGATGGTTTTATAATTATCGAGGGTGACGAATTTATAGAATGCAGATACAACGATTTTTGTCATTTTTACCTTCAGCAGACCGAAACGTAAATCCGGTGCAGTTAAAAAAGGGAGGTATTTTACCTTAATTTACCTACCCACTCCTTAAAAACACAGATCTAATCAAAAATCAAGGAGTCTTTAGTCTTTAGTCTTTAGTCTTTAGTCTTTAGTCTTTAGTCTTTAGTCTTTAGTCTTTAGTCTTTAGTCTTTAGTCTTTAGTCTTTCGTCTTTCGTCTTTCGTCTTTCGTCTTGCGTCTTTAGTCTTGCGTCTTTAGTCTTGTTTATTAGCAATTGTGAACTGGTTAAAGATTGCATAAAAGCTACTAAATCCATTTTTTCTTGATCAGTTAGATGCAAAGGAAAAATTGCTGGATCAAGAAAACGATTTTTATTACCGCCTTTATCATAGTAGTCAACTACTTGTTCTAGCGTTTTCATACTACCATCGTGCATATAGGGGGATGTTAAAGCTATATTTCGTAGAGTAGGGGTTTTAAATTTACCTAAATCTTTAATGATTTTTGTAACATTAAAACGACCCAATTCAGATTTCTGCATCTGTGTTAATAGTGCTTTATCTTTGTTATTACTGTGTTGTAAATATTTGATAATACGGTCTAACTCTGTTTGTATTTTATTGAAACCAACGCCAATATTATAAAACCGATTGTCAGTAAATAAGGCATTGTTCCAGGATATTTCATGGCAGTTGGCACAATTTCCTTTGCGTCTAAATATGCGTAAACCTCTTGCGGCACTTATGTTTAGTTTGTTTCTGTCGCGGTCAAAATAATATTGGTCAAATGCTGAATTTCCTGCAATTAAAGTTCTTTCAAAGCTAGCGATAGCTTTGGCGATATGTTCTGGTTTTATTTCTTGTTCAGAAATATTAAAAATTTCTGTTAATTGGTTTTTGTAAGACTCGTCATTTAATACTATCTGAAGAATTTGTTGTTCATTCTCAAGACCATGCTCAATAGAGTTGAACATGGGCTTTAACGCTTGTTGTTCCAGACTATTTTCTCGACCATCAAGAAAAAATGTTTTAAAAAAAGCGGAATTAATTAAAGTGGGTGAATTTCTTCTGCCTTTTTTTCCATTGATACCTATAGCCTGTGGTTCAGCATCTGTATAAGCTTTATCGGGTTGATGACAGCTTGCACAGCTAATTGAATGGTCTTTGCTAAAACCAGTATCAAAAAAAAATGCTTTGCCTAAAGTGATTTTTTGTTTGCTCTGGAGATTATTGCTAGGAATATTTAATGGGGGTAATCCTAAATTATCATTAGCATTGACCTGAAAAGAAAGTGCGATAGTAATGATAATATATAGAGGCATCTAAGCTCCTGAAAGTCAGTGGAGTAAAGTTGGCATACTCCACTGATATGAGGTCTGTGTCAGCACACAGAATGAGACGGAGTATAACTAATCTTGTTCTGGCATATCTTGAACAATAACCACATAAGGCTCTCCTAATGGCATTTTGTCATCTGGTTGCTGGAAATAAATCACTTTTCCGTATGTTTCATTAATGGCTGGTAATAGTTTAGCACCTTCTTCTGCGGTCAAATCTGGGAAAGTGGCATGTGCTTTTGGCACTTCTTCTTTATGATAGTGCCAGTATTTTTTATCACTTTCTGGTAGTGCATTAAATTGTGCTGTGGTAATAATGTATTCAAAGCCAATGGGTTTATCCTGATCTTTCATGCCTGAATGGAACATTAAGCAAATAAAAGTCGAATCTTCGTAAGCTTTACAATGATGATGCACGATGACCTGTAGTTTTGGGTCATGCACATCGTCAGTATCTGGAATAAGATGTCTGATAGCCTGAATATGTAGATCATTAAAACCTAAATGATTTGGATATTCTTTTTGGCGTGGATTAAATGTTTCGTTATATGCCTTTACCTCTTTGGTAAAAGGCATTGTTTCTGCTGTTGCATAACCCATTAATAAAAGTAAGCTGCTAAGTAAAAGAGTTTTAAATTTCATGATTTTCTCCATAAGAGTATAAAGTGATAGAAGGACTGAGCAATCAATCCCTCTATCAAACGCGTTAACAACTTATCTTTTTTTAGTAAAAAATCTAAGCTATCAGAGTAATGGTAGCTAAGACCGTGCCAATACATTGTTTTTTGTCTATAGTATTGTTTTGTAATGACTTAATGATATTTTATGATTAAGTTAAGGTAATATTATGTTTCACCATGTTTCTATTGAAACGTTTATGTGTTTCAATAGAAACATGATGAAACAACAGAACGGTAGGATTAATTTTGATTCAATAGCAAAAGTAGAATGCTTTGCTTTTTTAAATACTTGCATCACTTTTTTTGATTCAATGACAATATACAAAATTGATACTAAGCAAAATGTTCTGCTTTGGGCAGGCAAAATGGCTGAGTTTTCAGGTATTAGCTCGGAACAGGCAATGGGCAACCGTTGCCCAGATGAATTGCTTATTGATGCGTTTTCAGAAACTAAGGAAAAAACCATTTTTTTGCCCAGTAAAAAGGGTAAATCAATAGAGTTAATCCAATATACTCAAGTTTTACATAATGAAAAAGGGGATTTTGTTGCTGCCATAGGATTGCTCAAAGAAAAACAAAAACAAGTATATGTTGAGCCTCCTTTTTCTCAAGTACATCTAAATTTTCATGGTATTTTGAGTCGAGCACCCAAGATGGAACCTGTGTTTCAGTTGATTAAAAATGCTGCGACAACAGAGGTGACTGTTTTAGTGCGAGGAGAAAGTGGTTCTGGGAAAGAATTAGTAGCAAAGGCTATTCACAACATTAGCACTCGAAATAATAAACCCTTCTTAGCGGTAAATTGTGCGGCTTTATCGAGTAACCTTCTTGAAAGCGAACTTTTTGGTCATGTGCGAGGCGCATTTACAGGTGCAATTAAGGATCATAATGGCTTATTTAAACGCGCCGATAGTGGTACGCTTTTTTTAGATGAAGTGGCTGAACTGCCTCTGGAACTGCAAGCAAAATTACTCAGGGTTTTACAGGAAAAAAGTTTTATTCCCGTGGGTGGAGATCATGCTTTTAATGTGGATGTCAGAATCGTTGCTGCAACGCATCGCTCTTTAAGAGAAGAAGTAAAGAAAGGCCGTTTTCGTGAAGACCTTATGTATAGATTACGGGTTGTTCCTATTTTTATACCCCCACTAAGGGAGCGTAGAGAAGATATTAATTTATTGCTTTGGCATTTTATCGGTTTACATAGTGATAATGCGATAAGACGTATTGATAAAATTGACCCAAAAGCAATGCGGGTATTGATGGATTATCATTGGCCGGGAAATATCAGAGAATTACAAAATGTAGTGGAATATGCTTTTGTTGTAGGGCAGGGTAGTGGTATGAATTTAGCCGATTTACCGCCAGAATTTAGAGAATCAAAACTTCAAATACAGCAGTTACAAGAAAAGCCTGTGATCTCTGCGGATGAAGAGCTTGATTTAATTCGCCAAGCACTTAAACAAAGCCATGGAAAAGTTAATTTAGCGGCAAAATTGTTAGGTTTTAGTCGCGCTACTTTTTGGCGGAAACGTAAGTTTTATGATCTTTAGATGAAGGACTCAGGACGAAAGACGAAAGACTCAGGACGAAAGACTAAAGACTAAAGACTAAAGACTAAAGACTAAAGACTAAAGACTAAAGACTAAAGACTAAAGACTAAAGACTAAAGACTAAAGACTAAAGACTAATCGGAAGAG
>QPIL01000065.1:2500-7377 GCA_003666325.1 Methylococcales symbiont of Iophon sp. n. MRB-2018
GTAAAAGCCAACAAGCAACGGCTCAAAACACAGCCAAGCAATGCAAAAAACATTAATTCAATAAGACTTAATCACCAAAAAATATCTCTATTTCAATAGAATATAAAAAAAGTGACAGGTTTTATTGAATTAATCTTATTGAAGATTAATAGCTCTTTAAAAATTAGGAAATCTGTAACTATAGTGATTGTCGAAAGACGATCAAAATATTATATAAACGAGTTAAAGATTGAAAAAAGTGAGCCAGAATAAAAGTCAATGGATCGTAAAGAAACATAGACTGAAATAAAGGCAAGCAAAAATCAATCGTTAATACGTTCTCAAACAGAAAAAAGCGAAAATGTCAGCTGACAAATAGCACCAATAAAAAAAAGAACATACTCAATGCCTTTAGACTTTAGTCTTGAGGCTTGAATCTGCTCTTAACAGACTTATTGGGGTTATATGGTCAAGTGAATAAGCGCATACGGTGGATGCCTAGGCAGTAAGAGGCGAAGAAGGACGTTGTAGCATGCGAAAAGCCGCGGATAGATTGCAAACTATCATTAACCTGCGGATATCCGAATGGGGAAACCCAACTCACACAAGTGAGTTATCCTACACTGAATACATAGGTGTAGAGAAGCGAACCGGGAGAACTGAAACATCTAAGTACCCCGAGGAAAAGAAATCAACCGAGATTCCCTAAGTAGCGGCGAGCGAACGGGGACTAGCCCTTAAGCTAATATATAAGTGAGTGGAACGCTCTGGAAAGTGCGGCGATACAAGGTGATAGCCCCGTACACGGAAACTTAATAATAGTGAAATCGAGTAGGTCGGAGCACGAGAAACTTTGACTGAACATGGGGGGACCATCCTCCAAGGCTAAATACTCCTTACTGACCGATAGTGAACCAGTACCGTGAGGGAAAGGCGAAAAGAACCGAGGAGATCGGAGTGAAATAGATCCTGAAACCGTATGCGTACAAGCAGTGGGAGTCCCGCACCTAAATTGTTTTTAGATGTGACTTCACAACGCTTAAATTGCTCAAACTATACTGAAAGATAATCGTATTTAGATGGAATTTAGGTGCGGGATAAACCCCGCCTTGAAAACTAGACAAATAAGATAAAAGCAGAAGGTATAAAAATGTTTCATGTTTATGTGCTACAAAGCAAAAGTGATGAAAACAGATTTTATCTTGGAAGTAGCAAAGATTTAAAGCAACACTTAAAATCACACAACCAAGGTAAAAATAAAGCAACGAAAGGCACACGGTGGAAACTGGTGTACTACGAAGCATAAATCACATTAACTGCTGCAAGACAGCGAGAACATAAACTCAAACAAGATGGACGATCAAGACGATATTTAATGCAACGCATTAAAGACAGTCTAACGATTGAAAATTAATCAATCAAGAAAGAAACAAGGAAAGGAAACCAAAGAAAAAAGGAAAAGCGGGCTTTGTCCTGCACCTAAATTCCCTCAAAAGCGAAGGAAAGGCGGGTAAAAGGAAAAACTTTCAAAAGTATTGAAGAAACACAAGTAAAGAGCAATTTAGGTGCGGGATGACTGCGTACCTTTTGTATAATGGGTCAGCGACTTACATTTTGTGGCAAGCTTAACCGAATAGGGGAGGCGTAGCGAAAGCGAGTCTTAATAGGGCGTTCAGTCGCAAGGTGTAGACCCGAAACCGGGCGATCTATCCATGGCCAGGTTGAAGGTAGGGTAATACCTACTGGAGGACCGAACCCACTTATGTTGAAAAATGAGGGGATGAGCTGTGGATTGGAGTGAAAGGCTAATCAAGCCCGGAGATAGCTGGTTCTCCTCGAAAGCTATTTAGGTAGCGCCTTGTGTATAACTGTTGGGGGTAGAGCACTGTTTCGGCCAGGGGGTCATCCCGACTTACCAACCCGATGCAAACTCCGAATACCAACAAGTTTTAGCACGGGAGACACACGGCGGGTGATAAGGTCCGTTGTGGAAAGGGAAACAGCCCAGACCGTCAGCTAAGGTCCCCAAACACTGCTCAGTGGAAAACGATGTGAAAAGGCTCAGACAGCCAGGAGGTTGGCTTAGAAGCAGCCATCCTTTAAAGAAAGCGTAATAGCTCACTGGTCGAGTCGGTTTGCGCGGAAGATTTACCGGGGCTAAGTAGTGTACCGAAGCTACGGACTTAGAGGATAGACTATAGAAGATAGAAAGTAGAATAGAATAGAAGAGACGATAGCAATCAGCGATGAGGTGTTATTAATACATTCTAACTGCTACTTTATACTGTCTTTTATATTCTATCCTCTGAGTGGTAGAGGAGCGTTCTGTACGCCTGCGAAGGTTGACTGAGAAGTCGGCTGGAGGTATCAGAAGTGCGAATGCTGACATGAGTAACGATAAAGGGGGTGAAAAACCCCCTCGCCGAAAACCCAAGGTTTCCTGCGCAACGCTAATCGACGCAGGGTTAGTCGGTACCTAAGGCGAGGCCGAAAGGCGTAGTCGATGGAAAACAGGTTAATATTCCTGTACTTAATATAACTGCGATGGGGTGACGGAGAAGGTTAGATCAGCAAGCTGTTGGACATGCTTGTTTAAGCTTGTAGGGAGAGTGTTTAGGTAAATCCGGACACTTGTTAATCCTGAGGAGTGATAACGAAACTCCCTTTTAAGGGAAAGAAGTGATTAATACCCTGCTTCCAAGAAAAACCTCTAAGCATCAGGTTATATTGAGCCGTACCCCAAACCAACACAGGTGGGTGGGATGAGAATTCTAAGGCGCTTGAGAGAACTCGGCTGAAGGAACTAGGCAAAATGGTACCGTAACTTCGGGAGAAGGTACGCCCTTGGTAGGTAAAGCGACTTGCTCGTGGAGCCGAAGAGGGTAGCATTAAACTGGTGGCTGCGACTGTTTAGCAAAAACATAGCACTGTGCAAACACGAAAGTGGACGTATACGGTGTGACGCCTGCCCGGTGCCGGAAGGTTAATTGATGGGGTTATTCCACCTCCAGATTATTTTCATATTGAAGGAGTTTTATTTTTTGACGAAAGAATTTACATAAAGTAAATGACAGAGGAAGAAAATGAAAACAACCAAGAGATAGAGAATAATGTGGTGGTGGAAGAAGCTCTTGATCGAAGCCCCGGTAAACGGCGGCCGTAACTATAACGGTCCTAAGGTAGCGAAATTCCTTGTCGGGTAAGTTCCGACCTGCACGAATGGCGTAACGACGGCCACACTGTCTCCAGCCGAGACTCAGTGAAATTGAAATTGCGGTGAAGATGCCGTATACCCGCGGCTAGACGGAAAGACCCCGTGCACCTTTACTATAGCTTTACACTGGACTTTGAACCTATCTGTGTAGGATAGGTGGGAGACTTAGAAGTGGCATCGCCAGATGTTGTGGAGTCACCCTTGAAATACCACCCTGGTATGTTTAAAGTTCTAACCTAGGCCCGTAATCCGGGTTGGGGACAGTGTATGGTGGGTAGTTTGACTGGGGCGGTCTCCTCCCAAAGAGTAACGGAGGAGCACGAAGGTACCCTAATCCTGGTCGGAAATCAGGAGATTAGTGCAATGGCATAAGGGTGCTTGACTGCGAGACGGACAAGTCGAGCAGGTACGAAAGTAGGTCATAGTGATCCGGTGGTTCTGAATGGAAGGGCCATCGCTCAACGGATAAAAGGTACGCCGGGGATAACAGGCTGATACCGCCCAAGAGTTCATATCGACGGCGGTGTTTGGCACCTCGATGTCGGCTCATCACATCCTGGGGCTGAAGCAGGTCCCAAGGGTATGGCTGTTCGCCATTTAAAGTGGTACGCGAGCTGGGTTCAGAACGTCGTGAGACAGTTCGGTCCCTATCTGCCGTGGGCGTTTGAGATTTGAGGGAAGCTGCTTCTAGTACGAGAGGACCGGAGTGGACGTTCCGCTGGTGTTCGGGTTGTCATGCCAATGGCATTGCCCGGTAGCTACGAACGGACAGGATAAGCGCTGAAAGCATCTAAGCGCGAAGCCCCTCCCAAGATGAGATCTCACTGGATATTTAATATCCCTGAAGGGCCCTTGGAGACTACAAGGTTGATAGGTCAGGTGTGGAAGCACAGTAATGTGTGTAGCTAACTGATACTAATTGCCCGTGAGGCTTGACCATATAACACCCAATGAGTTTGTTGACCGAGGAAATAAAAGCGGTCAAGCAAATGAAAAGTGTATAGATCAGCAGACACAACGCTTAAAAACTGCGAGAGCATATAAAGATTACAGATTTCTGCAAACAGGTAGAAAAAGCAAGCTCAAGATAAAAGACTCAAGACCCAAGACATATCATTTATTTTTGAAAAGGGTATTAAGAGATCTCAGCATAACGCATTAACGGGTAAGCAATAAGCTAGCCGTCTAGTGGGTTTTTTTATCCATCTTAGGCGTTGCAACTTAGGACACATAGCCTGCTATGATTTTTTCGTTGTGGCTTAAAGATGAATAAAATCCTGCACAAGTCAGCGTATTTTATTTATTGCACGTTATAAGAGCAAAGAGCAAGCACCAAAATTGACACCTGTTTCGAGTAAAGAGTTTAGAGAAGAATGCAAGTAAAGGCATAGAAAGAGGGTAAAGAACATACTCTTTTCAACCTTGACCTTTAACCTTGCAGCGACTCTTAAAAGTTTGCTTGGTGAATATAGCGAAAGTGAACCACCCGATCCCATCCCGAACTCGGTAGTGAAACCTTTTAGCGCCGATGATAGTGTGGCAGGTTGCCATGCGAAAGTAGGGAATTGCCAAGCTTTTAATAGCAGCCCAAGTCCAGCAATGGATTTGGGTTTTTTTTTGTAAGGACTAAAGTAACTGAAACCTCTGTTACCACACATCATTCCCGAAGACATGTAGGGGCGAG
>QPIL01000119.1 GCA_003666325.1 Methylococcales symbiont of Iophon sp. n. MRB-2018
GTTCCAGACAATCTTACTGCATTTCCACCATCCTTGGCAGTCAAACGCACCTTACTTTTAAGGTTATCCCCAGAACTAATCAAAAATCAAGGAGTCCTGAGTCTTTCGTCTTTCGTCTTTCGTCTTTCGTCTTTAGTCTTGAGTCTTTAGTCCTTGCTTATGAATGGATAAAAAAGGCTAGAATATTTCCATCTTTCAGCCAAAATAACGCATTATTACACTTGTATTTTGACTAAAACCTGAAAAACCCCATCACTTTTTTTGTCCGTTCCAGAATTATGCCGAGTTCTCTTTAAGGCGGATAATTAAATTAAAAATAAATGTTACTAGCTAAGGTTATGATTTAAAATGATATTGTTGTTATTCTAGTGTTTTTAGTATTTGCAATTCACCTTAGTTTCCTATACTCTATCTAGTCGTCCAAAAGGCTAGGGGTGCAGAAATGCTGAGAAAAACCCTTTGAACCTGAATCCGGCTAACACCGGCGTAGGAAAGCCACCATTTCCCTGCGCTTGACTTATTTTATAGTGGAGCTAAGCATGAGTGCTGTTCGTAAAGAGATTACTACTACTGAATCCAGTGGTGTCAAAATTGATTCCTATCCAGCGTCTGAAAAAATTTATATAGAGGGAAGCCGACCTGATATTCAGGTCCCTATGCGAAAAATTACTTTGTCAGATACCCCCGTTCATTTTGGGTCTGAAACCAATGGATCATTATATGTCTATGATACTTCAGGTGTTTATACCGACCCTAATGTTGATATAGATTTACATAAAGGTCTAGCGCCTATTAGAGAAGCATGGATCAGAGAAAGAAATGATACCGTAGTACTCAGTGGTCCGAGTTCTGATTATGGCCTTGAGCGTTTACAAGATCCTGCAACAGCTGATATGCGTTTTGGTCATATTGGTAAGCCGCGTAAAGCGATTGTGGGTAAAAACGTGAGCCAAATGCACTACGCACGTCAAGCTATTATTACACCAGAAATGGAATATATCGCCATCCGCGAAAACCAGAATATGAAAGAAATGCGTGAACTATATAAAGGACAACATCCTGGTGAACGTTTTGGTGCACAAATCCCAGAAACGATAACACCTGAGTTCGTGCGTGATGAAGTAGCTAGAGGGCGTGCCATTATTCCTGCCAATATTAATCACCCTGAATTAGAACCGATGATTATTGGGCGTAATTTTTTGGTTAAAATTAACGGCAATTTAGGCAATTCAGCAGTGACATCCTCCATTGAAGAAGAAGTAGAAAAAATGTTGTGGGGTATTCGCTGGGGTGGAGATACCATTATGGATTTGTCTACTGGAAAAAACATTCACGAGACCCGCGAATGGATTCTGCGTAATTCTCCAGTCCCTATAGGTACTGTGCCAATCTATCAAGCTTTGGAAAAAGTCGATGGCAAAGCAGAAAACTTAACTTGGGAAATTTTTAGAGATACTTTGATTGAACAAGCTGAACAAGGTGTGGATTACTTTACCATCCATGCGGGTGTTCGTTTACATCATGTGCCTATGACTGCTAAAAGAATGACAGGCATTGTTTCTCGTGGTGGTTCTATTATGGCGAAATGGTGTTTGGCACATCATACTGAAAGCTTTTTATATACCCATTTTGAAGAAATATGTGAAATTATGAAAGCCTATGATGTTTCATTTTCATTAGGTGACGGTTTACGTCCAGGTTCTATTTATGATGCCAATGATGAGGCGCAATTTGCCGAATTAGAAACACTAGGTGAACTGACTAAAATTGCTTGGAAACATGATGTTCAAACCATGATTGAGGGGCCAGGGCATGTGCCTTTACAGATGATAAAAATCAATATGGACAAACAACTGGAAGATTGCCATGAAGCACCATTTTATACTTTAGGGCCGTTAACAACCGATATTGCTCCTGGATACGACCACATTACCTCAGCGATTGGTGCAGCCAACATTGGATGGTATGGCTGTGCCATGCTGTGTTATGTCACTCAAAAAGAGCATTTAGGCTTGCCCAATAAAGAAGATGTACGCGAAGGTATTGTGACTTATAAAATTGCAGCACATGCAGCTGATTTGGCAAAAGGGCATCCTGGTGCTCAAGCGCGTGATAATGCCATGTCTAAAGCACGTTTTGAATTTCGCTGGGAAGATCAATTCAATATTGCACTAGACCCTGAAAAAGCACGTTCATTCCATGATGAAACATTACCCAAAGATTCGGCAAAAGTGGCTCATTTCTGTTCAATGTGTGGGCCTCATTTTTGTTCAATGAAAATATCGCAAGATGTTAGAGAATATGCTAAAGAAAAAGGCATAAAAGAGGATGAGGCTTTAAAACAGGGCATGGATGAAAAATCAAAGCAATTTCGCGATGAAGGTACAGATATATATCATAAAGTGTGATTTAAAATAACGCATTCGGGTTGTTAGTTTCTTGGTATTTTTATGAAATAAACAACCCGTTTTGATTGGGCTGATTAAACAATAAGGGAGTGCCAGCCAAGAAAATCACACCAACCCGCATTGATCTATCGCCAGCCTTTATATCAGGTATTACCTAACATTTCCCCAAAGCAGATATAACCTTTGATCGGTTCCATGTTGTCAAATTATTCAATGAAGCTATGGATACCGTCCGCAAACAAGAACGCAAAGAACATGAGCAATTAAAAGGGCATAAATACACTTTTAAACCTGTTAAAATGCTCGGTTAACTTAATTATCTTTAATAAATTTTTTAAAAGTATGAAAAAAATCCTTGTTTCTGACAAATTTGCCGATGCTGGCATTAATTACTTAAATGATCAATCTGGTATTCAGGTTCACATTCAGACTGGACTGAATGAAGATGAGCTTATTGAAATTATTGGCGAATATGATGCCCTATTAATAAGAAGTGATACTAAAGTCACCAAGAAAGTATTACAGGCGGCAACTCATTTAAAAGTAGTTGGACGTGCTGGGATTGGTGTCGATAATGTAGATATTTCTGCGGCAACAGAGCAGGGTATTATCGTGATGAATACGCCAGATGCAAATGCGACCACGACAGCTGAATTAGCGATTGCCCACATGTTTTCTCTCAGTCGTAATTTACCAGAAGCGAGTGTGTCTGTTCGTGCTGGAAAATGGGAGCGTTCTCAGTTAGTGGGTGCGGAAATTAATCATAAAACATTTGCCATTTTAGGTTTTGGTACGATTGGAAGATTAGCTGCAAAACGTGCATCTGGTTTAGGTATGCGTGTCATTGCTTATGATCCCTTTGTTACAGTAGAAATTTTTGAAGAATATGGGGCGCAGTCTGTAGATTTGGAGACATTGATCAAGGAAGCAGATTATTTGACATTACATTGTCCGATGATTGAAAAAACCCGTGGCATCATTGGTGCAGATCAATTAAAAATGATGAAAAAAACTGCTATGTTGATTAACTGCGCTCGTGGTGGTTTGATTGATGAAGTCGCTTTATATAATGCATTGAAAAATGGTGAAATTGCCAAAGCAGCACTGGATGTTTATGAAACAGAACCCCCTAAAGATTCGCCTTTATTTGAATTAGATAATATTGCGTTTACGCCACATTTAGGTGCTTCAACACGCGAAGCGCAAGTGGCTGTGAGTGTTGAGATTGCTATTCAAGCTGTGACTTATCTAAAAACAGGTGAAGCGATCAATGCCTTAAATTTATCCACTAAAATTTCTGCTGAAGAATTGAAAAAGTCACGTCAATTTATGATGTTGGCAAAAGTGATGGGTAAGTTATTGCTTAACCTAGCAGGTAAACCGATTGAGAAATTAGAAATTGCATTATTTGGTACGGCGGCAGAAGTTGAAGTCAGACCGATTACAGTTGAAGCTTTGGTGGGGGTATTGGAAGATCAATTCTCTGCACCCGTTAACAGTGTAAATGCTGAAAGCATTGCTAAAAAACAAGGTGTGAGTCTGGTTGAATCTAGGTCAGAAGAAACCCAAGGCTATTTGTCTTTGGTTAAACTGGTTGGACATTGCTGTAAAGGTAAAACAGTGTCTGTAGCAGGGACTTTATTAGGTGATCATCATCCTCGTATTGTTAACATTAATCAATTTGAAATTGAAGTAGTACCAGAGGGGACTTTATTAATCACTGAGCATAATGATAAACCAGGTGTTATCTCGGCGATCAGTTCTATTTTAGGTGAATCAAATATTAATATTTCCAGAATGCAGGTTGGTGTACCTGATTCTAATGAACAAGCCATGGCGGTGATCAGTGTTTCAGGTACTTTATCTGATGAAATATTAGCTAAAGTGAAAGACTTGTCGTTTGTTAATTCTGCAATTTTAGTCAATTTATGAGTTTTGACATCATCTGTTTCGATTGCGACAGTACCTTGAGTAAAATTGAAGGTATTGATGAGTTAAGCAGACATGTTGATAAGTTTGATGAAATAGTGGTATTAACCAATGCTGCCATGAATGGCGAATTGGCACTTGAAGAAGTTTATGGCAAGCGTTTGGACTTGATCAAGCCAGATCAGTCACAAATAGCTTGGCTGGCTGATTTGTATATAGCAGAAATTGTCGATGGTGTTGACGCTGTTTTTAGTACTTTGATAGAACAGGGTAAGCAGGTTCATATTATCAGTGGTGGCATTCGGCAATCCATTTTGCCATTAGCTACAAAGTTGGGTATTCCTAAAAACCAGGTTCATGCTGTTGATATTTTGTTTAATGAGGATGGCTCATATTTAGGCTTTGATCAACAATCACCCTTAGCAAAAACAGGGGGGAAAGCTGTTATTTGTCAACAGATCAATAATAGTCAGGCAACGATGGTTATGATAGGTGATGGAAAAACAGACTTGGAAGCCAAGCAAGTGGGTGCTAAAGTGATTGGCTTTGGCGGAGTGGTGCAACGAGACATTGTTGTAGAACAAGCAGATGTTTTTGTTAAAGAGACATCGTTGATGGCTGTTTTGCCACATTTGGGTTAAGAAATATAGCTTGGATTGCGCTATCGCTTGGCTTATCCAAATTTAAAAATTAAGAGCAGAAAAATAATATGGCTGGACATAGTAAATGGGCAAATATTAAACACCGCAAAGGTGCGCAAGATGCTAAACGTGGGAAAATTTTCACCAAGATTATTCGTGAGATTTCTGTGGCAGCAAAAATGGGAGGTGGAGAACCTGCAAATAACCCCAGTTTACGGACAGTGATAGATAAAGCTCTGGGTGCCAATATGAAAAGGGATACCATTGAAAATACTATTAAAAAAGCAACCGGCACCATAGACGGGGTTGTTTATGAAGAAGTTCGTTATGAAGGCTATGGACCTGGTGGGGTAGCAGTCATGGTTGATTGTTTAACCGACAATAAAAACCGAACCGTTGCAGAAGTCAGACATGCTTTTAGTAAAGTAGGTGGTAATTTAGGTACCGATGGTTCTGTCTCCTATCTGTTTAATAAAGTAGGTATTATCAGTTATCCAGATTCAGTAGATGAAGATGCAGTGATGGAAGCAGCCATGGAAGCAGGTGCTGATGATATAGCCACAGATGATGATGGTTCGGTCGATGTGCTAACCTCGGCAGAAGAATATCTAATCGTTAAAGAGGCAATGATTACTGCTGAGTTTAAACCTGTGCATTCAGAATTGACTATGCAAGCAAATATCAAAGTCGATCTCAATGTTAAAAATGGGGAAAAAATGTTGCGCTTAATTGATGTACTAGAAGATTTGGATGATGTGCAAGATGTGTATTCTAATGCTGAGATTTCTGAGCAAGTGCTAAAGCAAATTGCCGAATTGTAAATAATGTATTGTGGTTAGAATTTTAGGGATAGATCCCGGCTCAAGAATAACAGGCTATGGGCTTATTGAAGAAACAAGACAAAATAGTTACCGCTATATTGCCAGTGGGAGTATTAAAGTAAAAGCGGAGACATTCCCTGAGCGCTTAAAGCAAATTTTTGATGGAGTGACAGAGGTCATTGCGTTGTACCAACCAAAACAAATGGCTATAGAGCAAGTGTTTATGCATAAAAATGCAGATTCCGCATTAAAGCTGGGGCAAGCCAGAGGAGCTGCTATATGTGCTTCTATGAATGCGGATCTAGCCGTTTCAGAATATGCTAGCAGACAGGTTAAACAGGCTTTGGTAGGTAAAGGAGGTGCAGATAAAATGCAAGTTCAGCACATGGTAAAAATACTGCTCAGTATTCAAGGTGAATTACAAATAGATGCCAGCGATGCCTTGGCTATTTGTTTATGCCATTGTCATTATCAACAAACCGAACAGTATTTAAAAAAGAGTACATGATTGGTTTTATTCGCGGTATTCTAATTTCAAAAGCACCCCCCCAATTAGTAGTGGATGTACAAGGTGTGGGCTATGAGCTTGAAGCCCCTATGACCACGTTTTATGAGCTTCCCGCGATAGGTCAGGAACTCAAGTTATATACTCACTTAGTGGTAAGAGAAGACGCTCATATCCTTTTTGCTTTTATTGCTGAATCAGACAAAATGATGTTCAAAAGTTTGATCAAAGTCAATGGTGTAGGGCCTAAGCTAGCGTTGACTATTTTATCTGGACAAAGTGCTGAAGAGTTTCGCCGTTGTATACATGATAATGATCTTCAGGCTTTAGTACGCTTACCTGGAATCGGTAAAAAAACGGCTGAACGCCTGATTATTGAAATGCGTGATCGACTGCCAACAAAAACTGATGCGGTAGAAGGTGGGCAAATTACTTCTATTAGTCCATCTGCTAGCAATCCAAAACAAGAAGCTATTAGTGCATTATGCTCCTTAGGGTATAAGCCACAAGATGCTATAAAAATGGTGCAAAATATCCCCCAAAAAAATAAAAGTTGTGAATATATCATCAGGCTGGCGTTGCAAGGAGCAGGTAGCAAATGATTGAAAGTGACCGCCTGATTTCGGCACATAACAGTGTAGATGAAGAGCGTCAAGATCGCGCTATACGCCCTAAACGTCTCGAATATTATGTCGGACAAAAAGAATTGCGATTGCAAATGGAGATTTTTATTAAAGCTGCCATTGCCAGAAATGAAGCCTTAGATCATGTACTGATTTTTGGCCCTCCTGGTTTAGGAAAAACCACGCTTTCCAATATTATTGCCACCGAAATGGGAGTCAATATTCGGCAAACATCAGGGCCTGTTTTAGATAAAGCAGGTGATGTGGCAGCTTTATTAACTAATCTTGAAGCACATGATGTATTGTTTATTGATGAAATTCATCGCTTGAGTCCCGTTGTAGAAGAAACTTTGTACCCTGCTATGGAAGATTATCAGATTGATATTATGATCGGAGAAGGGCCGGCAGCAAGGTCTATCAAGCTGGATTTACCTCCATTTACGCTAGTGGGTGCAACTACACGAGCAGGACTGTTGACATCTCCACTCAGAGATCGTTTTGGCATAGTACAAAGACTAGAGTTTTATTCGGTTGCAGAGCTAGCCAGTATAGTAGAGCGTTCTGCTACGGTGTTGGGTATTCAGATAGAAACAACCGGAGCCCATGAAATAGCAAGGAGATCCAGAGGTACGCCTCGTATTGCCAATCGATTATTAAGAAGAGTCCGTGATTTTGCCGAAGTTAAAGCAGATGGCGTGGTATCAAGCAAAATTGCTGAGCAGGCTTTGGATATGCTGAATATTGATGATAATGGTTTTGATGCTTTAGATCGTAAATTATTATTGACCATGATAGAAAACTTTGAAGGCGGGCCAGTAGGTCTGGATACCTTGAGTGCCGCAATTAGTGAAGAGCGTGGCACCATTGAAGACGTACTGGAACCTTATTTATTACAGCAAGGTTTTATAATGCGGACACCAAGAGGGCGTGTGGTAACAGCAAAAGCCTATTTACATTTTGGTTTTAAAGTCCCGCCCAAAGAACCCGTCAGCGCTGATATTTTTAATGATATTAATCTTTAATGACTCAGTCTCCTGAAAATCAAATAATCAATTTGCGACAAGCTATAAATCGTTATAACACAGATTACTACACGCTTGATGATCCCGCTATTACCGATGCTGAATACGATAGAAAAATTAGACAGTTAAGGCAGTTAGAAGCGGATAATCCTGAATTTTTTTCAGTAGATTCACCTACCCAAAAAGTCGGTGGAACGGTTTTAAATGCGTTTACAAAAGTAAAGCATGAAATCCCTATGCTATCTCTAGGTAATGTCTATTCGGCTGAAGAATTTGATGAGTTTGTGACTCGATTGAAAAATAGACTCGATACAGAGGATGATTTTCAGTTTTGTATGGAGCCTAAACTGGACGGACTCGCCATTAGTTTGATTTATGAAGGTGGACATCTAGTCACTGCCGCAACACGAGGTGATGGTGCCATGGGTGAAGACGTTACCCATAATGTAAAAACCATTAAAAATATTCCACTTATTTTAAAAGGTGAAAATATACCAGAAAAAATAGAAATCAGAGGTGAGGTAGTCATGCCACTTGCAGATTTTAATACCTATAATAAAGCGGCACAGAAAAAAGGACAGAAAGTTTTTGCCAACCCAAGGAATGCAGCCGCAGGTAGTCTGCGACAATTAGATTCTAAAATAACAGCAACACGACCTTTAGCGTTTTATTGTTATGGCATAGGCTTGATAGAAAATGGAAAACTGACGGCTAGCCATTATCAACGTTTGATGCAATTAAAAGCATGGGGGCTGCCGTTAAGTGAGGAGATAGAAATACACTCAAGTGCTCAAGAATGTATGCTTTATTACCAATCCATGCTACAAAAACGAGACCAGCTTCCCTATGAGATTGATGGTGTTGTCTATAAAGTAGATGCTATTAAATTACAAGACGCACTTGGTTTTATTTCTCGTGCGCCACGTTGGGCTACGGCACATAAATTTCCTGCTCAGGAGGAGCAAGCGCAATTGTTAAATGTGGAATTTCAGGTAGGGCGTACAGGTGCCATTACTCCCGTTGCAATACTAGAACCTGTTTTTGTGGGTGGGGTTACAGTGAGTCGCGCCAGTTTACATAATAAAGATGAGATCGAACGCCTAGGGCTAAAAATAGGTGATACCGTTGTTATCCGTCGTGCTGCCGATGTGATCCCTCAAATTACTCGAAGACTGGCAAAAAAAAATCAAAAGCTTATACAGATTGTTTTTCCTATACGGTGTCCTGTTTGTAAGTCAGAGCTTGAACAAATTGAAGATGAAGCCACTATTCGTTGTAGTGCTGGTTTATTTTGTGGGGCACAACGAAAACAGGCTATTCAATACTTTTCTTCACGCAAAGCTATGAATATAGATGGTTTGGGCGAAAAAATTGTTGATTTACTGGTTGCTGAAGGATTAATTAATACAGCCGTTGATTTATATACATTAAAGACTGAGCAACTGGTAGATTTAGAAAGGATGGGCATTAAAAAAGCGGAAAATTTAATTAATGCACTCTCTAAATCAAAACAAACAACATTTGCAAAATTTCTGTTAGCTTTAGGGATAAGAGAAGTAGGCGAAGCGACAGCTAAAAGCCTGACAGAACATTTTTTAACTCTGGGCAGGCTTAAACAAGCAGATTTGGAGTCGCTGCAAGAAGTTAATGATGTGGGTGAAGTAGTTGCCAAACATATACATACTTTTTTTCGGAAAACACATAATCTGGATGTGATTAATGCTTTATTAAAAGTGGGTATTCAATGGCCAGCCATTGAATCAAAGCAACACACACTCCCGTTAGCGACAAAGACTTATGTTTTAACAGGGTCTTTGGTGCAAATGAAAAGAAATGAAGCAAAAGCAGCACTTGAGTCACTGGGAGCAAAGGTGTCTGGCAGCGTATCAGCTAAAACAGATTGTGTCGTTGCTGGAGAGTCTGCTGGTTCAAAGTTAGGTAAGGCGGAAAAATTAGGAATTCCCGTGATTAATGAAGATGAATTACTTGATTTATTAGAGGACGAAGGGTTAAGGGTTAAGGGTTAAGGGCTAAGCCGCGTAGCTTGGGTTAGATTGTTAAGCGTTAGCGTACAAACTAAGCCAGCATCTTAGGTGAATGTTGAGTCGCCAAAAAGTTAATTTTCAATTTTCAATTGTAACTACTGAATTAGTTAATTTACCATAAGGGCAGTAGAGACAGGGCATGTCTCTATCTATCCCAATTGTTTAGTTTTAAATCATAAAAGAGGATATGCTTTCAGCTCCGCGGCCACGCTTGCCTTCATGTCTGCCACCGACAAAAGAATCATCCAATTCAATGGTGCCCATATCATCAGGTGGATTTGATTGTTAGCCTTTTCTTGATTCTTCAACAGCACTTAAAATATTTTGTGTAGTTGTTTTTGTGTTTATTCCAGATACATCAAAAGGTGACTTCAATAGCTTCTTCTTTGATATAAGTGAAAATATAGAGCCATCTTTCCTGCGAATTTCAACCTCTTCAGTTTGAGCAAGAACTAATAATTTAGAAAGGTTTTGACGTGCCTCAGAATAGGTAAATACTTGCATTTCATTACTCCAAAACTTCAATATTAAGATCAATGGCAACTTGCTTCATTCGTTTATCTAATGTGAGCAATTGATATGATGAGGATTTTGCACACTGCAAAAAGTAAGCATCATAGGCGTAGATATTGAATTCTAGTGCCAGCTCTAGTGCTTTGATAATATCAACTGGAACTAACTGAACAGGAATTTTACTTGCTACTTCAAATGTTGAAAATGCTTCATCATCTGTGATTTGTTTTCGTTTAATCATTGCAGAAAGTGCATTACCAATTTCATAAGGCAGTATTTCTGGAGCTACTGCATTCCTATTTGAGGTAAGCTGAATAATTCTTGTTTTCTCTGGTGCATTAAGAGCCACTGCTAAAAAAAGATTTGTATCTGTTACAAGGTTCATAACTGACAATTGTACAACAGATATATTTTTTTACAAGAAGCTAACGCTAAGCTAAGCTTGAGTGTTTTGTTAGCTTTATTTGCGATTGATGATTGAATAGACATGGATAGCAAAAGATTTATAGAGACCTTGGTATTCTGAATGAGTTAATTTTCTATAAGGGCAGTAGAGGGAATGCCCTGTCTATCCCAGTTATTTGGCTTTAAATCAACCGCGTAGCTTGGGCTGGTTAATCTGCCGCTATCAAAATAACCGTGGCGAAAACGACCCAGAAGTGAGCCGCTGAGCTTTGTTATTATTTAAGTTTTAAGCAATCAAACTCCTACGCCAATCCGCCCGTTTTGGTGTGGGTTTTTTATTGGGCAATTTTAGGAGAAAAAAATGAAAAAACTATTACTTATTATTGGACTTAATATCTCACTTTCAGCGGTTGCTCTACCACCTGATATGCAGGCAGATAGGTATTTACTGCAAGTGGAAAAAGCCTTGCAAGGAAAAGATAAAGATTATAAAAAAGCTGTTGAGGTTATGGATAAAATCATAGCGTTAAAAGACCAGCATAATTTACAGATGCCGATTGAGTTTTATTTTAAATATGCCAAGATTACATTAAAAGGAGACGGCAAACAAAAAGCCAATAAAGCCTATACTGCCATTAACCACTATCTGCAAACTGCCGGCAGACAAGGTGAACATTATGTTGAAGCATTAAATTTATACGACCAATCACTTTTTTTGCGTTTGGGTGAGGCAAAAACTGCTAATGAAGTTAAAGAATTAATTGAATTGGGGGCAGATGTTAATGCAGTAAACAAAAATGGCAAGAAGATACTATCGAGCTATATAAATTATAATAATATGTCAGATAGCGACAAAGTAAAAGTAAGATACTGGCTTAACAACCCCAGCCTACTTCGTTGATTTTTTTTAACTTTTAAGGAGTAATAAAATGAAAAAATTTAAAGCACTCATACTCTTCGTGATAGCTTTTGCATTCGCAAAACTCATGGGAGAAATTATTTCACAAAATACTCTGATAGATGATGGTGTTATTGACAAACTTTATTATGCAAGAGCTATTAACAATGCTTTACCACAACTGTCTTTAGCTATTGTTTTGCTTATCGTGTATTTAATTACGTTGGTATTGAAATCATTAAGAGAAAAAGGTAATTCTAAATCACATTCCCAGTTACAGGAAATGGAAAGTACCTCTAATACAACTGAGCAAATACAAAATTCTAAGACTATTGAAAATAAGTTCCGTCTCAGAAAGAAATGTCATTGGCTGGTATCTGTTTAGTTCAGCAATTATTGGCGGTGTATTTGGAGGATGCGGTGGTTTTGCGTTTGCAAACTTTACACTTGGCTTAACTGAGTCTGTATCAGAAATTGTAGGTTGGGCAACAGCAATTACACTTGGAATTATATCTTTTAAAAGAAGGTGGGAATTATTTTAAAAGCTAACAAAAGCATACACACGGACCACCAAAAAGCGGCGCGGCTTCCGCTACACTATAGCCACACCATTTTTGGCGGTCGATGATGCAGGTCGTTATGCTTTCAAATAAGGATAAGACTCAATGATTAAACAAAAAACTTTACAGATATTATTATTAATATTATTACTTTTTATATCATCACATGCTTTCTCTTTAACAACAAAGCAGATAAATAAGATGTTGGTTAAAATTTCCAATGATTTGAATTCAACTTTACCAAAAATGATTGACTCTGAAATACAATTGACTTCAACATGGACACTTAATAAAACTCTTATATATCGTGGTGAATTTATAAATTATGCAGCAGATAAAATTACTGCTTCGACTCTTCGTGAAGAAATGACTCCCAGATTAGTCAATACTTTTTGCACTAGTCCTGAGCTTAAAATATATAGAGATAATGATATTAAATTATCATATATATATTTTGGAAAAAATAGTAAACATATTGTTTCCATTGATATTTCTAAAAAGCAATGTTGAAAAAACATTTGCTGTTAAGAGGACGCCACCCTAGCGTTTTATGACACCACAGAGCAAAAACTAGATATACATCCAACTTCGATGCTTGCACGACAAATTAAGTACCTATCGAGAAAATTAGTATTGTATAACTTGTAAAGTACACCAATAGCGTATATTATTGTGAGATGATTACTATTGCTGAAACCGAATCTTTTTTAAAGAAAGCATCTAAATTACTTCCCAAAGAAGATAAAGAGAATTTAATTTTATATTTGTCTGAACACCCAAGTACAGGTGACATAATTCAAGGAACTGGAGGTATTAGAAAGCTAAGGTGGGCAAAAGGTAATAAAGGAAAAAGTGGTGGGTTTAGAGTTATTTATTATTTTCATAATAAAAAAATGCCACTTTATCTGTTAGCTATTTTCTCAAAAAATGAGAAAGTAAACATTAGCACCGAAGAAAAACATTTTTTATCCAAAGCAGTTAAAGAATTAGTCACATATTGGAGATATAGACAATGATTACAGCATTTAGTGAAATCTCAGCAGGACTTACCGAAGCAATTAATCATGCTAAAGGTGAGGAAACAAAGGTTATTGAGCATGTAGCTAAAGACCTTAATGTAAAAGCGATTCGTGAAACAACAGGAATGAGCCAGCAAAAGTTTTGTGCTACATTTGGCATTTCCGTTGGAACATTAAGAAACTGGGAGCAAGGTTTACGTTCACCTAGAGGGACAGCAAGAGTGTTGTTGCAAGTTGTAAAGCACAATCCAGCAGCTATTATTGAAGCAATTCAACATTAAGAAAAACATAAGCAGAGTATGCACTTGACCACAAAAAGCGTCATTTTTTTGCAAAAGAACCGTAAAAAGTAATCAAAGGGTTCAGATACAGAATATAAGGGGACGCCACCCCTTTATTCAATCCAGTCTTTTGTTATTTTTAGCCTTTGTGGCTAATGTTAGGGCTGTCAATAGGCTTAGTATCGTAAATAGATGTATCTAAACTCACCATTGATTGTGGATTATCAGTAACAACAAAAAACATCATCACAAATTTGCTAATAACAGCAAAGGCCTTAATGCTTGCATCTGATCTCTTTGATTTTTTACATCATATTATGGCTATTACAGCTTTATGCTTTGTCTTTAATGTTACAATTCGATATGGACACCGACGACACACCCCTTAATAAAACCAAAGTAGATGATATGCTCATTGAAATGATTACGCCTAAAGTTAAGGAAATTGAAGAAAAATTTGGCAAAGGTGAAGGGCTTACGCAAGATGATATTAATACCTTATTGCTTAAATCACAATACAATCACATTAATCATTTAGACTTAAAACTCAATGAAGCCGTGACAGATGTTGCCAGTTTAAAAGGCGAGTTTGAACTGTTAAGAGGTGAGTTTGAGTTATTAAAAAAAGACATTGAAATTATTATTCAAAAAGCACTTAACAAAAATATGATGACGCTCATCATTGTGATGGGGGCGTTTTTAACCTTGTCAAAAATCATTGATAAATTTTAAGGGTCTTGATTAGTTAGGCAATAATTAGGGTTAGACTCCATAAAATGTTGGGTTGCCAAAAAGTTAATTTTCAATTGTAACTGTGTTGGGTTGCCAAAAAGACGGCAGCCCAAGTTACGCCGTGTTGCCCTAGTAAGCTCCGCACTTTCGCCTTGCTCTTGAACGCTTTGCTCTTGAGCAGAACAGAGAGCAATCTAAGCGGTTACGGAGTACGCTGAGTAGTTACAAGAAATCAAATGATTTCATTTTTATGCAATATTTCTGCTGATTTTTGCTAAATTTTTAGGCATTAATTTCTGTTTTTCTATAAAATCATTAATTCGATTGAAATTCCATTCATTTTATTCTCAAAACTTCTATGGATCTAAAATTTCTAGACTTTGAACAACCTATTGCTGAACTAGAAGCAAAAATTGAAGAGCTCCGAAAAGTAGAGTTTGAAAATGATATTAATATTTCAGACACCTTGACACAGCTTGAAGAAAAAAGTCAGCACCTGACCGAGTCTATTTTTGCTGATTTGTCAGATTGGCAATGCTCCCAATTATCACGTCATCCCGAACGTCCTTATACCCTAGATTACATTGAGTATATGTTTACTGATTTCCATGAATTACATGGTGATAGAGTGTATGCGGATGATCCAGCCTTAGTGTGTGGTCTAGCAAAACTGGAAGGTCAGCCAGTCATGGTTATTGGTCATCAAAAAGGACGTGATACCAAAGAGAAAATATATCGAAACTTTGGTATGCCCAGACCAGAGGGCTATCGTAAAGCCTTGAGAGTAATGAAAATGGCTGAGCGTTTTAAATTACCCCTTATTTGTTTAATTGACACACCAGGCGCTTATCCAGGTATTGGTGCAGAAGAACGTGGGCAAAGTGAAGCAATTGCCAGAAACTTATTTGAAATGTCTACACTAAAAACACCTATTATTTGTACGGTTATTGGTGAAGGGGGGTCTGGCGGTGCATTAGCGATTGGTGTGGGTGATCGTTTGATTATGCTGGAATACAGTACCTACGCAGTTATTTCGCCAGAAGGCTGTGCATCTATTTTATGGAAAAGTGCTGAAAAATCTCAATTGGCAGCAGAAGCCATGGGTATAACTTCTGATCGCGTTCGTGAGCAAGGTTTATTAGATGAAGTGGTGCGTGAGCCAATAGGTGGCGGACATAGAGACTATCAAAAAATAGCGTTAAGTCTGCGTGAAACAATTATCAGGCATCTGGATGAGTTAAGGGAGCAAGATTTGGATACACTGCTTAAACAGCGTTATCAACGCATTATGTCCTTTGGTTCATTTACTGAGGAGTTTGTAAAATAGCGTTAGCTAAACTCTACTTCACTGCCATAGAAAAATCGGCTTATGTCGGTTTTTTGCGTTATTTATGCTGACATTTCAAACTATTGTTTCAGCTTTACCCGCTGATACTAAAAAAATTTATATTGGATTTAGTGGTGGTAAAGATTCTCATGTTTTACTGCATATACTGGCTTCAAAGATAGAGATTAAATCTAAAATATGTGCTGTTTATATACATCATGGCTTACAGGTTGAGGCTGATGAGTGGCAAAAGCACTGTCAGGCCATTGCTTTAGAAAATGGTGTTTCTTATCAATCTATCAAGGTTAATGCAGAGAAACAAAACAGGCAAAGTCAGGAAGAAATAGCTAGAAATGCGCGTTATCAAGCGTTCAGGTCGTTATTAACTAAAAACGATGTCTTGTTATTGGCTCAACATCGACAAGATCAGATGGAAACAGTGTTGTTGCAACTTTTTCGGGGAGCCGGTGTTCAAGGCTTAGCGGCTATGCCATTATCCACTAACTTTGGAAAAGGCAAGATGATCCGTCCACTGCTTGATGTTTCACCAGCTACTATTGATGAATATGCTAAGCAGCATAAGCTACAGTGGATTGAAGATCCGAGTAACCAAAATAATCAGTTTGACAGAAATTTTCTCCGCAATCAGATTTTACCGCAATTAAAAAACCGCTGGCCAGCCTTAGATAAGACGGTTTCCAGATCAGCAAGACATTGTGCCGACAGTTATCATTTGAATGATGAGCTATCAAAACAGTGGTTAAACTCGCTTTATGATGAGAATAAAAAAACGCTGAATATTACTCAATTACTTAAATTAAATGATAACAAGCAACATTATGTAATTCGTCAATGGTTCACTGTTAATCAATTAAGAATGCCTTCTGAAAAGGTGCTGATTCAAATTATCAGGGAAGTGCTTAAAGCTAAACCATCTGCCAATCCAAAGATTAGAACTAAAACTTATTGTATTAGGCGTTATCGGGATAAATTATTTTGCTTTAAAAATGATATGGCAGAGTTGAGTGAAGATGATAAATGCTGGAAAAAAGGGACTAACAAGCTGCGTTTAAATGCAAGCATTTTAAGCTTATCGGAAGCGTCTGAAGGTATTTCTAAAACACGTTGGAATGCGTCAAAAGTCACGGTAAAATTTAAAAAAGGTTCGGAAAAAATAAAGCTTGCAGGCAGAGAGGGTCGCCATACCTTAAAAAAATTATTGCAGGAAAAAGAAATTCCACCTTGGGAGAGAGCCTTAGTCCCTTTGATTTATTTAGATGACAGTTTAGCTGCTATTGCTGATTTGTGGGTCAGTGAAGATTTTATAGTTTGTTCAAGGCAACAGTGTGTGCTGATACAGTGGACAGGACTTGTTAATAATAAGCATGAATTGAAAGAGACCTCAGCTCCAGAGTTATGCTGAGGCCTTTTGAAAATCATTAAAGATAAAAAACAGATAAAAAACAGCAACAATGGTAGAACCAGAGGTTTTGAAACAATAATTAGGGTCAGAGTTTATTTCGTGAAACAAGGCTTGGCTGTTGTTATTCTTATATCTGGAGGAGATAAAAGCACTCAAAATTCAGATATTATTAAAGCAAAAGAACTGGGCAAGTAATTAGAGGATTGAATTATGAGCATTAATATAACTTGCTGGGATTCAGCAGAGTATTTAAAAACTGAAGAGGACATGCAGTTATATCTTGAAGCATTAAATAATGAAAAACGAAATCATTCAATCATTTACTGAGAACTTCGATACTCACTCTCAAACTACAGATAGCGGTATTGAGTTTTGGTTTGCCAGAGATTTACAACAGTTACTAGGTTATAGCGATTGGCGTAATTTTCACCAGGTTATTACTAAGGCTAAAATTTCTTGTGAAGCCAGTAATAACAAACCTTCCGACCATTTCGTTGACGCCAACAAAATGGTCGTATTAGGCTCTAATTCTGAGCGTGAAATTAAAGATATAATGCTGACTCGCTACGCCTGTTATTTAATTGCTCAAAATGGCGACCCAAGAAAAGAAACCATCGCTTTTGCACAAACTTATTTTGCTATGCAAACGCGAAAACTAGAACTAATACAAGAGCAAATACACGGTTTAGAACGCTTACAAGCAAGGCAAAAACTCACCCACAGCGAAAAAGAACTCTCAAGCTTAATTTATAAGCACACTCGAAATGATAGGAATTTTGGCTTTATTCGCTCAAAGGGTGATAAGGCATTATTTGGCGGTAAAACAACTGCTGAAATGAAACAAAAAATGCAAATGTCAGACAATAGAGCTTTAGCAGATTTTTTACCTGCCATCACCATTAAAGCCAAAGATTTTGCCACAGAAATTACCGTTTTTAACACCAAAGAACATAGGCTAATCACCGAAAACGACATTACCACAGAACACATTAAAAATAACCAAAGTGTTAGAGATATTTTATTAAGTCGTGGTATTAAACCTGAAGATTTACCTCCAGAAGAGGATATTAAAAAACTAGAACGAATACTTAAATCAATAGATAAAAAAATAGCGAGAAATCCAGATAAATTAGGTAATAAAAGATGAGTAGTCATTTTCAGCTTTCTCCTGAATTGGAGATGAAAACGCTAGTTATAATTCTATTGATAAAGTAATTGCTGAAATTGAAAGCACTTAACAATTAGCTTCAGCGGACAATTCAAAGCGTTATGAGTAATATGGAGAAACAATGGAAACTTGAATTTACAGCGTAATTGACGAAAAATAGGAGAAGCCTAATGAAGACGGATAAAGTTGTTGGTTATGCTGAGGTCTCAAGCAATTTAAAATAGATATTAATGCAGGTAAACTTGATTTTTTAATCAATGAGGCGACGCTAGAAAAGAAACAAGTTGCGTGAAATCTAAAGTTCATCGTGCTACCACTAGATTTTGGTCGTGCTTTGAGCGTTTGCCAATGCCTATTCAAGAAATAGCAAGAAAAAATTACAAACTTCTCAAGAATGATGTCCATCACCCCTCACTGCATTTAAAAAAAAGGTAGGGAGTTTTTACTTAGCAAGAGTTGGTATTAATTATCGTACACTTGTAATAAAAGACCATAATGATTTTATTTGGCTATGGTTAGGTACAGATGAAGAGTATGAGTGTTTAATCAAATAGCATAACAAATCATTCCAGCCGACGGCTAACGAGTGTTGCACTTATGATGTGAATTTAAAACAGAAAAAAACAGCAATAATGGTAGAATTAGGGGTTTTTAAATTTAATAATTGCTTCAGATAAAAGGTACAAGTTTGGATACATGACTAAAATTATATTTATCACAGGCGGTGTGGTTTCATCATTAGGCAAAGGAATAGCTGCCTCTTCTTTAGCCGCTATTTTAGAAGAGCGTGGTTTAAACATAACCATGACAAAGCTGGATCCTTATATCAATGTTGACCCAGGTACTATGAGTCCATTTCAACATGGTGAAGTGTTTGTCACTGAAGACGGTGCAGAAACAGACTTGGATTTAGGTCATTATGAGCGTTTTCTTAAAACCACCATGGGTAAAAAAAATAATTTTACCACCGGTCAAGTTTATGAAAGTGTATTGCGTAAAGAGCGTAAAGGTGAATATTTAGGTGCTACGGTTCAGGTAATACCGCATATTACCGATGAGATTAAAGAGCGTGTGTATGCTAGTGCTGAAGGAAAAGATGTTGCTATTATTGAGGTTGGTGGAACGGTAGGTGATATTGAATCCTTACCATTTCTTGAAGCTATACGGCAGATTGGTATAGAACAGGGGCGAGATAAAGCACTCTTTATACATTTAACTTTAGTACCCTTTATTAAATCTGCTGGAGAATTGAAAACCAAGCCTACACAACATTCTGTGAAAGACTTGAGAGCTATTGGTATTCAACCTGATATTTTGATTTGCCGCTCTGAACAAAGCATTCCTACTAGCGAGCGTAGTAAAATTGCTTTATTCACTAATGTCCCTGAAAAGGCCGTTATTTCAGCGATTGATGCAGATACCATTTATCGCATTCCAATTCTGCTGAATGAGCAAGGGCTGGATGATATTGTGGTTGAGCAGTTACGGTTAGATGTTCCTGCTGCTGATTTATCAGAGTGGAAAGACGTGGTAGAAGCTATTACCCATCCACAGAACAAAGTGACTATCGCCATTGTTGGTAAATATGTTGACCATTCAGATGCTTATAAATCATTGGCAGAAGCTTTAACACATGCAGGTCTTAAGACACGAAATAAAATCAAGATAAAATACATTGATTCTACAACCATTGAAGAGGATGGAATTACTCACTTAAATGATGTTGATGCTATTTTAGTCCCTGGTGGGTTTGGTGAAAGAGGGATAGAAGGCAAAGTGGCAACGGTGCGTTATGCCCGTGAAAATAAAGTCCCTTATCTAGGTATTTGTTTAGGCATGCAATCCGCAGTTATTGAATTTGCCAGAAATGTGGTGGGATTAGAAGGCGCACACAGCACAGAATTTCTACTCAATTCGTCACATCCAGTGATCGGTTTGATTACTGAATGGATGGATGAAGATGGGCAGATTGAAACACGCAACGAAAATTCTGATTTAGGTGGAACGATGCGTTTGGGTGCGCAAAAGTGTCGTTTGCAACCGCACTCATTGGCACATAAGTTATACCAGAAAGATGTAATTACAGAACGACATAGACATCGTTATGAATTTAATAATAAATATATAGAAGCATTTGAACAAGCAGGTTTAATATTTTCAGGTAAATCGATGGATGGTCGTTTAGTTGAATTTGTTGAAATCAAAGATCATCCGTGGTTTTTGGCTTGTCAGTTTCATCCTGAATTTACTTCAACGCCTCGCAAAGGACATCCTTTGTTTTCAGGCTTTGTTGAAGCAGCAGCACAGTATAAAAAAGGCGGATAACAGTGAA
Source organism: Methylococcales symbiont of Iophon sp. n. MRB-2018 (assembly GCA_003666325.1). Taxonomy (GTDB): domain Bacteria; phylum Pseudomonadota; class Gammaproteobacteria; order Methylococcales; family Methylomonadaceae; genus QPIN01. The sequence goes on from QPIL01000119.1 coordinate 20,653, forward strand.
ATTATGTGGTTTTGAAATAGGCATAGATAAGCCTTTCTTTTTAATAGCAGGGCCTTGTGTAATAGAAAGCGAGCAAATGTCTTTAGATACAGCAGGTACGCTTAAAGAAATTTGCAATACATTAAATATACCTTTTGTCTATAAATCATCATTTGATAAAGCCAATCGTTCATCACATCAGAGTTTTCGTGGCCCAGGTGTGGAAAAAGGCTTAAAAATTTTACAGAAAGTAAAAGATCAAATCGGGGTGCCAGTATTAACCGATGTGCATGAAGATACGCCTTTAAACGAGGTGGCAGCAGTGGTGGATATTATGCAGACCCCTGCATTTTTATCCAGACAAACTAATTTTATTCAAAGTGTAGCGAAACAGGGTATTCCTGTTAATATCAAAAAAGGTCAGTTTTTAGCGCCTTGGGATATGGTTCATGTGGCAGCTAAAGCAAAAGCAACGGGCAATGAGCAAATTATGGTTTGTGAACGCGGTGCATCGTTTGGTTATAATAACCTAGTCTCAGATATGCGTAGTTTGGCAGAAATGCGAAAAACAAATTGTCCGGTGGTATTTGATGCCACGCATTCGGTACAATTACCAGGGGGTAAGGGAACCCATTCAGATGGACAGCGTGAGCATGTTCCTGTATTGGCAAGGGCAGCAATAGCGGTAGGTATTTCGGGCTTATTTATGGAATCTCACCCAAAACCTGAAGAAGCATTAAGTGATGGCCCTAATTCATGGCCTTTACATAGAATGAAAGAATTATTAGAAACTTTAGTAGCAATTGATCAGGCAGTTAAAGCAAACAGTCTGATAGAAACAACTTTATAGAGGAGATTATGGCTAGAATTATTGGTGTTAAAGCAAGTGAAATTCTTGATTCACGAGGCAATCCAACGGTAGAAGTAGATGTTTTCTTAGCATCAGGAATCGTTGGAACTGCGATGGTACCATCAGGTGCATCAACAGGTGAACGTGAAGCGATAGAATTAAGAGATGGTGATAAAACACGTTATTTAGGTAAAGGTGTTTTAAAAGCGGTAGAAAATGTAAATACCACTATCAGTGAAGCAATTATTGGCATGGATGCAAGCAATCAAGTTGTATTAGACCAAAAAATGATCGAATTAGATGGTACCGATAATAAAGCCAATTTAGGTGCCAATGCTATTTTAGGCGTTTCTATGGCAGCCGCACATGCAGCGGCAAAAGAAGAGGGTATTCCCTTGTATCGCTATTTGAATACTAGCGGAAAATTTATTTTACCTGTGCCTATGATGAACATTATCAATGGTGGATCACATGCTGATAACAGCGTTGATTTACAGGAATTTATGATTTTACCTGTAGGCGCCCCAACTTTTCGTGAAGCGATTCGTTACGGTGCTGAAGTTTTTCATAATCTGGCTAAAGTATTAAAAAGCAAAGGATTAGCAACGACTGTAGGTGATGAAGGTGGCTTTGCTCCTAATCTTTCTTCAAACGAAGAAGCCATTGAAGTGATTTTAGAGGCCATTGAATTAGCGGGCTATAAAGCGGGTGAAGATATTTATTTAGGCATGGATGCAGCTGCATCTGAATACTATAAAAAGGGAAAATATGTTTTAGATGCAGAAGGCAAAAGCTTAACATCTGAAGAAATGACAGACTTTTTTGTAGATTGGGTAGAAAAATATCCTATTATTTCTATCGAAGATGGTTTAGATGAAAATGATTGGGATGGCTGGAAAATCCAGACTGAAAAATTAGCGGATAAAATCCAGTTGGTCGGTGATGATTTATTCGTTACTAACCCCGCTATCTTGAAACAAGGGATTGATAAAGGGATTGCAAATTCAATTTTAATTAAAGTGAATCAAATCGGCACTTTAACGGAAACATTAGCCGCTATTGATATGGCTTCTGAGGCAGGTTATAGCGCTGTGGTTTCTCATCGTTCAGGGGAAACTGAAGATACAACCATTGCTGATTTAGTGGTGGCAACAGGAACAGGGCAAATAAAAACAGGTTCTTTGAGTCGTTCTGATCGTATTGCCAAATATAACCGTCTGATGAAAATTGAAGATGAGTTAGGCGAAAATGCAGTTTACGCAGGGCGTAGCGCATTCAAAATGTTATAGCTTTTCCTTACCAAACCCTCTCCGTAATGGCGAGGGTTGAGTGTAGGGTGGAAAAGTGAAACGCATTCCACCTTTTACCATACGCTTGTCGGGTTGTGCTGGTGCTTATCCAGCCTACGTCTACGTATTTAATGCTGTTCAACCTTGCATTATCAATATAAGAAATATGAATATCCCCAAAATTCTTATAGCTGTTCTGATGGTATTGATTATACAGCTACAATATCGCTTATGGTTTGGTGACGGCAATATTCAACAGGTTAAAGACTATCAACAACGTCTGAATAGCCTCAAAGAAAAAGTCCAATTAAAAAAAGAACGTAACGAAAAACTTTATGCAGATGTTGTGGATTTACGCAAAGGTGAAGAAGCCATAGAGGAACGAGCGCGTTATGAGTTAGGGATGATTAAAGAGAATGAAACGTTTTTTCAGGTGGTTGAGTAATAAAGACTCAGGGCTCAGGGCTCAGGACTAAGAACTCAGGACTAAGAACTCAGGACTAAGAACTCAGGACTAAAGACCCCTTGATTTTTTATTTATTGAATATGATATTATTAATTCCTCGCTGCTTACAAAAACTTGTATTTTCTGTCTTTCTTAGAACCTGTTTTTATCAAATCTAATAAGCTAATATGTCAAAGCCTATAAAATATTGGGCTGTAGTGCCTGCTGCTGGTGTTGGTAAAAGAATGCAAGCAGATAAACCCAAACAATATCTTCCAATCGTTGCAACAACCGTTTTAGAGCAAACTATAAATCGCTTATTACAAGCAGATGTTTTTTCTGCTATATCCGTAGCTATTTCAAAAGAAGACCCTTACTGGACAGAATTATCATGTTCCAGACATGAAAAAATAGTGACTGCGGAAGGGGGTAAAGAAAGAGCCGATTCTGTTCTTTCAGCCTTAAAATCCTTAGAGGAATATGCATCTGATAATGATTGGGTGTTGGTGCATGATGCAGCAAGACCTTGTATCACAGGGTCTGACATTCTTCATCTTGTCGAGGAATTAAAAGAGGATGATGTGGGGGGAATTTTGGCTTTGTCCTCATGCGACACTTTAAAAAATGTTGAAGGAAAATCTATTACAGAAACGATTGATAGAAGTGTAATATGGCGAGCCTTAACACCTCAAATGTTTCGCTACGGCATGTTAAAAAAAGCCCTGCAACAAGCTAAAGGTAATCCAGCGATAACAGATGAAGCCAGCGCTTTGGAAATGCAAGGCTTACGGCCCAAAATTGTGGCAGGTCGTGCTGATAATATTAAAATCACCCGACCTGAAGATTTGGCACTGGCTGAATTTTATATGAAGCAACAAGAAATGGAAAATGACAATGATTAGAATAGGTCAAGGCTACGATGTTCATCGCTTTATTGATGAAGGGGATGTCATACTCGGCGGGGTAACGATTGATTATGAGCAAGGTCTGGAAGCCCATTCTGATGGTGATGTGGTGTTACATGCACTATCTGATGCACTACTTGGAGCGGCGGCATTAGGCGATATAGGTAAACATTTTCCCGATACCGACCCTGCATTTAAAGGTGCAGACAGTCGTGTATTGTTACGCCATATTTATGCCATTGTGCAAGAAAAAGGCTATCGCTTAATTAATGCAGATATTACCATTATTGTCCAAGCACCCAAAATGGCACCTTATATAGTCGCCATCTGTAACAATATTGCAGCAGATTTACAGGTTGATATTGATTTTATTAATGTTAAAGCAACCACTACGGAAAAACTGGGGTTTGAAGGACGTAAAGAAGGTATTGCTGTTCAGGCAGTTGTTCTTATTGAGAAATAATAGAGCAGGTTGAGAAATAATAGAGCAGGTTCAAGCTAAAAAAGTTTCGTTTCTTGTTCACACTCTCTGCGTGGGAATACCTACATTAACGCCTCTAGGGCATAAGAATATTTTAGTAATGTCCACAAATTTAACCATAGAAATTGCCGTTTGCCCTTATGCCTATGGTAGCCCAAAAAGTAGCGGAACAATAAAATCAACCCCTGATGATTTTATTGTCAAAGAAAACTTGTCTTTTCAAGCTGAAGGTTCGGGCGAACATGCCTTCTTACAAATTCAAAAAAAAGGCGAAAACACGGAAGATGTGGCTCGTTTATTGGCGCGTTTTGCCAAGGTAAGACGGGGTGATGTTGGTTATGCAGGGCTAAAAGACAGGCATGGTTTAACAACGCAATGGTTCAGTATCTGGTTGCCTGGTAAAGACGACTCAGACTGGATGCAACTGGAATCCAAAAATATTAAAGTTTTACAGTCTATACGTCATGTCAGAAAGCTTAAACGAGGCGCCTTATTGGGTAATGACTTTCAAATAAAAGTGCGTGATTTGACGGGGGATAAAAACGCAATTGAAAAACAACTTCAAAGTATAAAAGAAAAAGGTTTTCCTAATTACTTTGCTTCCCAGCGTTTTGGTCATCAAGGACAGAATATCAACAAGGCAATAGCGTTATTTAACGGAGCAAAGGTAAATCGTGAACAGCGTAGTATTTATTTATCTGCTGCTCGTGCCTATTTATTTAATTTGATTTTAGCGCACAGAGTTAAACAAGAAAATTGGAACCAAGCCATTGCTGGTGATGTTTTTCTTTTAAATAAATCTAATAGTTATTTTAAAAACAATCAGATTTGTGATTCACTGATGCAACGCATTGTTCAAGGGGATATTCACCCAACTGCCATACTGTACGGTAAAGGTGAAATAGAAACAAAAGCAGATGCCTTGGCTATTGAGGAATATATTATCCACAGCCAAGAGTGTTTAGTTGATGGGCTGTTGAAATGGGGTTTGAAAGCCAGTAGACGGGCATTACGGGTTATTCCTGATCAGTTAGAATGGGAATTTCAAAAAGACTCAGGCATTCAATTGGGTTTCTCGTTGCCTTCAGGAAGTTATGCAACGTCCTTATTAAGAGAGATTGTTAACTTTGAATAGGTTTATCCGTTTGCTGGTTTATACTGAGGTCTCCTTATATTAATCGCCCAAAAGTTCTTGTACAATACAGTCCCTAAAAAAATTTGTTAAGTCTCTGTTAATGCCCAATCTATCTATAATTAAACAATTATCTAAGCAGCTAAATGGCTGTATTAATGTTGATAAATATCAATACAAGCGACAATTAGATCGTTTGCGTAACGAATCTGAGAAAGGTCAGAGTGTTGAATCAAAACTGGCTGATTTATCGCAAAAAATAGAAGTCTCTATTGGTAAATGGCAGAAACGTAAAGATAGCATTCCTGCCATAAACTATGCTGATTTACCCGTTACAGATAAAAAAGATGAAATTGCAGATTTAATACAGCAGAATCAGGTATTAATCCTTTGTGGTGAAACTGGCTCTGGTAAAACCACTCAACTTCCTAAAATTTGTTTGCAGATTGGTCGTGGCGTAGCTGGTTTTATTGGTCATACCCAACCACGGCGTATTGCTGCTCGCACAGTGGCAGACAGAATTGCTGAAGAGCTAGGGCAAACGATAGGTCAGTCTGTCGGCTATAAAGTCAGGTTTCATGATAAAACCAATGATAAGTCATTAGTTAAGCTGATGACCGATGGTATTTTATTAGCTGAATCTCAAAATGATCCTTACTTGACTCAATATGACACACTTATTATTGATGAAGCACATGAGCGTAGCTTAAATATAGATTTCTTATTAGGTTATCTGCGTTGGCTTTTACCTAAACGCCCTGATTTAAAATTAATTATTACTTCGGCAACTATTGACCCAGAACGCTTTTCAAAACATTTTAATAATGCACCGATTATTAATGTTTCTGGGCGTACATATCCAGTAGAAATGCGGTATAGACCCATCGAATTGATGGAAGAAGATGATGAAACTTCAGCCGATTTACAACAAGCTATTATTGATGCGGTCGATGAACTACATAGGGATATTCCAGGAGATATCCTTATTTTTCTTAATGGTGAACGAGAAATTAGAGAAACCTCAGAGTCATTAAGAAAACATAATCCAAAAAATTGTGAAATTCTGCCTTTATATTCAAAACTCAGTGTCAGTGAACAGGAATACGTATTTAAGCCTAAAGGGAAAATGCGTATTGTATTAGCGACTAATGTTGCTGAAACATCACTGACTGTGCCGGGGATAAGAAGTGTGATTGATATTGGACATGCGCGTATTAGTCGATACAGTCATCGCAGTAAAATTCAGCGTTTACCGATAGAGAAAATCTCACAAGCCAGTGCCAATCAAAGGGCAGGGCGTTGTGGTCGAGTCGCTAAAGGTATCTGTATACGTTTGTATTCAGAAGAGGATTATCTGGCGCGTGCTGAATTTACAGAACCTGAGATATTAAGGACTAATTTATCGTCCGTTATTTTGCAGATGATGTCTTTAAAGTTGGGCGATATTGAAGACTTTCCCTTTGTAGACGCACCGATAAGTAAAATGATTCTGGATGGTAAAAAGTCATTACAAGAAGTCAATGCATTAGACAAAGAGGGTAAATTAACAGCCGTGGGACGACAATTAGCCAAAATCCCTACTGATCCTAAATTAGCCAGAATGCTACTAGCGGCTAATCAACTTAATTGTTTGACAGAAGTGTCCATTATTGTATCGGCATTGAGTATTCAAGACCCGCGTGAAAAACCTGCGGATAAAAGGCAACAAGCAGATAGTAAACATGCACAATTTAAAGTTGATAACTCAGATTTTTTAACCCTATTAAATATCTGGAATGTGTTTACAATACAAAAAAAAGAATTATCAAACAATCAACTTAGAAAATATTGCAAAGCACAATTTTTGTCTTATATCCGAATGCGGGAATGGTTTGATATTCACTCACAGGTTATGCAAGTAATCAAAGGGGAGTTGAAATTTAAAGCCAATAATAGTGCCGCTAATTATAAAGCGATTCATTGTGCTTTATTACCTGGATTATTATCAAACATAGGTTTTAGACATCAGCAATATCAATATCTAGGTGCCAGAAATCTCAGGTTTTTTATTTTTCCAGGATCGGGACAACATAAAGCCAAGCCTAAATGGATTATGGCGGCTGAACAAGTCGAAACATCAAAAGTGTACGCACGTACCGTAGCTAAAATTGATCCAGAATGGATAGAAAAAAGCGCGCAACATCTGATTAAGTCCATTTATTATGAGTCACATTGGGAAAAGAAAGCAGGACGTAGTGCAATTTATGAACGAACCTTATTGTATGGCTTGACGCTACAGCCGAAACGAAAAATTCCTTATGAGCGAATAGATCCCAAGGCGGCACGAGAGATTTTTATTCGCAGTGGTCTAGTTGCTCAGGATTATCAGAGTAATGCCCCTTTTTTTAATGCCAATAAAAAGCTATTGGAGGAAGTCGGTTATATTCAGCATAAAGGCAGACGTGTCGATTTAATTGAAGATGAAGAATGGCTGTATCAGTTCTACCATAAGAAATTACCTGAACAGGTAGTAAATGGTATTACTTTAGATAAATGGCGTAAAACAGTAGAGAAAGAGTCGCCTAAAATTCTGTTTTTAAGCAAGCAAGATTTAACTCGCCAAGAAGATGAAACTGTGAGTGATCGGGATTATCCTGACCATAAAATGGTGGGCAATTTATCCATAAAATTACAATATCGCTTTGAACCAGGGCATGATGAAGATGGGGTGACGGCAATTATTCCCGTACACCAACTCAATCAAATATCAACACCAGTTTTTGAATGGCTAGTGCCAGGTTTATTAGAAGAAAAAGTTATCGCCTTGCTTAAAGGATTACCTAAACAAGTACGCAAACATTTTGTACCAGTATCAGATACTGCCAAGGCTTGTTTAGAAATAGAACCTGAAATGAAAGCTTCTTTGTATGACTGGTTGGGTATGCGTTTGCGTAAACTAACGGGTGAAGCCATTGCTTTAACGCAATGGAATAGAGAAAGTCTAGCTGATCATTTAAAAATGAATTATCGAGTGGTTGATGATAAGGGACATGCTCTGGATTATGGGCGAAAGCTAAAAGTTTTACAGGAAAAATACACTACAAAAGCGGGCGATAGTTTTAATAAAATAGCGGCAGATGAGCTAAATCACACAGGCTGTATTCAATGGGTTTTTGATGATTTACCTGAGTCTTATGCGTTTGTTCAAAAAGGGCAGTCGTTTATTGGTTTTCCTGCCATTATTGATGAAGGTGATGCGGTAGGTGTGCGTATCTTTGATACCCGCATTAAAGCACAGCAGGCACACTATAATGGTTTGGTTCGATTATTTCAATCTGTGACAAGAAAAGAATCTAAATATGTACTCAAGAATCTAGCTAAAACAGATACGACTGAATTACAGTACAATCGTTTGCCCTCACATGCCTATATTAAAAACCGAACGGGTGAAAACTTTAGAGAAGATATTTTGTTTAATATGGTCGCTACTGTGTTTTTACAGGAGGGAGATATTCGCTCGCAGCTACAATTTGATGAATGCTTAAAGGATAACAAACAATATATGTTTGCTATTGCTAATGATGTTGAAAAAATTGTAGTGCGTATTATAGATAGAGTGATCCCAATAAAAAATTCCTTGAGCAGGCCTAATATTGACAAGGAATTATTTGATGATATTACCGAGCAAATGAATTGTCTGGTTTATACGGGGTTTATTCGATACACGTCTTATGATCAGCTTAAATCTATCCCGCGTTATTTAAAAGCAATAGAATACCGTATAGATAAGCAAAAAAATGATCCGCAGAATAGGCAAATATTAAACCATTATTGGAAGCGATTTTGGCAAGAAGTTGAAAAACAATCAACAAAACAAAATGTGATTCCAGAACAGGATAAATTTCGCTGGGATTTAGAGGAGTTGAGAGTGTCATTATTTGCACAGCAACTTAAAACAGCTTATCCCATTTCAGCTAAGCGATTAGATAAAGCCTGGGATGAACGAATATAGCTTGAGTGGGTCAATCCCAGTGATCTTGATTTAAAGAATACAGACAAAATAACTTGTTTCGATTGGATGTGTTGGAATAAGGTATTTTTTATAAAATACAAAATATGATCCCAATTAGAGATAACGTTCCTTGTAAAAGTAGACCCTATGTTAGCTGGAGTATTATGGCTATTTGTATCAGCGTTTTTTTGCTGATGAAAATGATGCCTGATGAAATACAAAGGCAATTGACCTATATCTACGGCATGGTACCTATACGCTATTCAAATCCACAATGGTCAGCCTCGTTTGGCTTGGATCCAGACTACCACTTGTCATTTTTTACCAGTATGTTTTTACATGGTGGATGGTTACATATTTTGTCTAATATGTGGTTTATGTGGATTTTTGCCAAGAGTATTGAAGATCGAATGGGACATGCTAAATTTCTTGTTTTTTATCTATCATCTGGATTGATAGCTTCTTATGTGCAATGGCATTTTTCTCCAGAATTAGTTATTCCTGTCGTCGGTGCATCGGGAGCAATTGCTGCTGTATTGGGTGCTTATTTGGTGTTGTATCCTTTTGCTCGTGTGGTAATTTGGTTTCCTTTGTTTTTTTTACCTATTTTTTTTCAATTACCCGCTATTGCTTTTTTAGGTTTCTGGGCCATTATCCAGTTTCAAAATGCAACATCATCAATATTATTTGATGGTGTTATTGTTGATGTAGCTTGGTGGGAGCATCTGGGAGGATTTATAGCTGGTGCTATATTGCATACTCTGTTTGTTAATGATGAGAAACCAGTGCTTTTACCAGGGGCAGATGAGAGCGATTAAGAAGAAAGGAAGGACTCAAGACTCAGAAAAGGAGGGACGCTACCCTTATGCTGAGAATATCGACTAATGAGTCGCTATACCATGTTTTTGTATGCGATATAGCAGGGTATCCCTTGAGATTCCGAGCAACCTTGCCGATTTACTGCGATTACCCTTTGTTCTGCTGAGTGCTTGATGAATCATATCTGCTTCTAAAGAGTCAAGTTGAATGCCTAGATCAGGTAGTATAAAAGCAGTGTCGCTTGATGTCGCTGTGCAACGACTAAATTCAGCAGGGAGGTTTTCTGGTTCAATTGTTTTGCCAGCTAGAAGAATACTTAGGCGTTCACATAAATTACGCAATTCACGAATATTGCCAGGCCAGTTGTAGTCACGTAGAACTTTAAATGTGGCTTTGCTAAAATTGGGTGCATTAATTGAGTGTTTAACAGAAAATTGAGTCAAGAAGTGCTTTGCTAGTGATTCAATGTCTTCTGTGCGCTGATTTAATACGGGAATTTCCATGGGTACAATATTAAGACGAAAATATAAGTCTTGGCGAAAGTTACCCGCTACAATTTGTTGGTCAAGATCAGTATTAGTGGCAGCAATTATTCTTACATTGACTTTATAGGGTTTGGTTTCACCAACAGCCAAACATTCACCTGATTCTAAAACACGAAGTAATTTTGTTTGAATAGAGACAGGTAATGAATTAATTTCATCGAGAAATAATGTACCTCCGTCAGTAGCTTGAAACAGACCCTGCTTATTAACTACAGCCCCCGTGAACGCACCTTTTTTATGACCGAATAGTTCCGATTCTATTAAGTTTTCTGACAAAGCGGCACAGTTTAAAGTGATAAATGGTTTATCTGAGCGCTTACTTTCTTTTTGTAAGGCAGTAGCAAGCATTTCTTTGCCTGTTCCTGTTTCTCCTTTTATCAAAACGGTGACATCTGTTGCGGCAACCATTTTTGCATTGCGAATCAGGGATTCAAAAGCGGGAGAGCGGCCAATGTTTAAGCTAAAATTATCCATAGTTTTTATATTGTGTACAGCTAAATGTGTTGCAAACGCATCGGATTAAGCCAAGGAAATAGAGCAATTAAAGCAATGATAACCAAAAAGATACCAATAAATTGTTTAAAACGTCGCATCCTAGCCAGTATAGTGAGTGCGCCAGACATTATACCCGTTCCTAGTACAGCAGGTAAAGTACCTAAGCCAAATGCAAGCATGGTTAATGCGCTGCTTGTAATGTTGCCACTTGTTGCGGCAAGTGCTAATGCTGCATAAACTAGACCACAAGGAAGCCATCCCCAGACCATACCAAATAAAAAGGCTTGAAAGCGTGTTTCAACTGGAATAAGTTTTCGCCCATAAGGTTCTATTAATTTCCATAAGTGAGACCCCGTTTTTTCAATATAAGCAAAACGAGGAAACCATCCAGCAAGATAAAACCCAGCACCGATCATAATAAGTGCAGAAAAAATTTGTAATACTCTATGTCCATAATCTTCTGCAAAAGGCAAGGTAATAAAAGTCTGAAGTAGCCCAGCTAAAGCTCCAGCAAGGGTATAGCTAGTAATACGGCCGATGTTGTAATTAAGTACAAATTGAAACAAGGTGGCTTTCTGGTTTCTTACTTCTGCTTTAAGACTAAGCGTTAAGGTACCAATAATAGAGCCGCACATACCAATACAGTGGATGCTGCTAAACAAGCCCATCGCAAAAGCGGCAAGATAAGATTCGGTAAAGCCAAGATGAAATTCCATAGCTTGCGAACACTACCATATTTAGCATTAAAGAGGCAGGTTTAAAATAATTAAATTATCCGTTCCAGAGTTATGCTGAGGTCTCCTATAATGAGTTTGGCTATCTTTTTTTGGCTGTTCACTCTTTGCTCTTGTATACTTAAGAAATGCTGAATAATAGAAGCTGATATTTATCTGTCATTGCCTGTGCTATTGTAAAATACATGATTTTCTTTTATCTCATTCCACGAAGACTGTGGGAATGAGATTGTTTTTCTACTCTATATCATATTTCGTTCACTTTGATGATTAGTACCTTAATAAATCGGTTAATTGCTATTACTAAAAGAAGTTTTAACAGCTTTTATTATTTGGGCAGAGAGTCTCTATTTGGACATCATAAACGCGATATTGTGGTTATACATGTTGAGCAGGCATGCAATAGCCTTAAAAGTACCCGTGACCAGTTTCAAGATGCTTTGCAACAATTCAAAGATATAGTCAAGATAGAGCAAACGTCACTGGATCATCGTTATATGTTATTAAAGCGACAATATGAGTTTTGTCAGGCTAAAGCAGATGATGTCAATAGTCGAATTGCTATTATTGAAGAAGTGAGTGCTTCCTTGTTTAATGAATGGAATGAAGAGTTAGAACAATATTCCAATCCTGCCTTACGCATTAAAAGTCGACAACAATTAAAAGCATCTAGGCAACAATATAATCGTTTGATTAAAACCATGCGAAAGGCAGAAAGTCGAATACATCTTGTTTTATCAGCCTTTAAAGATCAGGTGCTTTTTTTAAAACATAATCTCAATGCTAAAGCTATTGCCGCTATTCAGCATGAGTTTGTGGAGATAGCAATAGACATCTCACAATTAATTGAAGCCATGGAAATTACCATTAATGAAGCCAGTCAATTTGTTTCAACATTAGTGGATAAAAAAGCACTACCATCGGCTTAAGCCATGCGAATTCAAACACTGCCTATACAACTAATCAATCAAATCGCTGCTGGTGAGGTGGTTGAACGACCATCGTCCATTGTCAAAGAACTGCTTGAAAATTGTTTTGATGCAGGTGCTACACACATTCAGATAGATATTGAACAAGGTGGAATCCGACTGATAAAAGTGGGTGATAATGGTTGCGGTATTGTTAAAGAAGATTTGCCATTGGCACTATCACGACATGCCACCAGTAAAATTTCTAGTTTACAGGATTTAGAATGTGTATCCAGTATGGGCTTTCGTGGAGAAGCTTTACCTAGTATTAGCTCGGTTGCAAGGCTTAGTTTGATATCTCGTACCGTTAAGGCAGAGTGCGCTTGGAAAGTCAGTGCCGATGGGTCTGAGAAAGATTTTAACCCACAGCCTGATCCACATCCTGCTGGAACTACTATTGAAGTCAGGGATTTATTCTATAATACGCCCGCCAGACGCAAGTTTTTAAAGACCGAAAAAACCGAGTTTTCTCATATTGAAAATCTGCTTAAAAAAATGGCTTTAAGTCGTTTTGATGTAGGCTTTGTGCTAAACCATAATCACCGTGAGATTATGAATTTAAAGCCAGCAGAATCTGTGCAACAACAAGAAAAGCGTATTGCCAGTATTTGCAGTACCGCGTTTATGGAAAGTTCGGTTACTATTGATTTTGAAGCTTCAGGGATGCAATTATCAGGTTGGGTGGGCTTGCCTACATATTCACGCAGCCAGCCAGATATGCAGTTTTTTTACGTCAATGCTCGATTAATCAAAGACCGTCTGGTTTCTCATGCCATTAAGCAAGCCTATCGTGATGTTTTATTTCATGGTCGCCATCCTGTGTTTGTGCTTTATTTAAACTTAGATCCTACCTTGGTTGATGTCAATGCTCACCCTGCAAAACTTGAGGTGCGATTTAGAGAAGGGCGTACTGTCCATGATTTTTTATTTAAAGCACTGCATCGCTCATTAGCGGATGTTAGGCCAGGACAACAAAAAAATAGAGTCAATACTGAAGTGTTTACACCCATTGGTAATAGCAATAATACTTCTGTTGCCCATCTAAAACCTTCTCGTTTAGCAACAACTCCACCCCCTGTTCAGAGCTCTTTACCTATACAGGTAGAAGAACAAATAAAAGCGTATACTGCACTTTATCCTCAAGCTATTAACGAGAGTGATAGGCATAATGATTCTGCTACAGAATCATTACAGAATATGCCGCCACTAGGCTATGCTATTGCCCATCTACACAGTATTTTTATCTTGTCTGAGACTGAAAAAGGCATTGTGCTGGTGGATGCACATGCTGCCCATGAACGGGTATCTTATGAGCGATTAAAACAACAATATCATCAAGGATCAGTGCCTACCCAGCCCTTATTATTGCCTATTAAAATTCAGGTTAGTTCAGCGGAAGCTGATTTAGCCGAACAGCAGCATCAAATCTTTTTTTCTTTAGGGTTTGAAATCAATCGTTCTGGTCCAGAAACCATTGTTCTAAGATCCACTCCAGCTTTGCTGCAAAAAGAAGATGTGGATACCCTTATTAAAGATATTTTGGCTGATATTGTTATTCACGGGATGAGTGATCGATTACTGGAAAGATGTAATGAAATATTGGCAACTATGGCTTGTCATGGGGCAGTCAGAGCAAAACGTAAATTAACTGTGGCAGAAATGAATGTTTTATTAAGGGATATGGAAAAAACCGAAAGAGCAGGGCAGTGTAACCACGGTCGCCCTACTTGGGTTGAGTTAAGTACATCAGATTTAGACAGGTTCTTCTTGCGTGGTCAATAAATAACAGACCTTATGCACCAATCAAATTTTCCACCCGCTATTTTTTTAATGGGGCCTACAGCAACGGGTAAATCAGACTTGGCTATACAGTTGGCTGATCAATTTAATGGTGAGATTATCAGTGTTGATTCTGTTTTGGTTTATCAGGGAATGGATATTGGTACAGCAAAACCTACACTGGAAGAAAGGGCGGGAATAGCGCATTACTTGATTGATATTCTTGACCCAGCAGAGGCATATTCAACAGGGAGTTTTAGACAATCTGCATTGCAATTAATGGAGCAAATTAGCGGCCGTGAAAAAATACCTATTTTAGTGGGCGGCACCATGCTTTATTTTAATGCTTTGTTAAAAGGCTTGGCTGAGTTGCCTAAAGCAAATCCTGAAATTCGACGAAAGCTGGATGAAGAATTAGCTGAATATGGCAAACAAGCCTTGTTTTCTAGGCTTAGGGCAGTTGACCCAGAATCTGCAGAAAGAATACACCCCAATGATCCCCAGCGGATTCAACGTGCTTTAGAGGTGTATGAAATCAGCGGTCAGACGATGAGTCATTTTTTTCATCAGGCACAAGCAGTGCCACTGCCTTATCGAAAAATAAAATGTATTATTTCAACAGACGATAGAGCCTTATTGCATAAAAGAATTGCTATAAGATTTAAAGCTATGATTGCAGCCGGCTTTATTGATGAAGTAAACGCACTCTATTTAAGAGCTGATTTATCGGAAAATTTACCAGCTATTAGAGCCGTTGGTTATCGACAGGCATGGGCATATCTTAATGGAGAGTATGATTTAGACAGGATGATAGAAAAAGCTATTATTGCTACCCGACAGTTGGCTAAAAGACAGTATACCTGGTTAAGAAGGGAAGTAGATTATATGCAAATAAATGCTTTTGAGAAAGGGCTGTCTAGCAGCGTTATTCAACGCTTAAAACCGCTTATTTAATAATGGAATTAAGTTAAAGTACTTTAACTTAATTCAATTGATCATACATTGTATTGTTATATACTATGGAAATTGAAAATTGAAAATTGAAAATTGAAAGTTAAGAATTAAGAATTAAGAATTGAAAATTGAAAATTAAGAATAATAAAGGAGATTGCTTATGCCAAAAAGTCAAAATTTACAGGATAACTTTTTAAACACACTGAGAAAAGAGCATATTCCTGTCTCTATTTTTCTTGTAAATGGTATAAAACTACAGGGTCGAGTAGATTCGTTTGATCAATATGTCATTATGCTTAAAAACACGGTGAGTCAAATGGTTTATAAACATGCAATATCGACCATTGTGCCAAGTAAACCAATAAAACTACCACGGGAAAATGAAAAAATTGATGTTTAATAATTTTATGGAGTGTTTTTTTGTTTGATCGCCCAGGATCAGGTGAGCGGGCGATACTGATTCACCTATCTTTACATATAGGTCAGGAAGATTTATATGAGCTCAAAGAATTAGCTAAATCGGCAGGTGCAAAACCTGTTCATGTCATTACAGGGGCGCGGCGGCGTCCAGATCCAAAATATTTCGTTGGTACAGGAAAACTTGAAGAAGTTAAAGATGCTATTACACTTTATCAGGCGGATATAGTTTTAGTTAATCATCCTCTAAGTCCTAGTCAAGAAAGAAACCTTGAGCAGGCGTTAGAGGTTAGAGTAGTCGATAGGAATGGTTTGATTTTGGATATTTTTGCCTTACGCGCCCAAACTTTTGAAGGAAAGTTGCAAGTAGAACTAGCACAGTTAAAACATTTATCGACACGACTTATTAGAGGTTGGACGCATCTTGAACGCCAAAAAGGCGGTATTGGTATGCGCGGGCCAGGGGAAACGCAGCTAGAAACAGATCGGCGTTTATTAAGTAATCGTATTAAATTGATTCAACAGCGTTTAGAGAAAGTTGCCAAACAACGTAGCCAAGGGCGAAGTAAAAGAAAAAAATCAGAAACCCCTTCCGTTTCATTTGTAGGCTATACCAACGCAGGAAAATCTACTTTATTCAATGCAATGACAGGTGCAGATATTTATGTTGCTGACCAACTATTTGCTACATTAGACCCAACACTCAGAAACTGTGCATTAGAAGAGGGTTCTGAGATTGTATTGGCAGATACGGTGGGTTTTATTCGGCATTTACCACATGAGTTAGTGGCTGCATTTAAGTCAACGCTACAAGAAGCCAGTGAAGCAGACCTATTGCTACATCTGATAGATGCTAATGCAAAAGACAGGGATGAAACTATTTTTCAAGTGAATCAGGTGTTAGAAAGTATTGATGCTAATGAAATTCAGCAGTTACAAGTGTTTAATAAAATTGATTTGTTGGATAATGTAGAAGCACATATTGATTATGATGATGAAGGAAATCCCATAAAAGTCTGGTTGTCGGCTGAAACTGGTGAAGGAGTTGAGTTATTGTTTCAGGCGTTGACAAAAATTTTTGCCACCTCCAAAGTGCGAAGAAAATGTATGCTTCAGCCTCATCAGGGCGGGATAAGAGCCCGTCTTTTTGATTGTGCCAAAATTATTGATGAGAAGGTAACTGATTTGGGTGGCTGGGATTTATCTATAGAAATAGATAAAAAGCATTTGGGCTTGTTAAAAACGGTAAAAGTTGAAGAGCTTGATGGATAATATTACGGCTATTGTGATGCTTATTTTGCCAAGCCATAGCACATGGTTGGGAAAAGAAGATTAAAGAAACATTCAATAGTAGAATGAGCTACAGTGGATAAGCCATGAAAAATGTAAAAGCTGGGTTTCGCGTTACTGACGATATACCCAGCAAATATTTGAATTAATAGCTATATTACACTTTTGCCATTTCTGCTCGCATATCAGTAATCACTTTTTTGTAATCTGGTTGGCTAAAAATTGCGGAACCAGCAACAAACATATCAGCACCAGCGGCTTTTATTTCAGCTATATTATCTACTTTTACGCCACCATCAATTTCCAAACGGATATCAAAACCGCTGTCGTCAATACGTTTTCTTGCTTGACGTAATTTATCCAGTGTTGCTGGAATAAATGATTGACCACCAAAACCAGGGTTAACCGACATTAATAAAATAATATCTACTTTGTCCATGACATAATCAAGGTAGCTAAGCGGTGTTGCAGGGTTGAATACTAAGCCTGATTTACAACCCGTATCTCTTACCATTTGTAAAGAGCGGTCAATATGTGTAGATGCTTCTGGGTGGAAAGTAATCATGCTTGCACCCGCTTTAGCAAAATCAGGGATGATCCTGTCAACGGGTTGTACCATTAAATGCACATCAATTGGTGCGGTTACGCCATGATTCCTAAGGGCTTGGCAAACTAATGGGCCAATAGTCAGGTTGGGTACAAAGTGATTGTCCATAACATCAAAATGGACAACATCAGCACCGCAGGCAAGGACGTTATCAACTTCTTCGCCCAATTTAGCAAAGTCCGCAGAAAGAATGGAAGGAGCTATCCAATTATCAGTCATTTTATAATCCTCTTTATTTAAACAAGTTAATATTATTTTTTTTTTAGTTATTTTAAGGTTATCCCCTTTTCAAAAATAAAGGATATAACCTAGCACCTATTTTTAGCAAGCACATAAGGCACTATATCACACCATTTATTCTTGAAAATGGTATAAGTCGCTTTAGAATCTGAACAGCTTACTAAAATAAACCCAGTTGCACTTGTGCAACTTCCGACATCATTTCTCGACTCCAGGGAGGATCAAGTACAACTTCAACATCTACTGAGCTAACCCCAGGAAGGGCACGAATTGATTTTTCAACATCAGCTTGAATGACAGGTCCCATACCACAGCCAGGAGCAGTTAAGGTCATTTTTATGTGTACATCATTACCTTCTTCTAAAGGCTCCACATCGCAGCCATAAACTAAACCTAAGTCTACAATATTAACGGGTATTTCAGGGTCATAAACAGTTTTCATCACTTCCCAACAATTTTTTTCTACGCCTTTTGCATCCGTTGCAGAGACTAATGTTTGTAGGGTATGAGATTCTTTGCCTAAGGCATCGGCATCAGTACCTGAAATACGCACCATGTGTCCATGTTTGGTGACTACCGTGTAGTTATCACCTAAGGACTGATGGATAGTGACTTCTTCACCTTTACTTAAAGTGCCATGATTGCCATCAGGAATCATCACTATATTGACATCACGAGTTAAAATTATGCTTTCTCTAATCGCCATATTGTTAATTAATATTAAATGTTTCTGCGTTAATTGTTTGTCCGGTAACACCTATACTTTCGGAGCTAAATAAATATTTATAAACATTAGATAAGCTATCCATAGGAGCTAGTTTGCTTTTATCTTCTGCAGGAAATAATTTTTTACGCAGTGGGGAATTTGTAACACCAGGTACTAATGTATTAACACGAATTTTTTGCTTTGCTTGGTTCTCATCAGCCAGTATTTTGGCAAATCCTTCCAACGCTATTTTAGAAACGCCATAGGCTCCACTGTACGCTTTGGGCGTTCTAACCATTGAGTCACTGGTAAAAACAATGGAGGCATGTTCACTTTTCTCTAAAACCGGTAGCAATACTCGACACAATAGAAACGGTGCATTCAAATTGACATTAAGTGTATGTCCCCAGTCTTTAGTTTGGTGAATTTCAATAGGTGTAAAAGCATTGAGTTCAACGGCTGAATGTAATAGTCCTTGTAGCGAGCCATAAGTTTTGTTTAGGGTGGCAGCAAGCTCTTCATACTGTACTTCATTAGCACCCGCTAAATCAAAAGGATAAAGGGTGGGTTGGGTAGCGCCAGACTCAACGATTGCATCATAGACTTTTTCTAGTTTTGGAATGCTTTTATCCAATAATACAATATGCGCACCTTGTTGAGCCAGAGTCAAAGCTGCTGTACTTCCCAAGCCACCACCTGCACCAGTAATTAATATAACATGGTTAGTTAATGGCATGTTGCTGTTATCCATGAAGTTAATTGTTCGGGAGATTCGATGAGTGCGTCAGCACCCCAAGTATCAGGGGTATCATCAACTTTAAGATAGCCATAAACGGCAGCCAGTGTTTTCATGTTTGCATTTTTACCAGCAACAATGTCATGTAGGGCATCACCAATATAAACACACTCTTCTGGCTTAACATTGGCTAATGAGCAAGCGGTAAATAATGGCTCCGAGTGTGGTTTTCTATTGGGGGTAGTATCTCCACTAATGATGCAACTAGCGCGATTAGTCAAGTTTAGTGCTTTAACTAACGGCTGGGTAAAACGCTCACGTTTATTAGTCACTATTCCCCACTTTAAATTTAATGATTCTATGGTATTTAATGTTTCATTTATTCCTGAAAAAAACTGACTGTATTGAGAAATATTGTGTTGATAGCAGTCGAGCATGGTATCCAGTATTTTGTTTCGTGTTTGCTGGTTGACACTTTCTTCCACACTGCTTTTTATCATGGTTTCTGCCCCAAAGGAAATTAAGGGTTTGACCTTAGTTGCAGTGACTTCATTAAAACCATATTGCAGTAATGCTTTGTTTAAACAAGCTATTAAGTCAGGTGCTGTATCAACCAGAGTGCCATCTAAATCAAATAACACACAGGATAATTTAAACGATGATGACATTATTGATGGCGCTGAAATGCAGCAATGTAATTAACATTAATATCCTTACCTAGGTTAAAACGTCTTTTAAATGGATTGTATTCAATACCCACGATGCCTTTTAATTCAAGCCCTGCACTTCTAGCTGTTTGACTCAGTTCCGAAGGTTTGATAAATGTTTTATATTCATGGGTGCCTTTAGGTACCATTTTTAACAGATGTTCAGCGGCAACAATAGCTAATAAATAAGCTTTTGGAACACGATTAAGGGTGGAGAAAAAAACCATACCTCCTGGTTTAACCAAGGTGGAACAAGCAGAGATGATAGAACCTGGGTCTGGCACATGTTCTAGCATTTCCATACATGTTACATGGTCAAAACATTGTGGCTCTTGTTCTGCCAGCGTTTCTGCACTGATTTTTTTGTACTCTGCATTAATGCCTGATTCCAATCCATGTAAATCGGCGACGTCAATTAAATCTTCGCTTAAATCAATACCTAAGGCATCAGCTCCATTTTGGGCAAGACCTTCGGTAAGAATACCACCACCACAGCCCACATCGACAATACGTTTGCCTTGAATATCAGCATAATCCTTAATAAATCGAATTCTAAGCGGATTAATATCATGTAAGGTTTTAAACTCACCTTGAGGATCCCACCAACGCTCAGCTTGTGAACCAAATTTATCAATTTCGTGTTGATGTACGTTTTCAGCTACTGTCATAATTCTACATTATTTGATTGATGTAGTAGTTTACTCTATTGCTAGCTTATACCATATTCAAAAAATAAATAGACTAATATAGTGCTTATATTAAAGACGAAAGACGAAAGACGAAAGACGAAAGACGAAAGACGAAAGACTAAAGACTAAAGACTAAAGACTAAAGACTAAAGACTAAAGACTAAAGACTAAGTATTGAGTCCTTAGTCCTTTTTTAGGCTGATAGAGGTGGTTTTTTGTTTGGGTTTTTAAGGGTTGTCTAAGTAGTCAACCCTTAAAAACACAACAACCATCTGATTTATAACAATAAATTAAACAAAAACCATAGACAAAACAAGCAGTATTTGGTAAAATAACGGCTATTTCTTGGTCGTTTTGCTGATAAAACATACTAACAAAATCAACCCCAAACACAGAGCAACTAAACCTCTTTCATTCAGAGTTATTTGTTGAACAGGGTATAAGAGCCGCGTCACTCCCTCTGTCATTCCTGCATGTTCTAAGCAGGAATCCAGGTGTTTAAAACTAGATTCCCGATAACAGACTTCGGGAATAACGTGTAGTAACAGAGGTTCCAGTTACTTTAGTCTTTAGTCTTTAGTTCTTAGTTCTTAGTTCTTAGTTCTTAGTTCTTAGTTCTTAGTTCTTAGTTCTTAGTCTTTGAGTCTTTGAGTCTTTGAGTCTTTGAGTCTTTGAGTCCTGAGTCCTGAGTCCTGAGTCCTGAGTCCTAACCGTTAAATGTAAGTAAAACTTTGAGCAGATGTTTACTGTGTTTTTTGTGGGAGTATTAATGTACCAGCGGTAAATATGGCTACTTGGCAGGGCAGGTAAAAGATAGAGTAAAAAAAGGGGAGGGGGAGTAAAAAAAACTAGAGAGTCCCACGTTTACTTAAATTAAGCAAAATAGAACAGAACTCTCTAGAATATATCGGATGTAGTTTAAAACTCAATTAAAATGGATAGATTTAGCTTTTTTGTATTTGGCCAACGCTTCTTCAGCTAGTCTGACTGCTTCAACCGTATCGCCTGCTCTGTATGCTCTACGTGATTTTTTTAGTTTCATGCTGCCTTTTTGTTTGTTTAAGTCAGCAGGACCACTGATAACAACAGATTTTGAAGCTTGTTTAGTTGCTTTTAACAAAGCACCAACTTTTTCAGCATTATCGCCAGCTTTCATTGCTGCAATTGTTTGCTCATTTAAGTCGATAACATCAGCAAGTGTTTGGACAGGACCAGAAGCTTCCATTGCCATAACAGACTGCATAGACCCAAGCATTAAGATGCTAGTAAATAAAGCAATGATTGATTTTTTTAATAAAGTCATTATAAATATACCTTGTAAAGTGGTTGTTAAAAAAAATGGGTACGAGTAAGTTCAGGTACACATTAAAAGCGAGTGTAGCATAAAAAAAGCAGGATATTATTGAAAAAATTAATAATTTCTAAAAGTCGGGTCATAATTTTTTATTTTCATTTAGAGAAAACATTGGTCAAATTAAGGTAGAAATAATAGGACTATTTTTGAATAATAGCATTCAGGTAAATAATAATTTTAAAAAAATATGAACAATTCCTCTGGCTTAAATAAATTAATATTTGATAATCGCTATGTAAAAGAATTACCAGCAGATTCTGAAAGCGAGAATTTTTGTAGGCAAGTGAGTGCTACCAGTTTTTCGCGTGTTATTCCCACCAAAGTATCTAAACCTTTATTGCTGGCATATTCAAAGGAAATGGCAGCAACATTAGATCTTTCGGTTAGTGATTGTAACAGTGATCACTTTGCTCAGGTGTTTGCAGGAAATCAGTTGTTATCTGGAATGGACCCTTATGCCATGTGTTATGGCGGGCATCAGTTTGGCAATTGGGCTGGACAGTTAGGGGATGGTCGTGCAATAAATCTGGGAGAAATTATTAACTCAGAAAATCAGCGTTGGGTACTTCAGTTAAAAGGTTCTGGTTTGACACCTTATTCTCGTAATGCTGATGGCTTGGCTGTTTTACGTTCTTCAGTTCGCGAGTTTTTATGCAGTGAAGCAATGTATCATTTGGGAGTACCCACAACACGCGCATTAAGCCTGATTCTGACTGGTGAGAAAGTAGTACGAGATATGTTTTATGATGGTCGTCCTAAAGCAGAGCAAGGTGCAATCGTTTGTCGCGCATCTCCCTCATTTAATAGATTTGGCAGTTTTCAAATTTATACAGCACGAGGTGAGCTGGATTTATTACGAAAATTTGTTGACTTTACTATCCGAACAGATTTTCCTGATTTATTTGAAGAGTCTACAGTATTAAGCAAAACAGATTATGTTCATTGGTTTGAACAGGTGTGTCAGAAAACTGCGAAAATGATTGTGCATTGGCAACGTGTTGGTTTTGTACATGGGGTAATGAATACCGATAATATGTCTATATTAGGATTAACTATTGATTATGGGCCTTATGGTTGGCTTGATAATTACGATCCAGATTGGACACCCAATACCACAGATGCAGGAGAAAGACGTTACCGTTATGGGCAGCAACCGCAAATTGCATTGTGGAATTTAGTGCAATTAGCCCAGGCTATTCATCCTTTAATAGAAGATGCTGAGTTGATGCAACAAGCATTGACTGTTTATAAGCAGAGCTTTAGTCAAGGTTGGCAAAAGATGATGGCTGATAAACTAGGGCTTGATCACTTTGAAGCTGAAACGGATGAACAATTATGCCATGACTTATTATTGTTATTAGCTGAAGTTGAAACAGATATGAGTATTTTTTATCGAAAACTAGCTTTATTAGATGTTGCTAATGTAGATGATAATTATTCGTTCGATCAATTACTAGAGATCATGGAAAATGCCTATTATCGAATTGAAGCACTTAATGACGGTTATAAAGCAAGCATGGTTAATTGGATAAAACAATATAGTATTCGTGTTCTGAAGGATAATAAAACTCAAGCAGATAGAATGCGGCAAATGAATAGAGTTAACCCAAAATATGTATTACGAAACTATTTGTCTCAACAAGCCATTGATAAAGCAGAGCAAGGTGATTTTTCTTTGGTAAATGATCTGTTGGAAGTGATGAGAAGACCTTATGATGAACAAGCAGATAAGGAGGAATTTGCAAAAAAACGACCAGAGTGGGCACGAAATAAACCGGGATGTTCTAGCTTGTCTTGTAGTTCTTAAAAACAGGAGGCAAAGATTTCATAGGTGTAGTAACCATGAAAATTACAGCCTCCTCAATCAATTTAATAAATGACTCAGATTAAAATATATGTTCTTCTAAATTCATTTATTTCCTTTCAGTTTAAAAAACTCCCAGCTCATAACGCCAAATTCAATGGCCGTTGGCAGAGGTTCAATGAACTAAGCAAACACTCTGAACTTTGATAAAAAACAAGCTTATAATTTATCAACAGAGTGTCCAGTCAAGTGGGGGAACTTCAGTTTAGGGCTTATTTTTATTTCTAATCCGCGCCTACCTCCACTAACATCACGCCTTGTTTTTTTTGATATATAGGAGAGATTGCACCCTTTAAATACCCAGTAACTTTTTCTGCTTTTTTAACATCCATCATTGCTATTTTTTTATGCTTAGAGCCTTAACAAGTTTTTTGTATTCAAGCTAAAAGATACAGGAATAATAGCTACAACACAGCTTATCTTGTCTGCTAATAACAGCAGCGTTTTAAAAACTATATTACCATCTAAATTCAAAGACTCTATAGCTGTAGCCATGATTAAGCCAACCTTTCGCCATTAGTTACTGACATACTAGGTTCCATTAATACTGTTCCTGTATCTTTGCAAATTATAGCTAATACAAGAACTTCTGATTTCACACCTGCTACTCTTCTAGGTGGAAAATTCATCACCGCACAAATTTGTTTACCTATAAGAGACTCTTCGGTGTAGTTTTCAGTTAGCTGTGCTGAGCTTTTTTTTATTCCAATGTCATACCCAAAGTCTATATCTAATACATACGCAGGCTTTTTTGCTTTTAGGTTAGTTGTCGCTGAAACTATAGTGCCAGCTCGAATATCAACATTTAAAAAATCTTCAAATGTTATTTCTTGAGAAATATTTTTTCCAAATGACATAGCTTTAAGTTTGGTGGATTCGACTCATAAGTGCACCACATCTAATTTACTGGCATCAACGCCCGTGTTTTCATAAAATACCTCGCAAGTATTTGAAAGCACCATACCATTCAGTTTTTTTGTTGTCGTATTAGGCAATTCAATAGGCAATAACTCTGAAAACCCATCACCTTGATAAATTATGAAATCATTCTTTAAAAAACTTGTATATAGCCGTTTATCTATATTTTCAGGGAAATTTTTTAATTCAGAAAATAAATTTTCATTTGCAATATTAGATAAATATTGAGGGAGATATTTTTTTATATCCTCAAAATCAATCATACTAAATCCCAAAAATTTTTATCAATTGCTTCTGAAAACTCTAAAGGTATATCTTCAATGTTTTCAAGTAAATTTGATGAAAATTTATGGATAGTTTCTATATTTTTCTTTTCTTGTAAATAACTATTATCAACCAAAGTATATCGGTCAAATGATAACCCATGACTAACTTGCACTTGAGATGATGATGTGGGTTTAACCTGTAACAATGCAAGTAATTGTTCATCTATAGATACACCACAAAATAAAATTGCTGTTGTTACAGACGTTCCAACAGTATGAGGAAAATTAATTAATCCCATATTAATTACCTTTAATATTCTACAGTTAATGTTTTTAGAACTTTGGAGCCTATTATTTTATAAAATAATCTTTTTTCTTCTTCATGCACTTGATTTAAGTTATCTAAAAAACACTTTGATTCAACATTCTGTATAGATGAGTCAATATCAACCACTGACCCATGAATAATCTCATTAGTCATAGCAACTTGCGCCCCACTTATTACTCTTACAGAGCTAGAAATAGAATCGTTTTTGATTTCAGTTACTAAATTTATATTAGAACTATCTAAGGGAGAGTTTTCTAATACAACCTGTACACTTGATGAATCAAATATATTCTTATGTGGAAAAACATTTATATATCTTAGTGCAAGCCTATTAATTTTAGTTATTATTCCTATTTTCTGTAGCTTTTTAAATGTTTTGCTTATTCTTTCTTGAAAACATTCCCATCCCTTATATTCTTTGGTATTTACTAAAGATATTGCTTTAGGTCCAATCTGCATAGTGAAAAACTCACTATCCATTTTATAATGAGGAGCAAACATTAAGTTAGGGTCTTGATTCCTAATTTGAGAGGGCACTTCTAATATAGGTAGAGACGTAGCAGTATTGTTGAATTCATCTTTAAACTGATTAAATACGATTCCAAAAATAGCATCTTCTGGTACAGAAGACTCAAACCTTAGCTCAAACACAGCCTCTTTTATTGGGCAAGGAATTATTTTTTTAGGTAAATCAATCATTTACTACATTCAATTAAGAATAATTTGCGATTAATTATAGCTTATTTATTCATTAATTGTAATTGTATAGGCTGGCGACAGGTATAATTTACATACGAAATGGTATCTAGGTGCTAACGCCAAAATAAGCCGCTACAAAAAGCGTGAGGACCCTCAGCTGCCAGTGGTCGACTGGAATTTTTTGTTATATTTTTCTTTCAATATACTGAAGTTTAAGTTTCTCTTGCCTTTACTTTTAAACAATATATACTTTTTAATATATACTTATTAGCTGGAGAATATTCTATGAACACTCAAACCGCCAAGATTTTTATGAATGGTCGAAGCCAAGCCGTACGGCTGCCCAAGGAATATCGTTTTGATACTGATGAGGTTTACATTTCAAGGCAGGGGGACAATATTATTATTTCTGCTAAAAAACCAACATGGGATGAGTTTTTTGACTCTAAATCTAGCTTTGATGATGACTTTTTAAAAGACAGGGATGATACCCCACCACAAGAACGGAATTTCGATTAATGTATATGCTCGACACAGATATTTGTATTTACGTTTTAAAAAAGCATTCAGATAAACTACGACATAAATTCAAAGTTACAAAAAACATTTGTATTTCATCGGTTACATATGGTGAATTATGCTTTGGTATCGAGAATGGAGATAACCCCATGAGAGAAGCACGATGGAAGGAACTCAACCTCTTTACTCAACGATTATTTATTGAGCCTTGGGGTGAAAGTGCTGCTAAACATTATGGTTCTATTAGAGCATTACTTAGAAAACAAGGAACTCTAATTGGAAATAATGACCTTTTAATTGCGGCACATGCAAGAAGCCTGGACTCTGTGATGGTTACAAATAATATTCGAGAGTTCAAGAGAGTTCCAAACCTTACATTAGAAAACTGGATATAAAAGTAATTCTTGAAAAAAATAACGCCCAAATCACTTGACGTAAAAAGTGGAGTGGCTTTTGCGACAGCAAAATTTATGACGCTTTTTACGGTCAAGTGGATTTGATTGTTAGGCT
Source organism: Methylococcales symbiont of Iophon sp. n. MRB-2018 (assembly GCA_003666325.1). Taxonomy (GTDB): domain Bacteria; phylum Pseudomonadota; class Gammaproteobacteria; order Methylococcales; family Methylomonadaceae; genus QPIN01. Next base: position 47,869 of record QPIL01000119.1, read on the forward strand.
CTTTTATTAACTGTATACGGGATAATTGTATTCTTACTGCTTTCAAATAATGGGGTTAACTGTATAGTTTCACCACGTTGTACCTGATTTAAGAATAATAAAGGACAGCCCTGATAACCTATTAAACTTTCACCACAAAGGAATTAATATGCCCCAAGGCTATCACACGAATGCAAAAACAAAGCTGCATTCAAGAGAAATTATACAACAATCTAGTCTCAGTAATGCAGAGCTATCTAAACGCTTTGCAATAAGCGAACAAAATAATCCTGAGCAGAATAGCTGGATCATAGGTTGGACGACCTTCTTTATCGTTTTTGAAGGCTTTGTTAAAAATACTGATGTCTAGCTTTTGGGTAAGCGGATAATGCGGTGCATGTTCAAAGTTGCCAGTTTTCAGTTGATCCTGAAAATTGATAACAACCATGACATTTTGGTTGTAGTGGATATAGTTGGCTATCGGAATACTCTGAATTTTGATGACCTATTTTAACAAGTTTGGGCGGTTCTTTAGGGCTTGAACGTGCAATAAATAAACGTCCTAGATTGCAACGTCTAAGATGAATGCAAGAGCTAGCAGACGGGTGTGTTCTTTGTCGAAAAACATTATTGTTTATTTATTGTTAGATTTCAGTGATAATCAAGATGTATAATTTTCTAGATTTTAATTTATTCAAACAAAAACAATAAAAGGGGTTTTTTATGTTAGAAAATAATCAAGTTGCACCTGAATTTAATACATTAAATCAAGATGAAAAAGAAGTTGCATTATCTTCCTGTAAAGGCAGTAAAAATGTGGTTTTATATTTTTACCCAAAGGATGACACACCAGGTTGTACCATAGAAGCAAACGATTTTACGGCATTGGCAGATGAATTTGCAGGGCTTTCTACCGTTGTTATAGGAGTCAGTAAAGACTCATCTCAATGCCATGCTGATTTTATCAAGAAATTTAATTTAAAATTAGATTTACTAGCCGATGAAAGTGGCGAGATATGTGAAAGTTATGGTGTTTGGCAAGAAAAAGTCAAGAATGGGGTGACAAAAATGGCTATTTTAAGATCAACTTTTATTATTAATACGGAAGGTGTCATTGTTGAGGCTTGTTATGGTGTTAATCATCTGGGACATGCACAAGCTGTTTTAGAAAGAGTGCAGCAGTTGGTTTATAGAGGTGAGTAAAAAGTAAGAGTCCATGCCAAATAGAGTGTAAACATTATAATTACAAGTTTTCATGACTTATGGACAATGGCAAACAAAGCGAGTGCATCTAATAAAAATTGTAGGGTACGCATCGCGTACTTCTTTTAGCTTTTGCAACAAAAGATAAAAGAGTCGTTTATTTAGAATCTCCCCACCCAATCCTCTTCCAGCAAGGGAGGGCTTATTTAGAGGTGTAATATGAGTAATAAAGAATTGGTAGCAATACATGCTGCCAAGCAAGTTAAAGAGGGTATGTTGGTAGGGCTTGGTACAGGTTCTACTGCTGACCTTTTTATTGCAGAACTGGCTAGACGAATAGTTGAAGAAAATCTAAAAATTACTGCGGTTTCCAGCTCTATTGTCAGTCTATGTAAAGCGCAACAGCTAGCAATACCGACAGTATCTATTGAGCAGCTTACGCGACTTGATCTATATGTCGATGGTGCGGATGAAGTAAGCCCTGATAATACGCTATTAAAAGGTCAGGGTTCTGATTTGGTCAGAGAAAAATTATTAGCCAGAGCCAGTGATCAATTTATAGTGTTGGTTGACCAAAGTAAAATGGTTGACCGTATAGGTGAGCGGTTTCCAATTCCTGTTGAAGTGATGCCTTTTGCTTGGCAAATGGTTCAACAAGGGTTAGAAAAATTAGGAGGAAAAGGTGATCTGCGTAAAGCGGGTAATGGTTTAGCCGTTTCTTCTTATGGTAACTTGGTGTTGGATGTGGCTTTTCAAGCGAATAAGAGTTGTGATGAAATAGATTCCATTCTGAATAGTATGCCAGGTGTGGTTGAACATGGTATTTTCCGAAATTTGGCAGATAATGTTTTGCTGGCTGTCGATGGCGTGGTTAAGGAAATTTCAACTAAACACTAAAATGGTGAGCGCATTATAGACTGCCAAGTATGACAAAATCAGTTATTGTTTAAAAGTGCGGACTGAAGTCTGGGTTGCAATATTTACCAGATAAAGCATTATTCAATTATTTTTCAGAGGGTAAGGCGTAATTAAGAAAATCTCGTAATTCTTTTAAGGAATTCATAGAAAAAGTGCCGGTAATCATGGATATTTCTTTTGAAGACCCTTGTCCTCTATGCTCTACCAAGGCACTATTATCCTCAATATAAAGAAAGTTATCATCTAATTTGAATAATACTTCTTCTGGCATTATTTGCAGAGTGAGATATTCTTTAATTTCTTTTTTTTCTACATCGTTATGGCTACCAGTATGGATGGTAATTAATTTTCGAGTGTAAGTGTTATCGTAATCAGACGTGTTTTTATTTTCTTGATAATTATCTTCAAGAGATGTGATTGATTTTTTGTTGCCTAACTTTTTATCTTTGGCTATAGCCTCTTTAAGTACTTCTTTATAAGGACGTCTTATATTTAAGGCAAATTCAGTGGCATCTTGGTCTTTTTCGGTAGTCATTTAAGGCTCAGGTCGTTGCTTTAAGGTTAATATCAATCATGGTGTTTAAAGCCGTTAAATTCAAGTGGATCAATCATTTCTTTTTTTCTTGACTCTATTATTAATAATATCTTCAACTACAGATGGGTCTGCTAATGTCGATGTATCTCCAAGATTATCAATTTCATTTGCAGCCACCTTTCTCAATATGCGACGCATAATTTTACCAGAACGGGTTTTAGGTAGCCCAGATGCCCATTGAATAACATCTGGGCTGGCAATAGCGCCGATTTTTGTGCGGACTAATTGTACTAACTCTTTTGTTAACGCATCGCTAGAACTTACCCCACTATTTAAAGTAACATAAGCATAAATCCCCTGACCTTTAATATCATGGGGATAACCGACTACGGCAGCTTCTGCAACATGTTTATGCAGTACCAGTGCGCTTTCTACTTCAGCGGTTCCCATTCTATGCCCTGAAACATTAATGACATCATCAACACGCCCCGTTATCCAGTAATAGCCATCTTTATCACGTTTTACCCCGTCTCCAGCAAAGTAATAGCCTGGGTAGCTGGCAAAGTAGGTATCAACATATCTTTGATGATCACCATAAAGCGTTCGGGCTTGTGATGGCCAAGGGTAATCAAAAACCAAGATGCCTTCACACTCGCCCTCTAAAACAAGCCCTTCGTTATCAACAATTTTAGGATTGATACCAAAGAAGGGCAGTGTGGCAGAACCGGGTTTTAAAGCGGTTGCACCGGGTAAAGGGGTAATTAAAATAGCACCTGTTTCTGTTTGCCACCAGGTATCAACAATAGGACATTGAGCATTGCCAACAACATGGTAAAACCATTCCCAGGCTTCTGGGTTAATTGGCTCGCCAACACTGCCTAAAATACGCAGACTACTCCGTTTGGTGCGCGTTACATATTCATCACCTTGTGCCATCAATGCTCTGATAGCAGTGGGTGCAGTATAAAAAATATTAACCTGATGTTTATCGATAACTTGCCAAAAACGATCCGCTTCAGGATAAGTAGGAACACCTTCAAACATTAATGTAGTGGCTCTATTACATAAAGGTCCATAGATGATATAGGAGTGACCTGTCACCCAGCCAATATCAGCGGTACACCAGTAAATATCCCCTTGCTGATAATCAAAGACGTATTTATGAGTCATTGCTGCCATCAATAAATAGCCGCCCGTGGTATGTACAACGCCTTTGGGTTTACCCGTTGACCCTGAGGTATAAAGAATAAACAAAGGATCTTCAGCATCCATTTCTTCAGCAGGGCATTGATCAGAGGCTTTTTCCATTGCTTGGTGATAGCAAACGTCTGTTTTATCATTCCAGGCGACGGGATTACCCGTATTTTCAATAACGATTACTTTTTTTAGATTAGGGCAACCTTGTGCAGCTTTGTCGGCATTTTCTTTAATAGCAATGGTTTTACCGCCACGATAACCTTCGTCTGAACAAATCAAATATTGGCAATCTGAGTCAAGGATACGGTCTTTCAGTGCTTCTGCTGAAAAGCCACCAAAGACAATAGAATGAACAGCACCAATACGAGTACAAGCCAGAATAACAGTGGCTGCTTCAGCAATCATCGGTAAATAAACACAGATGCGGTCGCCTTTTTTGACACCTTGAGACTTTAAGACGTTAGCAAATTTACAAACTTGCTGATGTAGTTCTTTATAACTCATTTTTTTATCTTTACTGGGATCATCGCCTTCCCAGATAATGGCAGTTTGCTCACCATGAAATTGTAAGTGTCGATCTAGGCAATTGACACTTACATTAAGTTTACCGCCTTTAAACCAGCTTATTTCGCCCTTGCGATAGTCAAATGTTACGGTCTTATCCCAAGGCTTGTTCCAGTGCAGAAATAATTTAGCTTGTTCTGACCAAAATGTTTCTGGATCATTAATAGATTGCTGGTAAAGCAGTTGATAAGTTTTAGCAGTAAAATGAGCCGACTGGGCTACATTAGCTTTTACAGGGTATATTTTTTCTTGTTCTGACATAGTTAAATCCCATCAATTTTTGATACTACTTTAGTAAATTTTTCGATTAATTGCAGATAATTTTTTTAATGGATCGGGGTGCCAGTTTTTGATACCCCATTGAATCATATTTTCTACAGAAGTTGTTTTAAGACTAGCAGGCGGGTTTTGTTTTAATAATGTGAGTAATAAATACAATGTTTGTTCAGGATTATCTAAAGATACCGCCTGAGCAAATGTTTGTTTGCTAAGTTTAATGCCCTGTTGATCAATTAATACGGGGATATGGCAATAAGTGGGGGAAGGGTAGTCCAGTAATTTCTGTAAAAAAAGTTGTTTAGGTGTTGACTCCAGAAGATCAAAACCACGTACAACATGGCTAATATTTTGCCTAAAATCATCAACAACCACAGCGAGTTGATAAGCAATGATATTATCTTTTCGTTTGATAATAAAGTCGCCATGTTGTGCGCTTAATAAATGTTGATGTTGACCTTGAATTTCATCTACAAAACATAACTTGATAGCTGATGTTTTAATGCGTAGTGAATGAGCGACATCTGCGTCAATTTGTTTTTTTAAACAATAGCCTGGATAAACAGACTGTTTAGCTAAGCTTTTTCGTGAACAACTGCAAGGGTATGCTAGATTTTGTTCTAAAAACTGGTTTATAACTGTGTGATAGCTTGTTAAATGCTGGTTTTGATAAAAGATAGGGGCATCCCAGTACAAGCCATAGACTTGTAGGGTATCTATGATACTTTGAGTCGCACCAGCAACATTACGAAAAGTATCTAAGTCATCAATACGGAGTAGCCATTTTCCCTGCTGTGCTTTGGCATGAAGAAAACTAGCAAGAGCTGCATATAGTGACCCCAGATGCAACGATCCGGTAGGTGATGGAGCAAACCGACCGATATAACTCATTGCTTGAGTGGGCAGAATTTAGCCCATTTGTTTTTCTCTGATTTCATCCAGTGTTTTGCAATCTATACATAAAATGGCAGTAGGTCTTGCTTCTAATCGACGGATACCAATGTCAATACCACAAGAGTCACAAAAGCCATAATCACCTGATTCAATGTTTTGTAGCGACTCATCAATTTTTTTAATGAGTTTTCGTTCTCTATCTCGGGTGCGGAGTTCTATACTAAATTCAGATTCCTGTGTAGCTCTATCATTAGGGTCTGGAAAATTAGCAGCATCATCTTGCATGTGGTGAACAGTACGATCTACTTCTACCATGAGTTCCGATTTCCAGTCCTGAAGAATATTATCAAAATGTTTTAGTTGGGGCCTTCCCATATATTTTTCGCCCTTTTTTTCCTTATATGGTGTAAAACTGAAAATAGTGTTGTCAGTTTGAGACTCAGCCATCCTTTTTTTCCTAACAAAATTTTGAAGTGCGCATTTTTATCAGAATAGAACAAGGATAGCAAGAAGTTTGTTATTATTTTGCTGATAAAAACGAATCAGGAGTATATTGTGATATGTCATTATGAGACCTCAGCATAACTCTGGACGAGATAAAAAAAGTGATAGAATCTTTCAGGTTTTAGTCAAAATACGAGTGTAATAGTGCGTTATTTTGGCTGAAAGATGGAAAACTTCTAGCCTTTTTTATCCGTTCATGAGTTATGCTGAGGTCTCAATTTAACAGATGGTATTAAGGCCTAGACCATAAGAATGTGATAATTCTATTTTACGATATTAATAATAAAAAACATGCTAAAAGAATATTATTCAGGAGCTGATGATTGTACAGTTATAACTGCCGAACAAGGGAGCTTGTTTGCAAAGGAAGTCGCAGGTGATTTTAATCCGCTACATGATGTTGATGCCAAGCGATTTTGTGTCCCGGGCGATTTGCTGTTTGCTATTGTTTTGGAAAAATATGGTTTAAGTGAAACCATGAATTTTAAATTTACAGGCATGTTAGGGCACAATATCACATTGGATTTTCCTGTCACTGAAGACGATCATTTTAATATCAATGGCAGTAATAATAAAACCATTATGAAAGTTGCAAGGGATGGGGATAAAACTACAGATGATGCAGTGATAGATGCTTTGATAAGAGATTATGTCGAGTTTTCTGGACATAACTTTCCTTACGTTTTGGTGCCTTTAATGAAACAGCAAAATGGTATGATTAATCTGACCAGACCTTTAGTCATGTACGACAGTATGTGTTTGCAATTTAACCATTTACATTTTACCCATCCAAAAATAGAAATGCTGGAACCCAAATTAAGTATTGATGGAAAACGCGGCAATGCGTATTTACATTTTCAGATAAAATCAGATGATAAAGTGGTAGGAAAAGGCTATAAAAAAATTGTTATCAGCGGTATGCGTGAGTATGAAGAAGGCCCTATGCAAGACTTTGTAGATAATTATCTAGCAAGAAAAGAAGCTTATTTGGAAACGGTAGGGATGTAATTTTTCAATAAACTCCTGTATATAAAATTAGTCCATTCCTAAGTACTTAACCCATTTAACTGTCTACTTATGTTTATTTATTCCCTGCCCATTTTGTTTAGCCACATACAGATTGGATCGCCGATAGAATTATTATCTATAGTTTTAGTTTTAACAACAGTGTTGTGTATAGTGACGGTTTTTGACCCCTCTTATGCAGGAGAAGGAGAGCCACTATTTAGTCTGAGTTTATACCGTTATTTACTCTATGCTTGGATAGGCCATTTAAAACTCTGGGTGGTTTTTTGGCCGTTTTTTATACTGCTGAATATCAGTTTATTTATCACAGACTGGTTGGCGATAAATGGAAAATTTACCGTATCCAGTTGGGATGAAGTTCACTTTGTTTTAGCCACACCCATTGTTTTCTGGACAATTACTGTCTGGCGGAACTCAATCAATACCAGCTTACCTTTGACAGGAGCGCTGGCTCGTTTAATGGTTTTACTGGTTTATTTTGAATTTGCTTTAAAGTTATTAATCAGAAAAGATTATCCGCGAATATTCTTTGCCTGCCAGGATATTTTATTAGATTACGCAGCTTGTTTTTAGTAAAGGCTTATGCTGAAGTCTCAATAAAACCAGTAGTCATTCCCATGCTATAGATTTACCTGCGGTAACTGGATTAGATGGTAAAGCAGTAAGCTAGTCAAACAAAAACCTTAAAGTAAGATAGCTATACCAATACACAGCGTTATTCAAAGTGTTAGCTATCGTTCAAACCAGCCCATATTATGCTACTTCTCTGCCATTTGTTAATCCTTGGTTGTCGGGTCAAAGCGTTTTCCAATGAGATTTAATTCAGCACTCAGTTGCTCAGTGGATAAAATTTCTAAGGGTAATGCCAGCATGGCTTCAATACGTTGTTTTAAGATTGCAAAAGTCTGCTCAAAAGCGCTGATAATTTCTGCTTCTGTGCCCTGAGTATGGCCGGGGTCAGATACGCCCCAATGTGCCTTGATTGCATTAGATAGATAAATAGGGCATGGCTCTGCTGCTGCGTTATCACATACAGTGATGACAATATCCATAACTTGATCTTCATAGTCTTCCCATGACTGACTTTGATAATCGCCAGCAGGAAAATGATGACGCTTTAATGTCGCCAAAGCAGCTGTATTGATTTTGCCGACGGGATGGCTACCCGCAGAAAAGGCTTGAATTCGATCTTGGGCCAAATGATTAAATAAAGCTTCTGCCATAACACTACGGCAGGAGTTACCGGTACAAATAACAAAAACATTTAACATAATAATTTCTAATATTTAGTCAACCTTTAAAAGCACAACAACCATCTGATTTATAACAATAAATTAAACAAAAACCATAGAAAAAACAAACAGTATTTGGTAAATAACGGCTATTTATGGGTCGTTTTTCTGATAAAACATACTAACAAAATCAACCCCAAACACAGAGCAGCAAAACCTCTTTCATTCAGAGTTATTTGTTGAATAGGGTATAAGAACCGCCCCCTACTTCTAAGGTTGTCCCCAGAATATCCGTAGTAGTTCTGGTGCGTGGAACGCGCCCTACTTCTAAGGTTGTCCTCAGAATATCCGTAGTCTTTAGTCTTTAGATCCGTAGGGTGCGTTTGCCCACCAGGGATGGTGGAAATGCAGTAAGATTGTCTGGAACAATCTCTGCCCACGCACCAGAACTAATCAAAAATAAAGGAGTCTTTAGTCTTTAGTCTTGAGTCTTGAGTCTTGAGTCTTGAGTCTTGAACGTTTATTTTGAAGATATAGTGATTAATTTAACGGCTTATAAATTAAAGTTAAATTAGAATCTCCCACCTGCGCCGTCTCGCACCTTCGTCCTTGAACCGGAGGGTTCAAGTGGAGGCTTTATTAGTAAATCAGGCTTCCCATAAAACAGGCATGCACACCCTTACTAAAATAAACTTCCTAGGTAAAAACAGGTTCAGGAAACACCCGGTACTAATCGAACGCGGCAGGAGATACAACTTGCATTCTAACGGGGTTTAATGATTTTCTAAAGCCTTTTCTATCTTATGGCGCAAATTGGCTAATTTGGAGGAGATACTGCTAATAGGTGCGGTAGTTTTATTTCTTTGAGCAAGATGAAGCTCATTGGTTAGGTTTAAAGCAGCCATAACGGCAATTCTATCTGTGCCGTTGACTTTACCTGAGGCACGAATTTCACGCATTTGCTGGTCAAGTTTTTGTGCAGAACGTATTAATGTTTCTTCTTCGTCTACGGCACAGGTTACGCGGTAATCTTTTCCTAGAATATTAATTGATACAGGTTGGGGGTTTGTATTTGTGTTCATACACCGTGTTCCATAGATTTTAAGCGGGTAATCATTGCTTCCACTCGTATTCTTGCTAGTGTAGTTTTTTCTAAAAGTTTAGCTTTTTCTCTAACTAATTCACCCTGTTTGACTTTTAAGCTAGAATTTTCTTTTTCGATGGATCCATATTTTTCGATCAATAGATCGAGTTTTTCTTCAAGGTCTTTTAATTCTAATGAAGAACCATTTTCTAAATCGGACATAAGCTATTCTTTAATGGTGATATTTTATTCAAAATATTATACAGATTAAACAGTTTTGTAACATTCCTGTTTGTGTTTAACAATGGTAGCATAAGCAGACTTTTTTTTAGCTTTGATATTAATAATGGCTTATTTAACGATTACTAGGATTTTCCAGAAAAATGATTCGGATGTATCTGTAGCAGAAGCGCATGGACTGGCGACGGGAATGCTTTGCATAAATAATAAAATAGAGGGAGCTATTTGGCTGGCTGAATTATTTGAACAAGATGTAACGCTTATTGATGATGATAAAACCGTGTTGATTGCACTTTTTGAGCAGACCAAGAAATTATTGAATGCAGAAGAAAATATGTATCGTTATGATCTTTTTCTACCTGCCGATGACGAGTCTTTGCAATATCAGTTAGAGGCGATAAGATCTTGGTGTGAAGGTTTTTTATTTGGTGTTGGACACAGTCAATCCTCTGTTGAGTGGCCTAGAGAAATCAAAGAAATTTTGAATGATATTGTTGAGTTTACAAAACTGGATACAGATGTGGATGATGAAATGGATGAAGAAGAAAAAGAGGAACATGAAACTGCACTAATAGAAATCCAAGAATATTTAAGAGCGGCTGTTAATATAGTAAAAGATCAATTGAATGAAAGTAATATTTAAGAAATGAATCAAAACGAATTTAAAAAACGTCGTAAAACATTAATGCAGCAAATAGGCGAAGGTAGTATTGCATTAATTGCTAGTGCATCCAGTCATATAAGAAACAGAGATGTTGAGTTTCCTTTTAGACAAGATAGTGATTTTTATTATTTAACAGGGTTTAATGAGGCCGATTCATTGGCTGTGTTTATTCCTGGCAGAGAACAAGGCGAGTATATTTTATTTTGTCAGGAATATGATAAAAAAAAAGCATTATGGGAAGGAGCACATGCTGGACTAGAAGGAGCAATAACACATTATCAGGCGGATGATTCCTTTCCTATTGATGATATGGGAGATATTTTACTTGGATTGTTAGAAAACAAAAGCAAGGTGTATTACCCCATGGGTAGGGATGGCGAATTAGATCATCAAATTTTAGAATGGATCAATCATTTAAGAAAGCAATCAAGGAATGGTGTAAATGCACCGGGTGAATTGGTTTCACTGGAGCATATTTTGCATGAAATGCGACTCTTTAAAAGCGCAGCAGAATTAAAATTAATGCGTAAAGCGGCTAAAGTCTCTTGTCAGGCACATTTTAGAGCGATGCAGACCTGTAAACCAGGAATGTATGAATACCAAGTGGAGTCAGAAATTATCTATGAATTTATGCAGCAAGGACTTCGGGCTGTTGCCTATCCATCCATTGTGGCTGGTGGTAAAAATGCTTGTGTACTACATTATGTGGAGAATAAGGATAAGCTAAAAAAAGATGATTTATTATTGATTGATGCAGGCGTTGAATGTGACCATTATGCCTCAGATATTACCCGTACATTTCCAGTATCAGGTAAGTTTAATACAGCACAAAAAAAAATATATCAACTCGTGCTGGATGCTCAGTATGCTGCACTAGAACAGATTAAACCAGGCTTGCCCTGGAATAAAGCGCATGATGTCTCTGTTGAAGTTATTACCAAAGGATTAGTTGAGTTAGGCTTGTTGAAAGGACGTATTTCTAAACTGATAAAAGATGAAAAGTATAAACAGTTTTATATGCATAAAATTGGTCATTGGCTAGGCATGGACGTGCATGATGTTGGTGATTACAAAGTAGAGGATGAATGGCGTTTACTTGAGCCAGGTATGGTATTGACTATCGAGCCAGGTTTATATATACCAAAAGATTGCATGGCAGTCGATGCTAAATGGCGGGGTATTGGTATTAGAATTGAAGATGATGTCCTAGTGACAAAACAAGGGCATGAGGTTTTAACACAGAGCCTTATTAAAGAAATTGATGAAATTGAAAGTTTAATGCAGGTCAATTAATGCAATACGATTATGATATTTTAATTGTAGGTGGTGGGCTGGCTGGTAACTGTTTGGCTCTTGCTTTAAAGGAATCAGGCTTACGAATTGCCTTGGTTGAAGCGAGTAGTAGAGAGCAACAAAAGCAATCACCCGCAGGTGACAGAGCTTTGGCATTGTCTGCTGGCACTGTTAAATTATTGCAGGCACTAGATGCTTGGGATGGAGTTAAAGAATATGCGACAGCCATTAAAAATATTCATATTTCAGATCGTGGACATTTTGGTAAAGCACGTTTATCTGCTAAAAAAGAGGGAGTAGAAGCATTAGGATATGTGATTAGTGGCAGAAATATAGAAGGGCATTTAGCAGAGTTAGTAGAGAAGACAAATATTAAGCAAATATGCCCAGGACGTATTTTAACTTTAATTTCGGATGGGGATGCTGTGCAGGTGAATTTAAAGGAAACTGACAAGCCAATTAGTTTATCGGTTAAATTGCTTGTCGGGGCTGACGGAGGGCAATCGACAGTACGCAGTTTGCTAGAAATTCCACAACACATTACCCAGTACCAACAGACAGCATTAATTACCACAGTTAGAACCTCAATACCCCATAATAATACGGCATTTGAGCGTTTTACCAAATCAGGGCCTTTGGCTGTATTGCCAGTAAACAATAAAGAATGCTCTATAGTCTGGACACGGACAGAAGAAGATGCAGAAGACTTAATGTCGAGTACTGAGGCTGAATTTTTACAACAACTACAACAATGTTTTGGCTATGTATTAGGTGAATTAACATTATCAGCGCCTCGTAGAGCATTTCCTTTAAGTCTTATCCAAGCAGAAAATATGGTATCAGGAAGGACGGTTATTATTGGCAATGCAGTACACCAACTTCATCCTGTTGCTGGGCAAGGTTTTAATCTAGGGGTGAGAGATGTTGTGCAACTGGCAGAAATGTTAGTAGAACAACAGCAAAAGAAGGCAGACATTGGTGAGCCAAGTTTTTTACAGCGATATGTCGAGTTAAGAGAAAAAGATCACAAGCAAACCATTCAATTTACGGATGGACTGGTCAAAATATTTTCAACAGACTGGTTACCATTAGCGGCAGCCAGAAGTATTAGTCTGGCGGTGCTGGATCATATCCCTTTTGCTAAATCAATGTTAGCAAAACATGCGATGGGTTTAGCAGGAAGACTGCCACGAATTGGACATAGACGATAAATATGCAAAAGCAAAAACGCTTTGAAGTGATTGTGGTTGGTGGTGGCATGGTTGGTGCAACTACAGCATGTGCTTTGGCACAAAGTGGTATTAATGTAGCCCTGATGGATAGATTTAATCCACAAAGACAATGGACAGATGGCTCAGTCGATTTACGAGTTTCAGCTTTAACCAAGGCATCACAGAATATTTTAGAAACTCTGGCTGTGTGGAAAGGTATGGTCGAACGTGGTGTGAGTCCCTATAAAGACATGAGAGTATGGGATGCCAAAGCGAATGGTCAATTACACTTCGATTGCGCTGATACCAAATTTAATGAGCTAGGACATATTGTTGAAAACCGAGTCACAGTGGCTGCTTTATGGGATAAATTAGAAACATTATCGTGTGCAACTTGCATTACTGATGTAAAAGTTTCTCAGCTGCAGTTAACGCAGAAAGGTCGAACAATCTTGCTGGAAGATGGTCGTCAATTTGATGCAGAGTTGGTGATTGCTGCCGATGGTCGAGATTCATCCCTACGTTCTATGGTGGGAATTGAAGTCACAGGCTGGTCGTATAAGCAAGATGGATTGGTAGCAACGATAAGCACAGAAAACAATCATCAAATGACAGCATGGCAACGGTTTTTAGATGAAGGGCCTTTAGCTTTTTTACCCTTGCGAAATGGGCAGTGTTCCATTGTCTGGAGCTTGTCCAGCGATACTGCAAAAGCCTATCTGCAACTGAGTGATCAAGATTTTTTAAAGCAATTAGAACAAGCCTCAGCAAATATTTTGGGGGGTATGTTAAAAACCAGTTCCAGAGCAGCATTTCCCTTGCGTTTTCAATATGCCAATCAATATACAGAAGACCATTTTGCATTAGTAGGGGATGCAGCACATGCCATGCACCCTCTGGCAGGGCAAGGTGCTAATGCAGGTTTACTAGATGCGGCAGCATTGTCCGAGTTGGTGATAAAAACAAAACGTGCCGATAGACCTCTAACAAGCGCAAAATATTTACGCCAATATGAACGCTGGCGAAAAGGAGATAATTTATTAATGATGAGTAGCATGGAGCTTATTAACAAAATCTTTGTGATTGATGCGTTACCTATGGTTTCTTTACGTTCAGCGGGAATGAACCTGATTAACAAAACTTCAGCGGTTAAGGCTTTATTCAACAATCATGCGATGGGTTTGAGAGAAGACTTGCCTTTGTTAGCAAAAAAACAACGGTGTTGGTGATATTATTTAATCTAAATGGCTTATTTTTCTGGTTGTTGGCAAGTGTTTGTTCTATACTTATTTTCGATACATTTTGGATCAGCGTTATTGGGGAGTAGATGCCCATTGAATTCTGATGTGCTTTTGTTAATTAGTGGTAAATGAGGAAATGTTATGTCGGAAATAATTTTTATTTTAATCATTCTATATATTGCTTATGCGATTAAAGCAAGTTGCGATGAAAATAAAGAAACTGGGCTGGGCTCTTTAGGTTCAAAGGAAGAATCCAGTAAAACTAAAGAAAGTGTTGAGGTCGTTAAAAAAGAGCAGCCTGCTCCCAAAAAGACCAAACCCGTGGCTGAGAAAGTTATGCCATTGAGTGATGGAAAAAAAATACCAAGTGGTAATTTACGCAATCCAGAAACTGGTGAAGAGGCTAAAATGGCTAATAGCTATCGCATGAGCAAACGCTGGATTAAAGATGCATTGGTTACAGAAGGGTTATTAGATAAGGTTTATAAACCAGCAGAAGTAGATGAAGCCAAGAAAATAGAAATTAATTTGGCTTTCGAAAAAATATTACAGATGGATAAGTATAAGTAAGTAAGTAAGTAAATAAATACAGATACAGGGAAAGAAACTGAAAAAAAGGGGAACACCCCCTTTTTTATTTGATGGCTTGGATTAATTTAATCATGCTACCACTGGCAGGGTCTAGTAATACTTTTTCGAAGCCACAGGATTGAACACTTTTTACCGTTTGCCGATTAATATTGGCACCAAATAGAGTGGATACTAACGGGTTCATAAACTGCATTATTTTTGCCATGATGTTATTGTCACTTAATACATGCTCCAGTAATAAAACCTGACCGCCTGGTTTACACACCCTATAAAGCTCCTGTAAACCTTTGATGGGTTGAGGAACAGAGCAAAATACAAAGGTAGCAATAACGGTATCAAAACTGTTATCGGCATAACATAAAGACTGTATATCTATCAGATTGAGATCAACATTAATACGCCTGCGATGCTTCTTTTTCTCTGCCAGTGCCAACATCTTCTCACTAAAATCAATGGCTGTAATTCGAGTGTTTAAAGGGTAAAAAGGAAAGTTTTTTCCCGTGCCAACACCGACCTCAAGAATATGTTGACCTTCAATCTTTTTCCATAATATTTCTCGCCACTGATTAAAAGATAGACCTTCTAATAAGCCTCCAAAGCTATCAAAAAAAGGTGCAATACGATTGTATCTGTGTTTAGTTTTTTCATGCTCTGTTTGCATACTAAATCCTCTTAAATTCGCCGAACTATCTGATTTATAACAATAAATTAAAAAAACCATAGAAAAAACAATTAGTCTTTAGATCCGTAGGGTACGTTTGCCCACTAGGGATGGTGGAAATGCAGGCATCCCTCCGGAGAGGGCTTAAAAGCCTCTCTCCCCCACGTTTTATCAACATGGTATGCAATGCAAGGACATGCAAGGACATGCAAGGATGTAGGGGCGAGCGGCTGCTCGCCCGCTCTTCCTATATTCCCGACAGCAGCACCAGATCCGTAGTAGCTCTGGTGCGTGGAACACACCCCTTGATTTTAAAAACCCTGAAACAATCTCTGCTGACCGCCAAGGATGGTGGAAATGCAGATCCGTAGGGTGCGTTCCACGCACCGGATCCGTAGAGTACGTTTGCCCACCAAGGATGGTGGAAATGCAGTAAGATTGTCTGAAACAATCTCTGCCCACGCACCAAAACCAATCAAAAACCAAGGAGTCCTGAGTCTTTAGTCTTTAGTCTTTAGTCTTTAGTCTTTAGTCTTTAGTCTTTAGTCTTTAGTCTTTAGTCTTTAGTCTTTAGTCTTGAGTCTTGAGTCTTGAGTCTTTCGTCTTGAGTCTTGAGTCTTTCGTCTTGAGTCTTGAGTCTTTCGTCTTGAGTCTTTCGTCTTGAGTCTTTCGTCTTGAGTCTTTAGTCCTAAATCCTAAAACTTTTCAAAATCTCTTCCAGTGGAACCAAATTCATTTTTACTCTGAACAGCACATCATGATTATGAAGCAAACCATAGCAGTCGTAAGTTCTTACTTGAATATCAGTTTGGTTTAATGTGTTAGCATTGGACTCTGGGTGTTGTTTAACTAAAATATAGAGTTTATCATCGTTTTTTAATCGGTTTAAATGGGAGCGATCAATGGACAATTCATGTGAGGTATAAACCATAGGGTTGCGTTTAAAATCATGGTTTTCCAATTGTGCTTTTTCTAGTAATGCGCCTGAAACCAGGCTACATGGAAAAACTTCCGAGTAATTGGCAGTATGAGCTAATTCATCAAAATAATCAGCTTGTTCTGCCAAAGAACCCGATAAAAAGTTTTTTGCATTTCCATTGTTAAGGAATTTTCGTTTAAGAAAGTATTCAGTACCAGGAATAAATGTTTTATCGGGGATAACATTTAAGTTAGGTAGCTGTTTGAATTGTGTGTCAGCTAAAAACAACGGGGTTTGAGTTTCTTTTTTAAAGCCTAATAATAGTGTTTTTTTCTCTGATTTTATGGCAATTCGATTGCTTAAAGTCAACTGAGGAATGGTTTTTATTAAAGTCTTTTTTATCTCAAAATAAAAAGGCATGGTGGGTTTTAGTGGATTAATAAAAGTAATTTGATAATTACTAAAACGCAAACCATTTTCATAAATAATCTGGTTCTCGTGGTGTGTTTCTCGATATAAACGCATCTGGTATTCAATAAAAGTATTGAGTTGAAAACCAAGAACAATAGGCCCTTTAAAAGGGTTATGATTAATCTGTAACCATTTGTGTTTATCATGGAATAAATTAAAATCATCCGAAGCATTGCGTGCTACTTCGATATGTATTTGTTCAAACTGGAATAATTTGTTTTTCATTAAGCAAAAGTAAATTTTAATTAAGTGCTTGTTCAATAAAGTCAGAGGCAATGTTCGGTTCATTACTAAAAACTGATGGGCAGGTCAAAACCCATGCCATACATATAATTATAAAGTGCTTTTTTCAGATCTAAGCCTAACATATTGAGACCAGAATTAACGGAGTCAATAAAGCCAACATCATTTTTGCCAAATAAGACATCTTCATTAGGCTTGAATTTTATAAGTTTGACAAAGAAAATGTTAACTACAATCATCTTGATAGCAACGATCCTTTAAAATTTATAGCCTTTTTTACCCGTTCATGGTTATGCTAAGCTCTCTTTATATCGGGCAACAAAGCAAGTGAAGCGGAACTGTTAGAAAATCGTGCCATAAAACTGATAGAATGCGTTAAAATTTTTCATTAAAGCGAGTGAGTTATACCATATTCAATAAATAAATATACTAAAACAGCGCTTAAATTAACGCCTTATATGCTTACTAAAAATAGGAAAACTCCTTATTGATAACCCCCTATTTTTAGTCTGCACATAAAGTGATAACATGCGTACTAGATTGGTGTATTTATTGGTTGAACATGGTATTAAGATTAAAAAGATCAAAAAAATACAATCTGTTATTTGTGAATTGATGCCACACTAAAAAAAAACTGGATGAGCTGTATGCAATTAACTATTGTCGCGTTAGGAAATAAGACCACTCACTTTATCGTTGAAATTTTAGCGGCTGTTTCTAGTTGTAGCTGTCATGTTATTGAGCTTCGATCATCGCATTTAACGCAAACAATAGCTTCTTATCTGTTAATAGAAGGGGAATGGAATCATATTGCCAAGCTAGAATCCATATTGGGTACCCTGCAAAAGAAACTTGAGATTACCATTAAAACCTTAAGGGCAGAGGGTAATTCAGCCCTTAGCGGAGGTATTCCTTATCTTCTGGAAACTATTTCAGTAGATCGCAATGACATTATAAAAAGCATTACTTGCTTTTTATTAGAACGGGACGTTGGTATTGAAGAGATTAATGCCAGTTGTTATCAAGCACCTTATATACAGACCCCCATTTTTTCAACTAAATTTATCTTGTTAATTCCTCCAGAAGTCAGATTAATTGCTTTACGCGAAGAGTTTCTTGATTTTTGTGACCAGTTGAATATTGATGCCATTATAGAACCGATAAAACGATAATATGACAAACCTAAGCATAGGTAATCCCGTACCTGATTTTGAAGCCGATGCCACAAGTAGCGTTAACTTTAAACTTTCCACTTATTTAGGAAAGAAAATCATCATTTATTTTTACCCTAGAGATAACACCTCTGGTTGTACCCAAGAAGGAAAGGACTTCAGCGATAATATAAAACAATTTAATAACTTGAATACCGTTATTTTTGGTGTTTCCAGAGATAGCGTTAAAGTTCATCAAGGCTTTAAGCAGAAACAGAGTTTCCTTTTTGAATTACTGTCAGACAAAGAAGAAAAACTCTGCCAGTTATTTGATGTGATTAAAATGAAAAACATGTATGGCAAACAGGTAAGAGGTATAGAGCGAAGCACTTTTCTGATCAATGAAGAAGGTGTACTTATTTATGAATGGCGCAAGGTGAAGGTAAAAACCCATATAGATGAGGTTTTACAGAAACTTAAAGAAATAGGGTAGATTTATTTATTGCCCGTTACTTAGTCAAGCCTTAAAAACAAAACAACCATCTGATTTATAACAATAAATTAAAAAAAACCATAAGTCTTTAGTCTTTAGTCTTTAGTCTTTAGTCTTTAGTCTTTAGTCCTGAGTCCTGAGGACTCTCTACCATCGCAGGCCATGCATTGAGTATGGCTTTAACCGCTGTTGCCAGTGGGATTGCAAAAAACACGCCCCAAAACCCCCACAATCCACCAAAAAATAAAATAGCGATGATGATAGCGACAGGGTGTAGGTTGACCGCTTCAGAAAACAGTAAGGGTATTAAAATGACACCATCAATGGCCTGAATAATTGAATATGCAATGGCTACATACATAAACTCATCAGCGGTAAATCCCCATTGCATAATGGCTACGCCAAGTACAGGGAATGTCACTAAAGTGGCACCTATATAGGGTATAACAACAGACAAGCCCATGAGTACGGACAATAACATAGCGTAATTTAGATCTAAAAATGTGTAGGTTATATAGCTGGCAGAAGTAAGAATGATGACTTCTGTCAGTTTCCCACGCACATAATTTGCAATTTGAATATCCACTTCTTTCCAGACCTGTATTGTTAAGCTGCGATCTCGTGGTAAAAACTTAACAAACCAGGTAATCAGTGTGTTTTTGTCTTTTAGGAAGAAAAAGACCATCATAGGCACAAGAAACAAATAAACAATGGCAGCGACTAAGCCAGCAAAGGATGATGCAGAGTTTGAAATTAAATCTTGACCATAATGAATCAGTTCATTTTGAATGGAAGCCATGATTTCAATGATACTATTTTCAGTAATAAATTGAGGATGTAATTCGGGTAAGCGCATGATTTCTGCTTGCGCTCTTTTGATAATTTCAGGGATTTTTTGTACTAATTGCACGGTCTGAGTAGAAATCATCGGCATTAATACAAAAAGAAAAAGACCTAGACAGGTTAGAAAGCCAGAGAAAACCATATAAACAGCAGCAATACGAGGTAACTTTTTCTCTAGTTTTTCAACAATTCCAAGTAAAAGATAGGCCAACACAATAGAAGCAAAAACGGGCATTAATATGTCTGATAAACTATAAATCAGAACAAAACCAATGATAAGAATCAGTGCTAAAGCAACTGCTTGAGAATCAGGCAGGATACGTCTGATTTTGTCTTTGAAATAGCGAAAATTTGAAAAATCAGCTTCTGTGTTCATAGATAAAGTTTTTATTATTTTTTTCGCATTCTACCTTAAATACTGATGCGTAGGTTTTTTAAAAAATAAAGAATCAAAGAGTCGAAATAATTGATTTATATAAAACCTCCCCACCCAACCCAACCCCAGTTCTGGTACGTTCGCAGAGATTATTCCAGCACCAGATCCGTAGGGTGCGTTCCACGCACCAAAACCAATCAAAAACCAAGGAGTCTTGAATCTTATGCCTTGACACCTTAAAAAATAGAGATTGCAAAAAATAACAATTTTAAGCGATAATGCTTGGCTAATTTTACAAAAGGTAATGCTAATAGAGATTGATTTTATCTTATGCGTACCTCTTGTTAATCCATGACTGACATCCTACAGACTTAAAATATTTGATAATTTCGTTGAAAATCTTGTCAATAGCCTACTGATAACTGCATTTTTCGCCTTATTTTCAAACATTTTAAAAGTATACCTACTCAGCCATAATTAATAGAGACACCTATAGTCAAGTTGATACAGATTTGGAATAACTATGAAAAAAACCATGTACGAAAAGATCTGGGATAGCCACCTTGTGGTAGAAGCACCAGGTCAAGCCCCTTTAATTTATGTAGATCGCCACTTAATGCATGAAGTGACCAGCCCTCAAGCGTTTGAAGGCTTAAGAGTGGCAAATCGTAAAGTACGAAATCCGCATAGTATTTTAGCGACAATGGATCATTGTGTGCCTACTAAAGACAGAGACCTTCCTATTGCAGACCCCATTGCTAAAAAACAAATTGAAACCATGGCAGATAACTGCAAAAGCAATGGTTTAAATCTTTACGATATGAAAAACCCCAATAATGGTGTTATTCATGTAGTAGTGCCTGAGCATGGCTTTGTACACCCAGGTATGGTGGTGGTTTGCGGAGACAGCCATACAGCAACACATGGTGCTTTTGGTGCGCTGGCATTTGGTATTGGTACCTCGGAAGTAGAACATGTGATGGCGACTCAAACCTTGCCGCAGCAAAAATCTAAAACCATGTTGATTCAAATAGATGGTGAACTGTCAAAATATACTTCTGCAAAAGATATAGCATTGACGATTACAGGCAAGATTGGTACAGCGGGAGGGACAGGGCATGTCATAGAATATGCAGGTGAAGCGATTAGCAAACTTTCAATGGAAGGACGTATGACCTTATGCAATATGGCGATTGAAGCGGGAGCGAGAGCAGGATTAGTTGCACCCGACCAAAAAACCTATGACTATCTAAAAGGGCGTGAATTTACCCCAGTTGGTGATAATTGGGATAAAGCATTGGCTTATTGGCAAAGTTTAGTAACAGACGAAGGTGCGCAGTACGATACTGTTGTTGTATTAAATGCAGATGAAATTGAACCACAAGTAACTTGGGGAACCTCGCCAGAACAAGTGACAGGAGTAACAGGATTAGTACCGGCACCTAAAGACTTTGATGACGACATTAAAAGTGAGGCTTGTGCCAATGCCTTGGAATACATGGGATTAACAGCCCATACAAACATCACAGACATTCCTGTTGACTTAATTTTTATAGGCTCTTGCACCAATGGGCGTATTGAAGATTTTCGGATTGCAGCAGAAGTAACCAAAGGAAGCAAAGTTGCAGATAATGTCATAGCCATAGCCGTTCCTGGCTCCTACCATGTAAAAGAACAAGCAGAACAAGAAGGACTAGATAAAATTTTCATCAATGCTGGTTGGGAATGGCGTGAACCAGGATGCTCTATGTGTTTAGCAATGAACGGAGATGAATTAACAGTAGGTCAACGTAGCGCATCCACCTCAAATAGAAACTTTGAAGGTCGGCAAGGTAAAGGTGGGCGAACGCATTTGGTCTCCCCTGCAATGGCGGCGGCGGCGGCGGTTGCAGGTCATTTTGTTGATATTCGTAACCTTTAGGAGCATTGGAAAATTATGGAGCCGTATAAAAAGCACCAAAGCATTGTTGCACTAATGAAACGTAGCAATGTAGATACTGATCAGATTATTCCCAAGCAATTTCTAAAAAAAGTGGAGCGTACAGGTTTTGGAAAACATCTATTCCACGACTGGCGTTTCAATGATGATGGCAGTGATACAGCTAATTTTGAACTAAACAACCCAGCATTTACCAATGCCAAAATTCTGTTGGTAGGAGATAACTTTGGTTGTGGATCATCCAGAGAACATGCCCCGTGGGCTATTATTGACTATGGTTTTAACACTATAATTTCTAGTAGCTACGCAGATATTTTTTACAACAACTGCTTTAAAAACAGCATACTACCGATAAAAGTAGATAAAAAAAAACTAGCTGAATTAATGGATGAAGTAGCAGTAAATGAAGGCGTAAAATTTGTAGTTGATTTAGAAAACCAGCAAATAATCACACCAGCGGGTAATGGTTTTACCTTTGATATTGACCCTTTTCGTAAAGAAAACTTATTAGCGGGTTTTGACGATATTGGATTAACACTAAAGCATATTGATAAAATTGATCAATACGAAGAAAAGCACAAACAAACCTATCCTTGGCTTTGGAACTAATAGTAGATTATGGGTAGATTAGCAACAATGTAAACCACCTTGACTTATAACCCTGTCGGATAAGGCTTATTCAACTCACAACTAGAGGTTCAAAATATAAACATGTCTTCACAACCTAGACATATTCAGTTAATGGACACCACCTTACGCGATGGAGAACAGACCCAAGGAGTATCTTTTGCTCCCGATGAAAAGGTCAATATTGCCAAGGCATTACTACAGTCATTAGGAGTAGATCGTATTGAAGTAGCATCTGCGCGCGTATCAGAAGGTGAAAAACAAGCAGTTTCTCGGATTAATGAATGGGCTAGAGAAGAAGGTTTTGACGGCTGTGTTGAAGTACTGGGTTTTGTCGACCATACTCGCAGTGTAGACTGGATTATAGAAGCAGGTGGCAAAGTCATAAACCTGTTAACCAAAGGCAGTGAAAAGCATTGCCGAGATCAGCTAGGGAAAACACAAAAACAACATACAGACGATATATTAAAGACCGTTAATTATGCTTTAAATAAAGGTTTAACGGTTAATGTCTATCTGGAAGACTGGTCCAATGGTTATCGCGATAATTGTGAATATGTATTCGCAGTAATGGATAGTCTACAAAAATCAGGAATTACTCATTTTATGTTACCTGATACTCTAGGTGTGTTATCGCCAGAAGAAGTGTTTGATAGTCTCAGTGATATGTGTAGCCGTTATCCAGACATTCAATTCGATTTTCATCCGCATAATGATTATGGTTTAGCAACCGCCAACGTAATGGCAGCAGTTCGTGCGGGTATTAATTCAGTTCACTGTACAATCAACTGTCTAGGCGAGCGTGCAGGAAACGCATCTCTAGCACAAGTCGCCGTAGTACTGAGTGATAAAATGAAAATGCAGTTATCTATTGATGAAAGTCAATTAGTACGTACCAGTAATTTAGTAGAAAGTTTTTCTGGTAAACGAGTAGCAGCAAATGCACCCATTATAGGAGCCGACGTATTTACTCAAACAGCAGGCATTCATGCGGATGGTGATCAGAAAGGCGATTTATATAAAAGTGCATTATTTCCTGAGCGTTTTTCACGTATTCATAGCTATGCGCTAGGAAAAATGAGTGGCAAAGCCTCCTTAAAAAAAAATCTGGAATTATTAGAGCTGGAGTTATCTGAGGAAAATCAGAAGAAAGTTTTGGAACGCATTGTAAAACTAGGTGATTCAAAACACAGTATTACTACAGATGATCTGCCAATTATTATTGCTGATGTACTACAAAGTAAAAGTTATCAACATATCAAACTATTAAATTGTTCTATTACCAGTGGTCTGGATTTAGAAGCAACCGTGAGTATTCGGGTAGATATAAAAGGTGAGATTCATCTGGCTTCTGGTTCTGGCAACGGTGGCTTTGATGCTTTTATTGATGCCATCAATAAAGTCTTAAAATTGCACAATTATACCTTACCAGCCTTGCTAGATTATGAAGTAAGAATACCGAAAGGGGGACATACCAGTGCCTTGACAGAATGTGTGATTACCTGGGATTGTGGCAATAAAACACGGAAAACTCGGGGTGTTCATTCTAATCAAGTATTTTCATCGGTTCTGGCTGCACTGAGGATTATTAATATTCAGATGCAAGAACAAAGTCAGAAAAAACGGATTGAGAACTAACAACATCTCCAATGGAACTTACACAAAAGAAAGTGCTAGAAGTCAAAAATTTAAGCTGCATTCGCGACGACCGTGTTCTATTTAAAGGATTGAATTTTTGTCTAAGGAATGGACAAGTATTGCTATTAGAAGGAAAAAATGGCAGCGGTAAAACCTCGTTATTACGCATTATTTGTGGTTTTAGAATGCAAGATGAAGGAGAATTGAGGTGGTGCAATACAGCACTAAAAGACAGCGAATATTTTGCCCAAATAGCTTATGTTGGACATTTAGACGGAGTAAAAAAAGAATTAACAGTCATAGAAAACCTAAAAATGTCTTTAGCTTTAAGTCAAGCAGGTCGATACTCTATAACGCAAGCACTAAAAAAAGTTAAATTAGCGGGATATGACAACTCCTTAGTTCAAACACTATCTGCAGGACAGAAACGTCGATTATCACTGGCACGATTATTAATGACTAAAAAAAGTTTATGGGTACTTGATGAGCCATTTACCTCCATTGATAAAGAAGGCATCAAACTGATTGAATCACTAATGCACGAACACATTGCGCAAGATGGGATGATTATTTTAACATCGCACCATGATTTGAATTTAGTAGAAAAAGACCTACAAAAAATAAACCTATCAACATGGCATTAATGACTGCCTTTTTTGCCGTTATCCAGCGTGATTTGATACTAGCATTTCGCAGACGAACTGAAATTGCCAATCCAGTATTTTTCTTTATTCTCGTTGTGACATTATTTCCATTGGGAATAGGTGCAGACCTCAAATTATTGCAAGCGATTGCGCCAGGTATTATTTGGGTCTCTGCATTACTAGCTGTAATGCTTTCCTTGGATAGTTTGTTTCGTTCCGATTTTGACGATGGTTCTTTAGAACAAATGCTTTTAAGCCCACATCCTTTGACCGTTTTAGTGTTTGCTAAAATAGTGGCACACTGGCTAGTAACAGGATTACCATTATTACTTATTGCCCCCTTACTAGCTGTTTTTTTAGGCTTACCAGAACAGGCATTAGGAACTTTATTGATTACTTTAGTCTTAGCTACGCCGGTTTTAAGTTTGATTGGATCTATTGGTGTCTCTTTAACCATTGGCTTGCGAAGAGGAGGAATGATTTTATCCTTACTGGTTTTGCCCCTTTACATTCCTGTCCTGATTTTTGCCAGTAATGCTGTAGAAATGGCAGGTAATGGATTAGCTGTGGAGCCACAAATTAACATCTTGATTGCTATTTTTTTTATGTCGATGGTGTTAGCTCCTTTGCCAGCGGCAGCGGCTGTAAAAATGAGTATTACCTAAGCAATTAACCGACTCATCTTATTGCTATTTTTATCATCTTAGGCGTTGCAACTTAGCGCACATGATCTGCTATGCTCCCATTGTTGCGGCTTAAAGATGAATAAAAATCCTGGGTAAGCCCGAGGTGTTTATTTATTGCGTGTTGGCTTATTTAGTCAACCCTTAAAAACACCATAACAACTTGATTTATAATAATAAAACCAACAAAAGCCATAGACAAATCAACCAATATTTGGTAAAATAACACCTATTTCTTGGTCGTTTTTCTTTAAAATATGCTAACAAAACCAACCCCAAACACAGGGCAACTAAACCTCTTTCATTCAGAGATATTTGTTGAATAGGGTATAAGATCCGCTTCACTCCCTCCGTCATTCCTGCATGTTCACCCCCTCCGTCATTCCTGCATGTTCTAAGCAGGAATCTAGGTGTTTAAAACTAGATTCCCGATAAGAGACTTCGGGAATGACGTGGGGTAAGAGACTTCGGGAATGACGTGGGGTAAGAGACTTCGGGAATGACGTGTGGTAACAGAGGTTCCAGTTACTCTAGTCCTGAGTCCTGAGTCCTGAGTCCTGAGTCTTTAGATCCGTAGGGTGCGTTCCACGCACCAGAACTAATCAAAAATCAAGGAGTCTTTAGTCTTTAGTCTTTAGTCTTGAGTCTTGAGTCTTGAGTCTTGAGTCTTGAGTCTTGAGTGTCAAGTTTCACCACGACCACGCTTATCACGAACTCTTCGTGTGCCAAAGTAACTTTCATCCACTTCAACCTGCCCCGTTAACGGTAGGAACACCAGTTTGATGGCGTGCGCTATCTTATCTTGTCAAACACTACCCGCAAGCCAATATCTTGAGCGCGGTAGTGGGGGCTGATTGAGCGATAGAAATCAATGTTGTTGGCACGTTTTTGATGTATTAAAAAGCTGCCGCCACGGACAATCATGCTAAGATTTTCTTTTGAGCTGTCAATGCTACTGGTCCATTCGGAAACATTGCCAAGTAGGTGAGAGATTTTGGTATTGGGTTTTAGCTCGGTGGGGTAGGTTTGGCGGTGGTCAGCAAACACCGATTTTTGCACCGCTGCTAACACCTGCATTTTTATTGATTCCTTATAAGTAGGCAATCTGCCGCCCGCCCAATTTGCAAAATGATAAGCACTCCACCAATCTACCCCTACCACTGGGCGGTTGGGGTGGTCTTTTTGCTGTTGCCAATTGAGCGGCTGAAGGCTGTGATTTTGGGGTTTTTGCGGGTGGGAATACAAACCAAAAGAGACAAAAATATCCGCCATAAATTGAGCATATTGGGCGACACTCACCTCGTTTATGCCGACCGATAATTGATAATCCGATTTTCTCTGAATGGGCAATAATGATTTAAAAGTATCAACATTTAGGCGCGATAAATAATGCAAAAATGGGCGAATGGTGGAATGCGGATAGTGGTTGGTTTTAATGGTTTTGTTAGCAATCAGCACGCTGATAATTTTGCTTTTCCATGGGGTGAGGGCGCGAGGTTTGGTATCATAAACACAGCGAAAACCAACATACGGCGAGCGTGATTTTGCCGGCACCGAGCGATAAACCATAGTTAGCGCATAGATTTCATGAGGGCTTGAATAGGCGTTGCCACCCTGAATAAACGGGTAGCCTTGCGGATAATTACCAAGCGTCCATTCGGATAATAATGCGCCGAGGTCAGCCACACCTTCTTTGGTATCGCTGCTGGGAAAGATGGCGGGCTTGAGGGTGGCGTTCAAGCGGGCATCAAAATATGGCCAAGGTTTGGGATTGAATTTATTGCCCCAAGGGTAGAGTTGGGCAGGGCGGGACTCAGCTATAGCACGAAATTCATCGGCGCTCGGCAATCTTGCACCATTTGCACGGCAGTAAGCATAAGCATCGTAAAAACTAATGCCATTGGCAGAAACACCAAGTTTGCCAGACAGACCATGCGTTTTGCTACTGCTGTAAAATTTCCAGTCTTGCGGCTGGGTAGGGGCAAAAAATGCGGAGGAATTATGCGCTCTAGTCCAGCCAACAAATTTATAAAAATCAGCTTGGGCGACTTCGGTTTTATCCACCCATAATTTTTTAATTACCACTGTTTTAGGCGGCTGAGTTAAGGATTTTATTAAACTGCGGCGGGATTTAATTACGTTTAAATTTTCCAATAAAATCTTGTCTAATGCGGATTTTTGTTGGTCGCTGGCTTTGATTTTCAAAGTTTGGCTGGGGATATTTTTGTGCCATGGACTAAGTAGCAAGACTACCGTCAAAACGCTTAATACAATCACCGAGGATAAAATTTTATTTAGCATGGTGTTGCTTAAAAAGTAGATACAAAAATAGCGTAAATATCAACATTAGCAAGCTCCATTTCCAATAATTGCCCTGATTACTCAGCAGATAATAGCGCTCAATCTCCCTTTGATTAAGGCGAATATCGTTTTCTTGGGCGCTCAATAATAACCCGTATTTAGTATACTTCGCATACACAAAACCAATTTCTACCGCGTTTAGTTGGGCGTTTAAAACTGCCACTAATTGCCAATCAAATCGCTCATTTTCATTGTGTTTGGCGGCGAATAAAATTACATCAGTTGCACTGATTTCCACCTGCGAACCGTTGTCAATCGTGGGTTGCGGGTAGAGTTTTATGCTTAAAGTATTTTCCTCCCAAATCGTTGGCTGAATTTTTGTTTGGCTGATAATTTTGCTATTTTCTAAGTTTTTATTAACCAAAAACGCCGCACCACTTTTCGCTTCGTGCTGATGAATAATGCCAATAAAATCAAAGTCAATAGTTGAGATGTTTTGATAAATTGCCTCAATTTCTGCCGCATAATCTCGCTTTACTGAGAGGAATCTAGCTTGAATAAAATCATCAGCACTGACCTCCACAAATTCGTCAGATTGATAGGCACGTTGTCGGTCTGCCAGATAACCAAGCAAAATCGCCAGCAACTGTTTAGATACGGGTTCTCCGCCACCTTCATCGCCGTATTTGAAAGGTATTTTTAATCCCGATGTTGAGCCACTGTCACTGCCAGGAAAATTGATATTCAGAGACTCAACAAAATAAGCATCCTCAAGTCCTGAATATTTCGCCATCAGCCGCTCCATTTCCCTATACATTTCCCCGTCACCAAACCCTGATTGCGTGCCAAATTCGCTACCATCACCCTTGCCAAAACCACGTCCATTCCCACTACTAAACTGTCCATCGGACTCACCTAAGAAAAAATCAACCTCCTCGCTCAAAACTCCTTGTTCGTCCTCAAACTCATCTAAATCATCATCCAATTCCGTCTCCATAAAATCTGGAAAAACCTCATCTTGACTTACAAGAGATGAAAAATCATCAGTACCAGCACCCGCCGTTTCAAGCCCCATAAAATGCCAATCACTCACTAAAACTTTGTGTTTTTTGAGGATAGATAGCACCAAATAATAATTTTTAATATGGTGAATATCCATCCGTATTCGGGTTTTTTTGTTAGCAACCAAGCCGCGTAAAAAATCGTCAAAGCGATTATCTTGCTGCAATAATTCCTCTTTTGACAAACTAAAATCTAACTTTTTACCATCGCCAGCGCTCTTAATTAGCAGCTGATTTTTAGCCATAACAATATAGGGAACTTTGGCATGTTGGGGGTGATTATAATCGTGCAACATCGCAGGGCTGCTACTCGGCAAGGCATTGGTGATAAACGAACTGCCAATTTCGCGCGCCATCACTGCCCCAATTTCGCTCACTTGTTGCAATTCATGCTCGGCATCTTGCTGTTTAACGCTCAGCGACAGGGTAATCAAAATCAGCAAAACTACCACCCCGTTCGCCAAAATATCCGCTAAGGCAATGTGGTTGGTGTGGAGTTTAGAAGTCATATCTATTTAATTGTTTGCTTGATATAGGAAGGAAAATCGTCAATGCTAACCGATTTTAGCAATTCATTATTAGCAATAATCCAAGCGATGGACAGCGGCTTTTTAGGAAAAATTTGGCGCATACAATCCCGTCCAGCGCGCATGGTTAAGGTCGCATTTTCCACAATGGCGAACACTATTTGCTTTTTTTTGTCCGCATAAATTTGCCGTGCATAATTGACAAACGCAGAATTGGAAGCACAAATATTTTCCAAATCTACCTTTTTTTGCTGCTGGACAATCAGCATATAACTCGGAAAAGCAATGACAATATAGCCTTCGCCACCTTTTTCCCATGATATTTTATACTCGCCTTCCTCAATTGTTTGCGCTAATCGCTGCTGAATTTGCGCCTCTGAGAAAATGTTGAGAATGACGAACAAAACCACCAGTAGGGCGAAAGTGCCGCCGAAAACTTCAATGATGGAAAAGTTGGAAAAGTGTTTGTGTTTGGTTCTAATTCTCGGTTTCACTGTTTAACTGCTTTAATTGGTTGAAAATCCGCACTTCCATTGATTTGAGTAACACAAAAATCAAAGTTAGTATCAAACCCAACGACAGCGCAATTAAAGTGGTGTCAAAGGCAATTCCAAGTGGGATAATAGCATCACCCAGACTCTTATTATTGGCAGTCAAACCATCTGGCGAGGCGATAATATCAGCGATATTTTCTGCCGATAGCGAAATACCAAGCACGGTGCCGATAAAGCCTAAAATCGGCAGAGCGTAGTTAATATAATTCGGTAGAATATAAAAGGCATCGCTCTTTAGCCACACCTTATCCCAAAAATCATCCGTAGGTTTATCCAACATTACCAGCAACAGCGAGTGGCGATTTTGACTGCCCTCTTTGAGCAAAATCAGCCACTTACCGATGAGTAATAACAGCCCCCAATTAAACAGCAGCAAGGTCATCGGCGGGATGATGCCACGCTCCAATAATTTCGGCGCAATCCAGCTTAACGCATTCGCTGCCCCCTCATCCACCAATAACAATTCCAACACCGTTAAAATACACGCCACCAACAGGCATAGTGCTATTGACGGACGTAATAACACCTGATTTAGCTGCTGGTCTAAGCTTTGTTTTTTCTCAGTTTTGACTTGTGAGAGTAGCAAATAATAAACAAATAAAGCAAAAATCAACAACGCCGACAAAAATAATGTTTGGCTATCGGCATCGTTTCTAATTTCTGGCAAAAAATGACTGGTAATGCCATACAGTAGCAATAATTCATAACTCCCCAACACCGTTAATACCACCAGAACCCCTATGGTAAGCGATTTTAACCAAATAATCAGTGCATCTTTATTTGCATAAATTTGCAACAACGGAGCGACTGTCACTAACAAAAAACTAAGGGTTAAACTCAAAAATAGAGGGATAGAAAAAGCAACGCCTAGCATCCATGCCACGGTCGGAAACAGAATAAAATTGAGGATTATATTTATCATTGTGTGCTTGATTGGTGGAAAAAGTAGGTTTAAAATCATACCATTTTACAGAAGTATAGCAATACTAGCATAATGCTTAAAATAATTAGGGACGAAACGAATCCCCCGCATTTGACTAGACGATACCGTCGCAGATTATAAACCTATTTTTCAAATAGCATTCAAATAAAGACAAAAACACTTCAAATAAGTGCAACACTTCCATTCAAAAAATAGTCTTTGCCAGTCATCTGTGCAAAGACCTCAAATGGGGTTTTAAACCCCAAACATTTCCCAGGTCTATTATTCATTAAATCTGTTGCCCTAAATGCTTCTTTTTCACTCACCTTGTCCAAAACCATTTGCTTAGGAAAGAATTGCCTTAGCAAGCCATTATGGTTCTCGTTTAAGCCACGCTCCCAGCTATGATATGGCTTGGCAAAGTAGGTGTTACAACCTAATGTCTCAGCTAATTCATCATACCAACTAAACTCTCTGCCATTATCAAAAGTTAGGGTTTTAACCCAACTCTTAAGTGGTGTGAGCAGTTTGGTAATAGCATCATTTGCAGCCCGAGCGGTTTTGTTAGTAATAGGTAGTGCAAGATAAAGTCTGCTCTTGCGCTCAGCAAGGGTGGCAAAGCCACCCTTATGACCTTTGCCAATGACTAGGTCGACTTCCCAGTCGCCAATGCGGGAACGAGTATCAACAACACTAGGGCGTTTGTCAATATCAACACGATTAGGTATTCTACCTCGGTAATCATTTTTACCATAGCGTTTGCGGTATTTTTTGTGCTGGTGACGAAGGTATTTGTAAAGCTCACCGCCTATCGCTTTGTTTTGCAAAACAAAGCGATAGGCGGTTTCAGTGCTAATTTTAATCTTTTTATCCAACTCTAAACGCCCCACGATTTGTTCAGGACTCCAATATTCTTTTAGTTTTTCACAAATATAGTCTATGACTTCAGCGGTTAGTTTAATGTGTTTGTTTTTCTGTTGATGCCTTTGCTGTGCAAACTCATTTGCCTGTTTATGGCGATAACTTTTTTTTGCCAGTATTGCGCTTAATCTCACGGCTTATAGTTGATACTGACCTATTCAGCGTTTTAGCGATGAATCTGAGACTAAATGCTTGCTTTTTCATTAGATAAATATGGTATCTTTGTGCTTCGGTCAAATGGGTATATATTTTCATGTTTCACTCCTTTTTCTTGTCGGATTAAAGAGTGGCTAATATACCCTTTTGACCAACTAACGAGTGTTGCACTTATGATGTGAATTCAAGAACTTATAATTACAGGTTTTAATAACTTATGGACAATGCCAAACAAAGCGAGAGCTTAAAAGCCCTTGTATGATTAAGGTCACTGCCAAATAATAGAAAACTAAAATTTGAGTACCTACATAAAATGGCACAGACCCTTTAATATGATTTACTTACCTAGTGAAAACTAAAATTTAATGACCCACTCTATTCAGCACAAACCAATGATATGTCCATAATTCCAGCTCCATTACTCCGATTTTATCATCGCATGGCTTCACCGCCACATTTTTACAACTTTGCTGATAAAATATTACCTTGGCTTGTAGTAATTTTTATTTTATTAGCAGTTTCAGGCTTATACATGGGCTTATACTTAGCGCCTACTGATTACCAACAAGGAGATAGCTATCGAATTATTTACATCCATGTCCCTGCCGCCTGGATGTCATTATTCGTTTATGTGGTCATGGCCATTTCAGGTGCTATTGGATTAATATGGCGGTTAAAAATTGCCGATGTCGTTGCTATCAGTAGTGCACCTATTGGTGCAAGTTTTACCCTTATAGCTTTAGTGACAGGATCTTTGTGGGGTAAACCCATGTGGGGAACTTGGTGGGTGTGGGATGCACGATTAACATCGGAACTCATATTATTATTTTTATACCTAGGAATTATCAGCCTATATGGTGCGATTGAAGACAAACGAACAGGATCGCGAGCAATCTCAATTTTAGCCTTGGTAGGAGTAGTTAACATCCCAATTATTCACTATTCTGTAGAATGGTGGAATACCTTACACCAAGGAGCAACGGTAGCCAAAATGGATAAACCATCTATACATATTGACATGTTGATCCCCTTGTTACTGATGGCGACAGCATTCAAATTCTATTATGGTATTGCCATGTTATTAGTGGCTAAAGTAGAAATATTAAAGCGTGAAAAAAACAGCCAATGGGTGCAAAAGTTAGTGGAGGAAGCTAATGAATAGCTTTAATGAATTTTTAGCTATGGGTGGTTATAGCATGTATGTCTGGCCTGCTTATGGCATTGCTTTTGTAGTATTACTATTAAATATAGTATTGCCACTTATGCAAAGAAAACAATTAATACGTGATCTAGCCTTAAAATGGAAACAAAACAAACAATGACACCACTAAAAAAACAACGACTCATACTTATTTTACTGATGGTGGCAGGAGTTGCCACTGCGGTGACATTTGCTCTAAAAGCATTCAATCAAAATTTAATGTATTTTTTTTCAACCACGGAAGTGGTAGCAGGTAAAGCGCCAGAACAGGCCAAATTCCGTTTAGGTGGAATGGTTGTTGAAGGGAGCATTGAAAGACCTGGCAACGGTCTGATGGTACGTTTTGTGTTAACCGATTACAGTAAGCAAGTAACGGTTGAGTACACAGGCATATTACCAGACTTGTTTAGAGAAGGGCAGGGCATCGTCGCCAATGGGCGGCTAAATCAGCACAATGTTTTTATCGCAGAAGAAGTGCTGGCAAAACACGATGAGAATTATATGCCCCCTGAAGTTGCTGAAAGTCTAAAAAACAAAGAAAAAAACCCAGAAGAACCACAAGCCACAAAACCACAAGCCACAAAACAATAAATCACAAGACCACAAATCACAGGACAATAAAATGATACCTGAAATAGGGCAGTTTGCTCTCATCCTCGCTTTGTTTATGGCGATAATACAAGGCATCGTTCCAATAATAGGAGCATATCGTTTAACGGGTGGTTGGGTTGCAATTGCACGGCCCTCAGCTTATGCCCAATTATTATTCATGTTGGTTTCTTATAGTTGCTTAAGCTACTCTTTTTTAGTGCATGACTTCTCAGTCTTATATGTAGCCAACCATTCCAATACCGCATTACCCGTCTTGTATTTGATCTCCGGTGTTTGGGGTGCGCACGAAGGCTCATTACTATTATGGGCATTAGTTCTATCTATTTGGACAGGCTTAGTTGCCGCCTTTAGTAAAAGCGTTCCAGAAACAACAATCGCGCGTGTTTTAGGAGTAATGGGACTCATCAGTATTGGTTTTATCCTCTTTTTATTACTCACCTCAAATCCTTTTGAGCGTATATTTCCAGCCCCACTTGAAGGAGGTGACTTAAACCCTTTATTACAAGATCCGGGCTTAATCATTCACCCACCCATGCTTTATATGGGTTACGTTGGTTTTTCAGTAGCCTTTGCATTCTCCATCGCAGCCTTATTAGAAGGACGGTTAGACTCAGCCTGGGCAAGATGGTCAAGACCTTGGACAAACATAGCCTGGATGTTTTTAACACTAGGTATCGCCCTAGGCAGTTGGTGGGCGTATTACGAACTAGGCTGGGGTGGCTGGTGGTTTTGGGACCCAGTTGAAAACGCCTCATTTATGCCGTGGTTAGTTGGCACCGCACTTATACATTCTTTAGCCGCCAGTGAAAAACGCGGTGTATTCAAAACATGGACAGTATTACTAGCCATTCTAACTTTCTCCCTGAGTTTGCTAGGGACATTTCTAGTGCGATCAGGAGTACTAACCTCAGTCCATGCTTTTGCCAGTGATCCAGCGCGTGGATTATTTATATTGATATTTCTAACGATTGTTGTCGGTAGCTCATTATTACTTTATGCCATTAGAGTACCAAAAGTTAAAAACAGCGTAAGATTTGAACTGATCTCGCGTGAATCCGCCTTATTACTAAATAATGTCTTATTAGTAGCAACCGCAGCCAGCATTTTATTAGGCACACTATACCCATTAGTGATTGACGCACTAGGCATGGGTAAAATTTCCGTAGGTCCCCCATATTTTAATGCTATTTTTATCCCCTTAATGGCACCGCTAACAGTGACAGTGGGGTTAGGCATGTTAATTCGCTGGAAAGGTGATGATATAAAAGCATTGGCTTGGCGATTAAAAGGAATGATAATCGCCTGTGTGGGTATTGGCTTTTTAACACCATTAGCCATGCCATTTTATTCATGGACTGCTGGTTTAGGTGTCACTTTGGCTTTATGGACAATGGCGACAGTTGTTTTATCATTTGTTGACAGACTGGGTAGTAAAGGCATGAGTTGGCAACGATTAAAAACAATTCCTGCTGGTTTTTATGGCATGACAGTAGCGCATTTAGGGATTTCTGTTTTTGTTATTGGTATTACCTTTACATCAATTTATACCATAGCAAAAGATGTTCGTATGGAACCTGGTGACACCTTGGAAATGTCAGGATATAGCTTTGAATTTAATGGAGTAACAAAAACCCAAGGACCCAATTATCTTGCACTTGAAGGTAAATTTACGGTCACTGTTGATGGCGAACAAGTAGCCATTCTCAAGCCGCAAAAAAGGGAATATCGGGTACAAAAAATGCCGATGACAGAAGCAGCAATAGATGCAGGTTTAACCAGAGATTTGTTTGTGGCAATTGGTGAACCATTGGGCAATGAAGGTGCATGGAGTCTGCGTATTCACTATAAATCCTTTATTCGTTGGATTTGGCTAGGTGCCATATTTATGGGGCTTGGTGGTTTAATTGCGACGACTGATAAGCGTTATCGTAAAGCCAGTCTAAAAAAGAAAAACGAATCTAAAGAAGAGACTAATGTTAATGCTTAAATTTATCACCCCATTGATCTTATTTATAGCCATGGTAATTTTTTTAGCAATGGGTTTAAGTTTAAACCCTAGAGATATTCCATCGCCACTGATTAATAAGCCCGCACCTGAGTTTTCTTTACCTATTTTAGCGACACCAGAAAAAGTATTAAGCAAAGCTGATATGGCAGAAAAAGTCTGGCTACTTAATGTATGGGCATCTTGGTGTAGCTCCTGTCGTGCGGAACATCCAGTATTTAATGAATTGGTAAAAATGAACATTGTTCCGATAATAGGTTTGAACTATAAAGATGAACCTTGGGCAGCACAAAAATGGTTGAATCAATTAGGCAATCCTTATCAAGTAAGTATTATGGATCGCGAAGGGCGTACAGGTATTGACTATGGTGTTTATGCTGTACCTGAAACTTTTGTAATTGATAAAAAAGGCTTGATACGCTACAAACATACTGGTGTAGTCAAATGGAATGATGTACAGCAAACTTTATTACCCATGATTAAACAATTAAACGCAGAAATCTAATGAAATCATTACCAATCCTTATTTTATTAGTACTTTCATTCCAATGCGTTGCTGGTGTGGAATACAAAAAATTTGATGACCCTGAAAAAGAACAGGCTTATAGAGTGCTAATTGAAGAGTTGCGTTGTCTAGTATGTCAAAATCAAACCATCGCGGATTCCAATGCTGATTTAGCCAAAGACTTGCGCAGACAGGTTTATGAAATGCTGGAAAAAGGTCAATCCCAAGATGAAATCGTTGACTTTATGATAGCGCGTTATGGCGATTTTGTTATGTATAACCCACAGTTTAAAGCAAAAACGGGGGTATTATGGATAGCACCTTTTGTATTTTTATTATCAGGCTTTATTTTAGTCTGGATTATCAGTAGAAGAAAAAAAACAGAAAACAACATGGAAGCCAAAGAACAGCAAAAACAAAAAAGAGCCAAGATTAAAAGCTTACTAGATCAAGGAGAACAATAGTGAATATAAGCTACTGGTTTATTGTAAGCGGACTTCTTACGCTAGCCTTTTTGATTATCATTCCACCTTTATGGAAAAAAAGAACCGTAAAAAATGAAAGTTCTGAGCAAAGGAACGTGCGAATTACCAAAGAAAAAATTAAAGAATTAAAAAGACAATATCAAGCAAAAGCACTAACACAACAGCAGTTTAATGATCAATATGAAGAACTAGAACTATCTTTAGGCGATGACATAGATGACCAGCAAGACCACAAACAGATACAGACGAGCGGGTCAGATGGACGTTGGATAATCCCCGTTTTAGTCGTACTTATCCCACTGTTTTCAATACCAACTTATTTTGCAATAGGTGAGCCAGATGCTCTAAAAAAAGCCGAAATAATGCAGACCAGACAAGTACAAACACCAACGCAGGACGAGATAAATGCCATGGTACAAGGTTTAGCCGATCGTTTAAAAAAAGAACCAAATAATGCAAAAGGCTGGGTCGTGCTGGGACGATCATACAAATACACAAAAAAGTATGACTTGGCAGTTGATGCCTTAGCAAATGCACTTGCACTTGCAAAAGACGACCCAGAAATAATGTTGGATTATGCCGAAGCGTTGGCAATGAAAAAAGGCGGGAGAATATCTGGTCAAGCAGCAGACTTAGTCTTTAAATCTTTAGAGAAAATACCAAACAGCATTTCTGGC
Organism: Methylococcales symbiont of Iophon sp. n. MRB-2018; assembly: GCA_003666325.1. Taxonomy (GTDB): domain Bacteria; phylum Pseudomonadota; class Gammaproteobacteria; order Methylococcales; family Methylomonadaceae; genus QPIN01. Next base: position 85,136 of record QPIL01000119.1, read on the forward strand.
TTATGGTTAGCAGGTATGGCAAAAGCTGAAGTAGGAGAATTTATCCAAGCCATGCAGTATTGGAAAAAACTAGAAACACTTTTGCCACAAGACTCTACAGATTTGGAAGCATTAAAAAAACAGATGGCAAATGTACAAGCACAAATTCTTAGTTCTGCACCTAGTAAACCTTTAGCGACCAAAGAGCGGCAGGAATTGGCTGAAGTCAGTATTGAGGTTAAAGTCAGTGTCGATTCAGCGTTAAAAGAAAAAGTCAGTCAAAATGACACAGTATTTATTTATGCCAAAGCCTTAACCGGTCCGCCGATGCCATTAGCTATCGTCCGTAAACAAGTATCTGACTTACCACTTTCTGTAACTTTGAATGATGCCATGGCAATGATGCCGACAATGAAATTATCTAATTTTAAAGCCGTTAAAGTCATAGCAAGAATTTCTAAATCTGGTACAGCCATACCCCAGAAAGGTGATTATATTGCTACCCTTGAACTAAAAGAACTAACGGGGAATAAGTCAGTCGCTATTGTGATAAATAAGGAAATTCAATATTAGTACCTTTGTACAATACCGTACTTGACTTTTTTGTTAGGTGTTTTTTTATGGGTTCATGCCAAATAGAGTGTAAACATTATAATTAGTCAACACTTAAAAAGGACTCAGGACTCAGGACTCAGGACTAAAGACTAAAGACTAAAGACTAAAGACTAAAGACTAAAGACTAAAGACTAAAGACT
>QPIL01000001.1 GCA_003666325.1 Methylococcales symbiont of Iophon sp. n. MRB-2018
AAGTGAATTTCCAGAGCTTGTATATACACTCCCTTCAAAAGGAACGCTTTTTTCATTATGTATTTCCGAATTAAATTTTTTTTCAATAGATTGGTCTGTTACATCATATCCTACGGCTTCTTTTAAGTGGTTCCGTATTTGAACCTGTTTTTCGGCATTAAATATTGATTTATTGATGCCTGACTTCAGAGTTTCACTTGTTATTACAGTAGTCATTATGACAACCCTTTTTAATAATTAAACAAAGATAGCAGAAACGCATATTCTGATTTAGACAACTTATCTAAATCTTGAACAATTCTACTCCTAATTCTTGGAGCAGACGTGCGTATTTTACTGCACCCTATTTATTGTGATTGTGCCTGTAGAAACACCTGTTTCTATAGATATATCCGCCTGATTTTACACTATTGTTTATTAAATACAAACATTTGCATGTACAATTCATTGGTTTTACATGAATACTATTAATTGCTTGATATTTATTGTCGGCATGAAGAATGTTTGATTTCCTGAAAA
>QPIL01000064.1 GCA_003666325.1 Methylococcales symbiont of Iophon sp. n. MRB-2018
CCGCCAAGGATGGTGGAAATGCAGTAAGATTGTCTGGAACAATCTCTGCTGACCGCCAAGGATGGTGGAAATGCAGTAAGATTGTCTGGAACAATCTCTGCTGACCGCCAAGGATGGTGGAAATGCAGTAAGATTGTCTGGAACAATCTCTGCTGACCGCCAAGGATGGTGGAAATGCAGTAAGATTGTCTGGAACAATCTCTGCCCACGCACCAGAACTAAAGACTCAGGACTAAAGTAACTGGAACCTCTGTTACTACACGTCATTCCCGAAGTCTGTTATCGGGAGTCTCGTTTTAAACATCTGGATAAAAAGTAGCCTGTCCCCATTACCCCCCCCCTTAGTCTTTAGTCCTGAGTCTTGAATCTCTTATCTAAAACAGTCCTGTGATTATTCCATCATCAGTAATATCAATACGCTCCGCTGCAGGTTCTTTTGGCAAACCAGGCATGGTCATCATGTTTCCTGCAATAACAACAATAAACCCTGCACCATTAGCAAGTCTGACTTCACTGATTTCAACAGTATGCCCTGAAGGTGCGCCTTTTACTGTTGGATTGGTAGAAAAAGACATTTGGGTTTTAGCGATGCAGATAGGAAATTTTCCATAATCTTTCTGTAATGCTTCAATTTCACTGCGTATTTTTGGACTGGCTGTTATATTTTTTGCACCATAGAGTTTAGTAGAAATGGCTTCGATTTTTTCCCACAAAGGCATATCTTCATCATAAACAAAAGTAAATCCAGGCTCACGGTTATCAACGATATTGATAACTTCTTCCGCCAATGCTTGTGCTCCTGCACCACCTTCAGCCCAGTGCTTAGATACTACGCATTTTGCACCGAGTGTTTCGCTTTTTCTTTGCAATAATGCAATTTCGGCATCGCTATCAAAAGTAAAGCGATTAATACAGACCACACAGGGCAGGCCATAGTTATTGGTAATATTGTGTAAATGACGTTGCAGATTAACAAAGCCTTGTTCTAATGCATCAAGGTTTTCACTATTCAAATCATCTTTTACTACCCCGCCATGAAATTTTAAAGCACGGACAGTGGCAACCAACACAACAGCAGAGGGTTTTAAATCAGCCACTCGACATTTTATATTTATAAATTTTTCTGCCCCTAAATCAGCACCGAAACCTGCTTCTGTAATGGCATAATCAGCTAGTTTTAATGCAGTTTTAGTGGCTATTACGGTATTGCAACCGTGTGCTATATTAGCAAAAGGTCCGCCATGAATAATGGCAATATTGTTTTCTAGTGTTTGTACTAAATTGGGTTTGATAGCATCTTTTAATAATGTTGCCATAGCACCTTGGGCATTCAAGTCCCTGGCATAAACGGGCGTAGAACTATCTGTTTTATAAGCCACAACAATACGTCCTAAACGTGCTTTTAAATCGGCACGGCTAGTTGCCAGACATAAAATGGCCATGATTTCCGAAGCAACAACAATATCATAACCATCTGCGCGTAAATAACCATTAGCAGCGCCACCTTGTCCTACGGTTATATTGCGTAAAGCACGGTCGTTCATATCGACTACGCGTTTCCATTTGATGTACCGTGAGTCTATTTCTAAAGCATTACCATGGGTGATATGGTTATCTATCAGGGCAGAAAGCAGATTATGAGCTACGCCTATAGCGTGAAAGTCCCCAGTGAAGTGCAGATTAATATCTTCCATCGGTACAACTTGAGAATAACCTCCACCCGCTGCTCCGCCTTTCATGCCGAAGCACGGCCCTAGCGAAGGCTCGCGCAAACATATCATGGTTTTTTTGCCTAAGCGGTTCATGGCATCACCTAAACCTACTGTGGTAGTAGTTTTTCCTTCACCGGCAGGAGTGGGGCTAATGGCAGTAACTAGAATTAGCTTGCCATCTTTTATTTTAGTTAGACTATCAATGTATTGTAGCGATATTTTAGCTTTATAATGACCGTATGGCTCCATATACTCAGCAGGAATATTGAACTTTTCTTCAACCAGATCAATAATGGGTTTCATTTTTGCTTGTTGGGCAATTTTAATATCAGACATTAAAGTCTCCGGTAAAACACAGCTAAAAAAAGAAAAGTTGGGCTTGATTAGTTTTAGAGACCTCAGTATAACTCTGGAACGGACAAAAAAAGTGATAAAATTTTTCAGGTCTTATACCATATTCAAAAAAACAACTAAACCAAACAACTGCACTCTCTACTACACAAACTTCTAACAAAACCATCCTCAATTAGTCTTTCATTCCAAGCTCGTCCCCATTATCTATATTCTTATAGTATTATTATTTTTTGAAGTTAATATAAAAGCCCTATCCAAAGAGAGAGGGTTTAAGAGTTAAGATAATTTAGCTACTATAAACAGGAAAACGTGAACATAGTAAACTGACTTTATCACGAACCGCTGCTATCACATCATCATCATCCATATTTTCCATTACATCGCACATCAAGTTAGCGACTTCAGTCACTTGTGTTTCTTTAAAGCCACGCGAAGTAGGTGCTGGTGTGCCAACACGAATACCGCTGGTGACAAAAGGTGACTCAGGGTCATTAGGTACTGCATTCTTATTTACGGTGATATGGGCTTTGCTTAATGCAGCATCCGCTGCTTTACCGGTGATACCTTTAGCAATCAAAGAAACTAACATCAGATGGTTATCAGTACCACCAGAAACTACATCAAAGCCACGATTGATAAATACTTCAGCCATCGTTTTAGCATTATTTACCACTTGTTGCTGATATTGAACAAATTCTGGCAACATAGCTTCTTTAAAAGCAACCGCTTTTGCTGCGATGACATGCATTAAAGGGCCACCTTGAATGCCTGGGAAAATATTAGAATTTAGTTTTTTCTCCAAATCAGGATTACTTTTACAAATGATAAAACCACCGCGAGGACCGCGTAAAGACTTGTGTGTAGTGCTAGTGACCACATCTGCAATAGGAACAGGATTAGGATAAATTCCTGCGGCGACTAAACCTGCAACATGTGCCATATCGACAAATAAATAAGCACCGACTTTATCAGCAATATCTCTAAAGCGTTGCCAATCCCAAATACGAGAGTAGGCAGAAAAACCAGCAACAATCATTTTAGGTTTGTGTTCCAGTGCTAATGCTTCCACTTGATCATAATCAATTTCTCCAGTTTCTGGATGTAAGCCATACTGAATTGAATTGTAAATTTTTCCAGAAAAATTAGGTCTAGCACCGTGAGTTAAATGCCCACCATCAGCAAGACTCAAACCCAGAATAGTATCGCCTGGTTGAATCAAAGCCATGTAAACCGCCATATTGGCTTGTGAGCCAGAATGAGCTTGTACATTAGCGTAATCTGCACTGTAGAGTTCTTTAAGACGATCAATGGCTAACTGTTCTACTTTATCAACAAATTCACAGCCACCGTAATAGCGTTTACCAGGATACCCTTCGGCATATTTATTAGTTAATTGAGAACCTTGGGCTTCCATAACACGAGGGCTGGTATAATTTTCTGATGCAATTAGCTCAATATGATCTTCTTGGCGTTGACGTTCTTCTTCCATAGCTTGAAATAATTCATTATCAAAACTGGCGATGGTCATGGATTTTTTAAACATAGGCTCTCCTAAAAAAAATATTATGGTTGGATTAGTCGTATTTGAAAGTCAGCAATTTCACCATTGCTGCACTTGTCTAAAAGAATGCTAACGCATCTTTCAGGTAAAGATTTAATTGAGCAGGACATAAAATGAGATCTCAGAATAATGGGATTAGACCATTGCTTTAGCTAATTGAAAAATATGTTCAGCATCAAATACCTGTGTAGTGTATTCAAATAATTTTCCTATACATGCCCTGTGTAAAGATAATTTAAGAGAGCCAAACCCTAATGCACCCCATACTTTTTTGCCATGACGATCCATGCCTTTATCAAACATTTCTGTTCCGCCAAGACCAAGTGGTGGTATAGCATTCGCATCGGCAATAACCTCTAGGTTTATATTATGTTGCCAATGTTCAGGTTTAAGTAGTTCAATCCCTGCTGCACCAGTTGCCAGCACAATATTAGCTTCTTTAATAGCATCTCCACGGGCATCACAATCACTGGCAGCTATCGCTGTTAGCTCTACATTAAAACGTTTATTCATAGCGTTACAGGCAACTTCTGCGCCTGTAAGTTGACGAGAAGTGATGGACACATCTGCACCTTCCAATGCAAATAATGCCGCCGCTCGCTGACCTACTGGCCCAGTACCTCCAAGGACTACAATTTTTTTCCCTGCTAAAGAGGTGCTAGTCGCAATTTTTGCTACGGCTGCTGATGAGGTGGTATTACAGCCATTACTATCCAGCATGATAGATACCTGAAAACCTGGAAAGAAGTGTTTCTGTACTGCCTGAAATAAAGCTTGTCCCTGATCAATATTGCTACCACCGACAAAAATGGCTGTATTTTTCTTAAATTTGGGTGTGCGAGTAAAAATGGCACCTTCCACTAAAGCAGAGATGTTGTCAGTTGTTAATCCTCCATAGGGAATGACATGATCTGCACCACCGTCATAAGCGACTATAGTGTCGAATGATGAAGGATGGGGGTCGGTGTCAAACTGGAATAACAATTTTTTCATTGATGTGCCTTTTATCAACCGTTTGTAAGCCAGAATAGTAGTTTCGATGACTATAAAACGATTGCTCAATAGTATTGATGGATTAATATTTTGCCCATTATACCTTAATGTTTGACAATACTTTGCTTATCCAAGTACAGTTAATGAGATAAGTTTTGAGCATAAGTTTGTCTTGTGTCTACTTTAGGACTGAATATTTAATAACTTCCCGATTTTGGCTTGTATTCCAACTCCACAGAAGCACCCATAAAATAATTACCTAGCCTGCTCTATGCGCCTATTTTATTGACACTTCTGTGAAACTAGAATTTTGCACTAAACTTGCGGAACTTATTAAATCCTCAGCCCTTACCATTATTATTGCTATTTTTAAGGAAAACTAATGAAAACACCTATAGATATCGCTGTTACAGGTGCAGCAGGTCAGATAAGTTATTCTTTACTTTTCCGCTTGGCAGAGGGTGAGTTATTAGGGTCGGATCAACCCGTCGTTCTGCATTTGTTGGAAATTACACCCGCTTTGGATGCTTTGAAAGGTGTGGTGATGGAACTCAATGATTGTGCTTACCCCTTGTTACATAAGGTATTAGTGACAGATGACCCTAAAGAAGCCTTTAAAAATGTCGATTATGCTTTTTTAGTGGGTGCAAGACCTCGTGGCCCAGGTATGGAGCGTAAGGATTTATTATTATGTAATGCTGAGATATTTTTAGTTCAAGGTAAAGCCTTGAACGAAGTAGCTCATCGCGATGTAAAAGTTTTAGTGACTGGTAACCCCGCCAACACAAATGCTTTGATTGCTATGAATAATGCGCCTGATTTAAGTTCTTCTTGTTTCTCGGCAATGACACGACTGGACCACAATCGTTCCATTACACAGCTAGCAGAGAAGGCAGGAGTTGCTATTAACGATGTCAAAAATATCATAGTCTGGGGTAATCATTCTTCCACACAATACCCTGACTTAAATCATGCAAAAGTAAAAGGGCAAGATGCATTGTCATTGGTTGGAAACGACTGGTTTGCTAATGATTTTATACCCACTGTACAGCAACGTGGAGGAGCAATTATCAAAGCGCGTGGGCAATCCAGTGCTGCATCTGCTGCTAATGCCGCTTTAGTGCACATGAAAACATGGATTAATGGTACAGATGAAGGTGACTGGGTCAGTATGGGAGTGTGTTCTGATGGTAGTTACGGCATTGAAAAAGGTTTGATTTATTCTTTTCCCATGACTATCTCTGATGGTCTTGCCAGTATTGTGCAAGGTCTGGAAATTAATGAACTTAGTAAAGAAAAGATGCGAATTTCTGAGCAGGAGTTAAAAGAAGAAAGAGATGCTATTAAGCATTTACTCTAAAGTAAATTGAAAGTTGAAAATTGAAAATTGAAAGTTGAGATCAAAAGCAGGTTATACCGAAGTAAATTGAAAATTGAAAATTGAAAATTGAAAGTTGAAAATTGAAAATTGAAAATTGAAAATTGAAAATTTAGATCAAAAGCGGGTTATACCGAAGTAAATTGAAAATTGAAAATTGAAAGTTGAAAATTTAGATCAAAAGCGGGTTATACCGAAGTAAATTGAAAGTTGAAAGTTGAAAGTTGAAAATTTAGATCAAAAGCGGGTTATACCGAAGTAAATTGAAAGTTGAAAGTTGAAAGTTGAAAATTGAAAATTTAGATCAAAAGCGGGTTATACCGAACGTCATCCCCAAGGACATGTAGGGGCGAGTGTTTGCTCGCCCGCTCTTCCCCCTCCACCCTACGTTTCATTAACATGGTATGCAATGCAAGGACATGTAGAGACATGCAAGGACATGTAGGGGCGAGTGGCTGCTCGCCCTGTTACCGTCATTCTACAAATCTGTTATCGCACGTCATTCCCTTGGATTTATTTTTTCACAAACGTGGGGGGGGGGGGAATAGCAGGGCGAGCAGCCCCTCGCCCCTACGTTTTATTAACATGGTATGCAATGCAGGGAAATGCAAGGAAATGCAAGGACATGTAGGGGCGAGTGCCTTTGCTCGCCCGCTCTTCCTATATTCCCATAATAGCAGGGCGAGAGCCCATCGCCCCTACGTTTTATTAACATGGTATGCAATGCAGGGAACATGCAGGAAATGCAAGGAAATGTAGGGGCGAGAAAAAAATGGGGACAAAAATGGGGGATAGGCTACTTTTTATGATGTAACATCTTTTTTCTGTTGCAAAAAGTGGGAATAATTGATAAAAAGTAGCCTGTCCCCATTACCCCCATTTGAAGAGCGGGCGAGCAGCCGCTCGCCCCTACATCCCTACGGGTTAAAATTTAAAGTCGCCACGCAACTCTATACTGTCCCCTGATTCTCTACGCTCGCCCATTAGGTTTAGGCTCAATATAGAATCTATTGTCCAGCGTCCGCCTATATTATAGCTTTGTGTGCCGTTTGTTAGGTTTACGCCAGCGTAAGGGCTGAATAGACCACGCCCAAAGAATCCGGGTAGTCCGTAACCTAACTCGGTGTTTAACTGTAGGCTTCTATTGCTGTTGTTATCCTCATCGTTTACACCATTTACCTCTCTAGTTGCTTCTTGTAGCCATACTTTATTGCCAATATTGTCTGGGGTATCGCCCCAAGCGGGTTGTAGGCTTAACCATAAACCTTGACCACTGTTGTCGGCTTGGTAT
>QPIL01000063.1 GCA_003666325.1 Methylococcales symbiont of Iophon sp. n. MRB-2018
GTAGGGAATTGCCAAGCTTTTAATAGCAGCCCAAGTCCAGCAATGGATTTGGGTTTTTTTTTGTAAGGACTAAAGTAACTGAAACCTCTGTTACCACACATCATTCCCGAAGACATGTAGGGGCGAGTGCCTCTGCTCGCCCGCTCTTCCTATATTCCCATAACAGCAGGGCGAGCAGACCCCCACCCCTACGTTTTATTAACATGGTATGCAATGCAGGGAACATGCAGGACATGCAAGGACATGTAGGGGCGAGCGGCTGCTCGCCCTGTTACCGTCATTCTACAAGTCTGTTATCGCACGTCATTCCCTTGGATTTCTTTTTTCACAAACGTAAGGGCGAGGGGAACAGCAGGGCGAGCAGACCCCGCCCCTACGTTTTATTAACATGGTATGCAATACATAAAAGATAAAAGAGTGGTTTATTTAGAACCTCCCCACCCACCCCTCCCCCAGCAAGGGAGGGCTTTTAAGCTCTATAGAACCCAGAACCCCATAAAAATCATTCCATTCTTTTGACTAACTGCTGCCAAACATCTTCTGCTTGTAGTTGTTTGCTATAAATTACATCAAGTCCTGCTGTTTTTGCGATGGGTTGTTCTATTTGCATTTGGCTCATACATAATTGCTGATTGCCACACGCCCCTGTATATTTAGGGTTGGTGTCAATATATAGGGTTATTCCTGGTACTGATATGGCTGCCGATAAATGTGCTAAACCTGTATCTACCCCCACTACAGCCGACGCATTCGCCAATAATCCGGCAATATCTGTTAGCTTCATTTTAGGTAATACTTGGCAAAAGTCTCTTTTTTGTGCAATGTTTTTAGCTCTAATTCTTTCTTCTTCATTACCCCAAGGCAAATAAACTCTGTGTTGATTCTGAATCGCCATTTCTGTTAAATATTGCCAATGCTCTACACCCCATAACTTGCTCACCGCACTGGTTGCATGTAAAAAAACTAGGTAGGGTTTTGTCTTGCTTTGTTCCTTAAAATTTGACCTGACTAAGCCATAGGCTAATTTATTTTTGTTAAAAGTATAATTTAATGCTTCTGCGAAAAGTATGCGTACACGTTCTATTGCATGTGCTTGTTTGCTTATTGAAAATTTATTGCTATAAAAATAAGCTGCTAACGATTCTTTGCAAGAGTTTGAATCCATGCCATGTCGTTTTCCTTTTGCAAAACCAGCCACTAATGCACTTTTGAGCAGTCCTTGAGCATCTATAATATAATCATATTCACACTTTTTTATGGTATTGATAAAGTTTGTTATCTCCGCTTCTTTAATGCTCTTGGTGATATTTTTTCGCCATCGACGAAGTGCAATAGGAATTACTTTATCGACTGCTGGGTGCCACAAGGGAATTTCTGCAAAATCTTCCTCTACGACCCAGTCAAATTGAATGTCTGGTATCGCCTTTTTAGCATCTGTGATAGCGGGTAGAGTATGTATTATGTCACCCATAGAAGACATTTTGACGATCAATACTTTCATCATTAATGGATACTTTTTAACACTTGTTCTGGCTTGATATTATTTAGACAATCGCTATGTCCAAGTGGACATTCTCTTTTAAAACAAGGCGAACAAGATAAATTTAGGTAAATCACTTTTGCTTTATTATGGAGAGGGGGTGTAAAGCCTGGGTCTGAGGAGCCGTAAATTGCAACGATTTTTTTGTCTAATGCCGCAGCTACATGCATTAGTCCAGAGTCATTAGTCACTACGGTGTCAGTCAGTGACATTAGGTCAACAGCTTCTGCCATGCTTGTTTTACCTGTAAAGTCTGTGCATAAACCTTTACTGGCTGCATTAATTTGTTCTGCAACCGCTATATCTTTGCTAGAACCAAAGATCCAAACTTGCCAACCTTGTTTAATTTTTTGCCGAGCAATTTCAGCATAATGAGCCACTGGCCAGCGTTTTGCGGGACCATATTCTGCTCCAGGACACAATGCTAAAATTTTATTATTTATTATTACTTTAAATTGTTTGCAAACTGCTTTTTGTTTGGCTGGATCTATTGCTAATTTAGGGGTAGGAAATTGTTCTGGAAAAGGCTCATTTTTTTTAAAGCCAAGTGCCACAAAACGCTGCACTGTCATTGTGAGCAGGTTTTTATTTAGTTTTCGGGTATCGTTTAAAAGTCCCCAGCGACACTCTCCGATATAGCCTGTGCGTAATGGAATGTTAGCAAAAAAAGGCGTTAATGCTGATTTTAAAGAATTAGGCAATACTATTGTCTGATCATATTTTGAGGGTTTAAGACTTTTGCCTATGTCTATTCGTGTTTTTAGGCTTAATTTTCCATGCCCTATTGGCATAGCAATACTTTTTTCTACTTCTGGCATTCGATCTAATAATGAAAAAGACCATTGCGGAGCTAAAACGTCTATCTGACAATGGCGATTATTTTTTTTTAAAGTCATAAATAGACTTTGAGCCATCACCATATCACCAACCCAAGACGGGCCGACTATAAGAATTTTATAGCTTAAACCCGTCACTTTATTGGAGATAACTCAGCCAGTCTTCATGGTCTGTTTTACGGCCATGCACATAGTCAAAGTACAGTGCTTGTAGCTTTTTAGTCACTACGCCTCTTGTACCTGTTCCAATAATACGTTCATCATATTCTCTAATCGGTGTTACTTCTGCTGCTGAACCAGTAAAAAAAGCTTCATCTGCTACATATACCTCATCGCGAGAGATACGCTTTTCAATAACTTCAAAGCCTTGCTCACGAGCAATCGTCAATAATGTATCACGAGTTATGCCTTCTAATGCAGAGCTGGTCTCAGGGGTATAAATTTTACCATCACGAACAATAAACAAATTTTCGCCACTACCTTCTGCAACAAAACCTTCATGGTCTAGCAATAAAGCCTCGTCATAGCCTGTAGATAAGGCTTCCTGTAATGCTAGTATGGAATTGATATAATTACCATTGGCTTTGGCTTTGCACATGGTGCTATTGACGTGGTTCCGTACATAAGAGGAAGTTCTGATGCGAATGCCATTTTCCATGTTTTTATCACCTAGATAAGATCCCCATTCCCATGCGGCGATCATTACATGAACTTTTAAGTTGTCAGCACGTAAACCCATACCTTCTGATCCATAAAAACACATGCTACGAATGTAGGCACTATCTAAGTTGTTTTTTGCTACTGCTTCGCGATGCGCTTGATTAATCAGGTCTTTTTCAAAGGGAATTTTCATGTTTAAAATATGTGCCGAACGAAATAAACGATCGGTATGTTCTTTTAATTTAAAAATTGCAGTGCCTTTTTCACCGTGATAAGCTCTTAATCCTTCAAATACACCTGCACCATAATGCAAGGTATGTGTTAAAACGTGAACTTTGGCTTCACGCCATTCAACCCATTTACCATCCATCCAAATCAATCCATCACGGTCGTCCATCGTCATCATATTTATCAGCCTATTTGTCAGTGTCTTTTATGTATTTATGCCAAATGCGTTCAATTTTCTGGCGTGTTAGTGAAAAATCATCATTACTAATCATTATCTTTTTGCCTTGCAAGGCTTGTTGATGCCCATAATCTCTATATTGACAATATGCCGTTTTTAGAATGTCTAACTCGTCATTAGAGATATAGTTTAATTGATTCAGTTTATCCAGCAAGTCTATATTGGCAGTATCAGAGCTTAACGATTTATTGTCTGAGGCGTGTATTAAAACAAGGGATTGTACTATAAATTCTATATCAACAATACCTCCAATGCAGTGTTTTAGGTCAAATAACTTTCCTTCTTTTTGTGCCAAAGATTCTCGCATTTTATTGCGCATATCATTAACATCTTTTTTTAATGCATTTTTATTTCTGATTTGACAGAGAATGCGTTGTCTAATTGCTTTATAGCGTTGTTGTAAGCGGGTATCTCCTGCAATAAATCTGGCTCTGACTAAGGCTTGATGTTCCCATGTCCATGCGGTATTTTTTAGGTATTCTTCATAGCTGTTGATGGCAGTGACTAATAATCCTGATTCTCCACTAGGGCGTAGTCGCATATCGACTTGATAGACAACTCCTGATAGCATTTTGGTATCTAAAATATGTCGAATTTTTTGCCCTAAACGACCATAAAATTGAGCACAGCTAATGGCTTTATCTCCATTTGTTAGGATATTTGCATTTTTATTGTCAGAAATAAATACCATATCTAAATCAGAGCTATAGCCTAATTCCATCCCTCCCAATTTGCCGAATCCTAGAACCGCAAAATTCATTTTCTGTGCGGAAGTGTTTGGCGGGTAACCGTGTTTATCACCTAATATTGTCCAAGCGTGTTGTATAACGTGTTCAACGATTACTTCTGCAACGATTGTTAAATAGTTACTAACAGTCATTAGCGGAATTATTCCCATAATATCTGCCGCTGCAATGCGTAAGATGTTGATATGTTTAAATTGCCTGAGTTTTATCATTAATTGTTCGATGTCTAAACTGTCTGTTACCTTTAAACAGGTTGCTAATTGCTGATTTAATTGTTGTTTATTTAAGGGTTCATATAGGGAACGTGTGTCTAGTAGCTCATCAAATAATACAGGGTATTTAGCTAGATATTCACAAATCCACGGGCTTGCAGAAGATAGTTTTATTAGTTGAGTTAAGGCGTTAGTGCTTTCTGCTAGAAGAGAGAGATAAACATTTCTTCCTGCTACTTGTTCAAATAAATGCAGTACCCGCTTTAAGGTTTCGTCATTATTTTCTATTGTCGCTAAGAGATCAATCAATAAGGGGATTATTCGATTGATAACTCCTATCCCCTTGTTAGATAGTCTTTTTATTGCTGCAGATTGTTTAAAATCTTGTATTACTTTAAGGCTGTCAGCAGTTTGTTTAAAATTGAGTTGGCGTAGATAGCTTTGTGCTTTTTCTTTGGATTCAATATGCCAAACAATGGTGGCATTGTTTTCTGAGTCGGTTTCTCCTGCTAATGAAAAGACTTGGTCAAAAACTGATTGGACTTCTTTTCTTATGTGGTCTAGTTCTTTTTTAAAGTTATCCCAGTTGGTAAACCCCATTGTGTATGCTAAGGTTTGCTGAATAATAGGGTCTAACGGTAAGTCATGGGTTTGTTTGTCTTGATGTTGTTGAATGTGATTTTCTACTCTGCGTAAGTAGGTATATGATGTTTGTAATTGACATGCTTCGTCTATGCTTAGTAGTTGTTTTTCTGCTAATAATTTTAATATTTTTAATATGCTACGCTGTTGTAAGTCAATGTCTTGCCCTCCACGTATTAATTGAAAAGCCTGACCGATAAATTCAATTTCACGAATACCTCCTGTGCCTAGTTTGATGTTGTCACGATGGTCTTTTCGTTTTAATTCTCGACTGATTTGTCGTTTTAATGAGCGTAATTCTTCAAATGCACCATAATCCAGATAACGTCGATATACAAAGGGTTTTATCATGGCAAATAATTGTTTGCCACTGTCAAAATCACCCGCGACTTGTCTCGCCTTAATCATGGCGTAACGCTCCCATTCTCTGGCTTGAGTTAAATAATAATTTTCCATGCCATCAAAATTCATAATGATAGGGCCACTATCACCAAAGGGACGTAGACGAATGTCTGTTCTAAAAACAAAGCCATCGGCTGTTATTTGGTCTAATACTTTGACAAGGTTACGACAGATCCGACTAAAAAATTCTCTGTAGCTTGTTTTTTTACGATCATTTAAAACACCGTCTTCAGCATAGGCAAAAATTAAATCAATATCTGAAGAGTAGTTAAGTTCCCAAGCTCCTAATTTACCCATGCCGATAACTACGATATTGATTGCTTTTCCTTTACTATTTGTTGGCTCGCCTTTATTTTTACATGCCTGTGAATATAGATAGTCTAGTGCAAACTTAATACAAACTTCTGCTAGCTCAGTTAGGTCGGCAAGGGTTTCGTTAAGATCTGACCAAGTGGCTAAATCTCGCCAGGCAATGCGTACCATTTCACGGTTTCTAATTTGACGCAAAACTCGCATTAACGTTAGTTCAGAGTCTATGCTGATTGTTTTAAGTTTGTCTGTGTAATTTGACCGACATTCTGCTGAAAATAAATCACCACTGACCACTAAGTCATGGATTAGATCAGGGGAACGAATGCAATTCTCAGCAACAAAATCACTACCACAAAAAACCGTTGGAATAGTCTTTAAAAAATCAGTATGGCTGGGGGCAGTTGTACCCAACGATAGTAGCTTTTCTTCATATAAAGCTATTTTTTTAGAGACGATTTCTTTGAGCTCAAAGGGTAGTTCATCTAAAACGTAGCTATCTAAATTACGCATTGCTCTAATAACTTCTAATTTTCATAATCAAAATGTACTTTGATAAAGGGGCAGTGCCATTTTATATTTTTTATTTTTAGTTTTCCATAAACGATGAAAAATTGTAATTATAAAGTTTACACTTTATTTGGCATAGACCCAATTGGGGTGAGGAGGGGCTGCT
Source organism: Methylococcales symbiont of Iophon sp. n. MRB-2018 (assembly GCA_003666325.1). Classification (GTDB taxonomy): domain Bacteria; phylum Pseudomonadota; class Gammaproteobacteria; order Methylococcales; family Methylomonadaceae; genus QPIN01. Next base: position 6,490 of record QPIL01000063.1, read on the forward strand.
CGTCCTGCTGTTATGGGGAATATTGGAATATAGGAAAAGCGGGCGAGCAGAGGCACTCGCCCCTACATGTCTTCGGGAATGACGTGCGGTAACAGAGGTTCCAGTTATTTTGGTATAACTTGCTTTTGATCTAAATTTTCAATTTTCAACTTTCAATTTACCTAGGGTGAAACACACCAGATCTACTGACCGTTAGGGATGGTGGAAATACAGTAGGGGCGAGCGCCCGCTCGCCCGCTCTTCCCCATCGCCCCTACGTTTGTGAAAAAAGAAATCCAAGGGAATGATGTGCGATAACAGACTTGTAGAATGACGGTAACAGGGCGAGCAGCCGCTCGCCCCTACATTTCCTTGCATGTCCTGCATGTTCCTGCATTGCATACCATGTTAATAAAACGTAGGGGAGGGGGGTTGCTCGCCTTGTTGTTATGGGAATATTGGAAGAGCAGGCAACCTGCTTTTGATCTAAATTTTCAATTTTCAATTTTCAATTTTCAATTTACTTCGATACAACCTGCTTTTGATCTAAATTTTCAACTTTCAATTTTCAATTTTCAATTTACTTCGATACAACCTGCTTTTGATCTAAATTTTCAATTTTCAATTTTCAATTTTCAATTTACTTCGATACAACCTGCTTTTGATCTAAATTTTCAATTTTCAATTTTCAACTTTCAATTTACTTCGATACAACCTGCTTTTGATCTAAATTTTCAATTTTCAATTTTCAACTTTCAATTTACTTCGATACAACCTGCTTTTGATCTAAATTTTCAATTTTCAATTTTCAACTTTCAAT
>QPIL01000062.1 GCA_003666325.1 Methylococcales symbiont of Iophon sp. n. MRB-2018
GGATGGTGGAAATGCAGTAAGATTGTCTGGAACAATCTCTGCTGACCGCCAAGGATGGTGGAAATGCAGTAAGATTGTCTGGAACAATCTCTGCCCACGCACCAGAACTAATCAAAAACCAAGGGGTTCTTAGTCTTGAGTCTTGAGTCTTGAGTCTTGAGTCTTGAGTCTTGAGTCTTGAGTCCTGAGTCCTGAGTCCTGAGTCTTTTTAAACTATTATTTGTTAGGTTTGTTTTCGGGCTGTTGTAGAGCCTTAACATTGTCATCTAATAAGCTGTATATTTCTGTTTCAAAACCTAAATAATGTCCTAGGCCAAGGCGTATTTGAGGATATTGCTTTTGCAAATATTTAAACTGTTCGGAAATTCGGCTGATGAGGGTGCCAGTAAATAGGTAATAAGGCAGGATGGTGATTTGTGTCATGCCTAATTTAACCTGTCTTTGTACCACTGTTTCTAAACGAGGATAAGTAATCCCCGTAAAGGCAATATCAACCAGTTCATGATCCTTTTCTTCCTGCAACCAGCGGGCTAATTTAGCGACCTCACCATTGGCTATTTTATCGGAAGAACCACGACCTAATAGAATCACCCCAGTAGTCTTTGGATCAGGCATAGCTAAAGATGCCATAACGCGCCCTAGTTGACGTTTTACAGCGGTTAATAGTTTCATGCTCACACCAAGGTGTTTTCCATAAATAAATTTAACATGAGGGTGTCGTTGTCTGGCTTTTTCCAAATGCTCAGGAATCTCTATCTTTACATGCCCTGCCGCATTTAAAATTAAAGGAATGACAAGTACCTGAGTGGAATTATTTGCCGCCCTATCAAAGCCCTCATCAAGTAAAATATCAGCAAATTCAATATAGCAAACTTCAATTCGCCAATCAGGGTGTTGCCTTTTCCATTGGTTTGAAAATTTTTCTATTTCACTATTTCCATTAGGATCACGAGAACCATGCCCTACTAATAAAATTGTTTCTGTCACTATCACTCCAGTCATATTAAATGCGTTTAACTTTTTTCTGCTTTGCGAAATCGGTGGGCAAAACTTGCATCGTAAAGTTTTGACTTGGCTAATTCAGTCCAGTTTCTTGCGCCTAGCGTAGGGCTGGCAATAATCATCGCTTGGCTATTAATGCCGGCTTGTTTACATTTCTCTCTGATATTGCTTAAAGTGCCACGAATAATTTGTTCTTCACCTGGCCAACTTGCTTTATGAACCACAAGAATTGTTGCCTCTTCTGCCCAACCGGCAGCTATTAAAGCAGTTTGTATTTTTTTAAGCAAGGTAATAGAAAGGTAGAGACAGAGTGTACAATGATGCCTCGCCAGATCTTCTAAAGATTCGCCTTCTGGCATTGGTGTTCTTCCTTCTACCCGAGAGAATATAACAGTTTGGGTAACTTCGGGTAAAGACAGTGTTTCTACCGCAGCAGCAGCAGAAGCCATTGCCGAAGTAACCCCAGGAACTACGGCAACATCAATACCTGCCTTGTCTAAGGGTTGGATCATTTCAATTAAAGCACCATAAAGACTAGGGTCGCCTGTTTGCAAGCGAATAACAGTGGCATTAGTCTTTGCTTTATTAATTAACCAATCGCAAATTTGTTTTAGGGTCATGCCTTTTGAATCTTGAATATCGCAGCACTCACTGGCCCAAGTCATGGCTGTTTTAGAGACCAGAGAGCCTGCAAATAAAATAGCATCCGCTTGTTTTATCAGTCGTTGTGCTTTTAGAGTTAATAACTCTGGGTCGCCTGGACCTGCGCCCACAAACCAAATTTTTGGCATAATTTTTCCAGTGAATATATTTTTTTAGGTGAATTGCTAATTATTCTACCTACCTTGTTTGCGGTGCTTGAAAGTAATAACAACGCATTTCTTTGTGAATGAGACCTCAGCACATAAAACATCGTACATAAGAGATTTATTCACTCTATAACAATATTAGAATCGACTAAAGTTTATTTTTTCTGCAACAGCTATTCCTTTTTCATCAACGATACCTGCATTTATTTCTAACATATACTTAGCCTTTTTATTGGAGCTATACATAGAACAAGGATCTTTATCGCAAGATTTAAGATCTTTTAATATGGAAACGATTTTCCACTGTTCCGAAATATAGATAATATCTAATGGAATAAATGTGTTTTTCATCCATATCCACTGTATGACCTCCTCATCAAAAACAAACAACATGCCTTTATTGGGGGCAAGGTATTTTCTAAACATTAAGCCCATAGTTCTTTGCATTTTGGTTGATGCCACCTCCACCTCAATAGCAAAATTATGCGCCGTAAAAACAAGCTGACCATATTCAAAATTTATATACTTTCCCTCGCCTTGACTACTAAAAGAAACAGTCAGTAATAAAAAGGATAAAAGTATTTTTTTAGATTTTTTTATAGAATACATAAAAAGAAATTTTCAAGCACGGTCAAAAGGAAAAGGCATAACTTCTTTTAATGAATGACTATTTGTTAAAATCATTAATAATCGATCAAGACCTAATGCAATACCGCTACATTCAGGTAAGCCAGCACTTAACGCATCTAAAAAATACGGGTCTTTTTTTACTAACATCATACCTTTTGACCTTCTTACCTCATTTTCCTGATCAAAACGCCTTTCTTGTTCATTTCTATCCGCTAATTCTAAAAACCCATTAGCTATCTCAATACCTTTAATAAAAACCTCAAATCTATCAGCTATGGCTGGATTATCAATATTTATTCTGGACAATGAAGCTTGAATAGCAGGGTAAGCATAGACTATACAAAGAGGATATTGATCAAGTTGAGGCTGAATTATATGGCTAAAAATAAAATCCAGCCACATTGAATGATCTTTTCCACAAAGACTAATTGCATCGGTTAAATCATTACTTTCAGCATAGGAAATATAACTTTGCAAACAAAAAACACAAGGGTTTAAAGCAGTAATATCTTCAAACAATGCAGAGTAAGTCAATACTTTAATGTTTGCTGTTGATTTATTTTTTTCTAACACATAAAGCAGTAGCTCTATAGTTTCATCCATTAATTGCTGCAAATTATAATTGACTCTATACCATTCCAAAATTGAAAACTCAGGATTATGAAAGCGACCAGACTCTCCATTCCTGAAGGCTTTACATATTTGATAAATTGAGCCGCTACCAGCCGCTAGCAACCGTTTCATTGCAAACTCAGGCGATGTCTGTAGATACATCTGCTTGTTATTTGGACTGCAATGATAAGCACTGGAAAAAAAATCTAATTGTGGATCGGTACCTGTTGAATGACAAAGCAAAGGCGTTTCTACTTCTAGCACTTTTCTTTGCTCAAAAAATGCCCTGATTTTTGACAACATTTGAGCTCTGCATTGTAACTGTTTTAAATTACATGCAGGTGCCCATTGAGCATTCATTACTACTCTTTTACTCGGGATACATATTCGCCTGTGCGCGTATCCACCTTGATCATTTCACCAATTTGGACAAACAAAGGGACTCGCACAACGGCTCCTGTTTCCAATGTAGCTGGTTTTCCACCTCCTCCAGAAGTATCCCCTTTCAATCCTGGGTCAGTATCGGTAATAGATAATTCTACAAAATTAGGCGGTGTCACAGATAAAGGTAAATCATTCCATAATGTCATGGTACAAATAGCCTGATCCTTTAACCATTTAACAGAATCAGCAACCGTATTTTTATCCGCCTGATATTGCTCAAAAGTGTCGGGCATCATAAAATGCCAAAAGTCACCATCACGATATAGATATTGAATATCAACATCCACAACATCAGCACCTTCTACAGACTCACCCGACTTAAATGTACGCTCTATAATGCGTCCATTTTTCAGGTTTCTAATTTTAACCCTGTTAAAAGCCTGACCTTTACCTGGCTTAATAAATTCATTCTCAATAATGGCGCATGGGTCCGCATCCAGCATTATCTTTAAGCCCGCTTTAAATTCATTAGTACTATATTTAGCCATTTTTTCCTCAAATAAACAAATAACAATGAAACCATTATAATAAAGCCCATCACCAATACAAACATTGTTCACTATAAAAATAAAAAAATTGCATTATCCTATAAAAAACTGGCAAGAGGAATTAGCAGAAGGCTTTAATAATATTGAAGAACTATGCCATTATTTAGACATACCCTTTGACGATTCAAACCCTAAGTATGACTTTCAACTCCGCGTTCCACGGAGCTTTGTAAAGAAGATGAAAAAAGGGGATAGTAACGATCCTCTGTTAAAACAAGTATTGCCAATAACAAAAGAGAGGCTTAATTTAACTGGATATAGTAGTGATCCTGTTGCCGATATAAATGCTATTACTGCACCAGGTATTATTGATAAATACCAAAACCGTGTGCTTTTGATTGCCACAGGCAGTTGTGCCATTAATTGCCGCTATTGTTTCCGAAAAAACTTCCCCTACGCCGATTTCCAGATCAGTAGCAAAAAACTCAACCTAGCTCTACAATACATTCAAGACCACACGGCTATCACCGAGGTCATTCTCAGTGGAGGAGACCCATTATTGCTCAATGATGAAAAATTATTTAACCTAATTCAGAAAATTGAACAAATTGATCATATTAAACGAATTAGAATACACAGCCGCATTCCAATTGTGTTACCCAGCAGAATAACGCCCGAGTTTTGCAAGCGACTCGACACACTCAATAAACCAATCATCATGGTTCTTCACTGCAACCATAAAAACGAACTCGATAATGCTGTAGAAGCTGCCTGTAATAAACTCCGCGATAGAAAAATAACCTTACTTAACCAGTCTGTATTATTAAAAGGAATTAATGACAACGCTGAACAGTTATGTGACTTGAGTGAAAAACTATTCACTTTTGGCGTTATGCCATATTATCTACACCTGTTAGATAAAGCACATGGCACCGGACATTTTGAAGTAAACGAAAAAATAGCGTTATCACTGATGAAACAAATTAAAACCCAATTATCAGGGTATCTTGTACCTAAACTGGTAAGAGAAGTCGCAGGAGCTAAAAATAAAATACTTATTGCTTAGAGACCTCAGCATAACTCTGAAACGGATAAAAAAAGTGATAGAATTTTTCAGGTTTTAGTCAAAATACAAGTGTAATAGTAAGCTATTGCACGTTATTTTGGCTGACCTTTTTTATCCGTCCATGCGTTATGCTGAGTTCTCGCTTAATATAGTTCAGCAAAATAATTTGTCTTTTTCTGCCACCCTTTATTCCTTTATTCTTACCACCCTACCCTAAACATTAGGGTAATTTAAAATTGATCATAATGTCCACCGATAGCAAAGATATAAATATAGTCTTTATCGTACTTATAAATAATGCGGTCTTTCTGGCTTATGCGACGAGACCACAAACCAGAAAGCTTATGCTTTAATGGCTCAGGTTTTCCAGCTCCAGTGCGTGGATGGTCACGCAGCATTTCCTTTAACAAACGACACAGCACATTGTGTAGCTTTTTGTCTTTTTGCCTAAGTTCTTCATATATAGCCCAAGTATTACCCTCAAATACCAGTGATCTCATCTATCTCTCCAGCAGTAGGCTTGTATCCTTTGTTTTTTGCATTAGTAGCAACAGAGGCGGCTATTTGCTTCATTAAGTCATTGTTTTGCAAAACATATAATGTTTCTTGTTCACGCTCCCAATCGTCTGCGCTTAAAATAACAAAATCATTACCATTTCTGCGCGTAACCTTTAACGGCAAATGTTTCGTAACAACTTGTTCCACAAAAGTTTTTAGATTATCTCTGAATTTATTTACACTTATACTATTCATACCACTCACCTATAATCGTACTGAAAACCCGTACATGATGGCAGTAAAGCCCTAACAAGTCAATTAACGGCGACCGCAAAAAAATATAAGAATATAAGGGGACGCTACCCTTGAATATAAGGGGAATATAAGGGGACGCTACCCTTTTATTTCCAGGTAGCGTCCCTTTTCTTCGAGGCTGTGGGGTAGGTTTGTGGGGATACTTCAGGTAGCGTCCCCTTTTCTCTAGAATTTGTATAATGTTGGTTTAGAACTCGATGGTCGCACCCATACGTCCACCGATATCACCTCGGCTGGAACCATAACCAACGCTACCGTTGACCGACCAGCGTGAATCTATACGGGTAGCAAAAGAAAAGGCAACTGCGGTTTCGCTATTGTAGGTGCCGAAACCGACAGATAGACTGAGTTTTTTGCCTCTGGAAATCGATGGTGCTTGCATCGCCATGGACATCGCTATGCCTGCTGACAGATCGCTTTCCAATTCATCTACTTTTTGATTCAAACCGTCGATACGTCCGCCGAGAGCGGTGTCCGCAGTTTCGAGAATGGTATCCGCCTCGGCTCTTGCCGTTGCTTCCGCGGCGTCCGCGGCGGTTCTTGCCCCTTCTTCGGTATCGATACGAGTACCGAGAGCGGTGTCCGCAGTTTCGAGAATGGTATCCGCCTCGGCTCTTGCCGTTGCTTCCGCGGCGTCCGCGGCGGTTCTTGCCCCTTCTTCGGTATCGATACGAGTACCGAGATCGGTGTCCGCAGTTTCGAGAACGGCGTCCGCGGCGGTTCTTTCATTTCGTTCGGTGGTGTCCGCGGTGGTTCTTTCATTTCGTTCGGTATCGATACGAGTACCGAGAGCGGTGTTCGCAGTTTCGAGAACGGTGTCTGCGGCGGTTCTTTCATTTCGTTCGGTGGTGTCCGCGGCGGTTCTTTCATTTCGTTCGGTGGTGTCCGCGGTGGTTCTTTCATTTCGTTCGGTATCGATACGAATACCGAGAGCGGTGT
>QPIL01000061.1 GCA_003666325.1 Methylococcales symbiont of Iophon sp. n. MRB-2018
TGGGTTTTGAGGGTCTGCCATTGTCTTGGCAATAATACTTCTCAAAAGCATTATCAAAGACTGTCCAGTTAATAGTGTTGGCTAGCTGTATTAAAGGGTCTTTGGTGTCTAATTGGGAAAATAACTCTGAATGAAAGAGGTTTAGTTGCCCTGTATTTGGGGTTGATTTTGTTAGCATATTTTTTAAGCAAAACGACCAGGAAATAGGTGTTATTTTACCAAATACTGGTTGATTTGTCTATGGTTTTTGTTGGTTTTATTATTATAAATCAAGTTGTTATGGTGTTTTTAAGGGTTGACTATTTAGACCGCTTTATCACAGCTTGTTTTCACTCTTCCCCACAAGACAGGATAAATAGACAACCCTTAAAAACACAACAACCATCTGATTTATAACAATAAATAAAACAAAAACCACAGAAAAAACAAGCAGTATTTGATAAAATAACAGCTATTTATGGGGCGTTTTGCTGATAAACCATACTAACAAAATCAATCCCAAACACAGAACAACAAAACCTCTTTCATTCAGAGTTATTTGTTAAACAGGGTATAAGATCCGCCTCACTCCCCCCCCGTCATTCCTGCCTGTTCCAAGCAGGAATCAAGGTATTTAAAACTAGATTCCCAATAACAGACTTAGGGAATAACGTGTAGTAACAGAGGTTCCAGTTACTTTAGTCTTTGAGTTCTTAGTCTTGAGTCTTGAATCTTGAATCTTGAATCTTGAGTCTTGAGTCTTGAATCTTGAATCTTGAGTCTTGAGTCTTGAGTCTTGAGTCTTGAGTCTTGAGTCTTGAGTCTTGAGTCTTGAGTCTTTCGTCTTTCGTCCTTATTTGATAAACAATACATTTATGACTTGAATTTAGAGTTTTTAGCCCTCATTAATAGACTTAAATTTTACTATATGGAGTAGCCATGCCTATTTATGAATATCAGTGTCAGGCTTGTGGTAACGAGCATGAAGCATTACAAAAAATGAGTGCCGAACCGTTAGTGGAATGTCCTGTGTGCGCTAAGCCTGAACTAAAGAAAAAGATTTCAGTAGCGGGTTTTAGACTAAAGGGCAATGGCTGGTATGAAACCGATTTTAAAGGCGGTTCCAAGAAAAAAGAAACCGACCCTGCTAAAACAGAGTCGAATAAATCGAAAAAACCGACTGAGCATAGTTGCAGTAGTAGCTGTAGTCATTAAAAGGCAGGCAAGTTTCAATGTCTAAAATGGGCAAAAAGAGCAATAACACGGGTGAGTTATTTATTGCCAGTTGCCTTACATTAAAATATTAACAAGAGAATAGCTATGCGTACGCACAAGTGCGGAGAAGTAACAAAACAACAATTAGGTGAAACGGTTGCATTATGTGGTTGGGTTCATCGTCGCAGGGATCATGGTGGGGTGATATTCATTGATCTTAGGGATCGTGAAGGGCTGGTGCAGGTGGTTTTTAATCCTGATAAAACAGAGACCTTTGTTATTGCAGAAAGTGTGCGTAGTGAATATGTATTAAGAGTAGAAGGGACAGTGAGAGATCGCCTAGAAGGCACTGTAAATCCTAATATGAAAACTGGCGAGATCGAAATATTGGTTAATCATATTGAAGTGCTTAACGAATCAGAAACACCGCCATTTCCGATTGAAAGTGATATTGAAGTTAACGAAGAAATGCGTTTGCGTTATCGTTATATTGATCTTCGGCGTAAAGAAATGCAAAATAAAATGCGCATACGCAGAGATGTAACACGTTATCTGCGTAATTTTTTGGATGAAAAAGATTTCTATGAAATAGAAACGCCAATATTAAGCAAAGCAACACCAGAAGGCGCAAGGGATTATATTGTGCCCAGTCGCACCCATGAAAATGCTTTTTTTGCTTTGCCGCAATCACCTCAACTGTATAAACAGTTATTGATGGTAGCTGGTATGGATAGATATTATCAGGTGGTACGTTGTTTTCGGGATGAAGATTTACGAGCAGACAGACAGCCTGAATTTACCCAGCTAGACATTGAAACATCGTTCATGAACGAAGCAGATATTATGGAAGTCATGGAACAGATGATTCGCCAATTATTTCTTGACGTGCTTGATCTGGACTTGGGTGATAAATTCCCTGTTATGACTTATCAAGAAGCCATGAATCGCTATGGTTCGGATAAACCTGATTTGCGTATTCCGTTAGAGTTGGTTGATATTGCAGAGGATATGAAAGCGGTCGATTTCAAAGTATTTTCAGGCCCTGCAAACGATGAAAATTCTCGCGTTATCGCTCTAAAAATACCCAATGGATCTGACCTGACACGTAAAGAAATTGATGCTTTAACCAAATATGTCAGTATTTATGGAGCAAAAGGTCTAGCCTATATTAAAGTTAATGATAGAGATGGTGGTCTAAAAGGCTTGCAATCCCCAATTGTTAAATTTGCCCCTGCTGAAGTTTGGGAAAGTGTACTGACTAAAACAGATGCAAAAACAGGTGATTTGATTTTCTTTGGCGCAGATAAAACCCATATTGTGAATGAAGCCATGGGAGCATTAAGAGTCAAAATTGGTCTAGATCGTAAATTGCTAACCTCTAAATGGGCACCATTATGGTTGATTGATTTCCCCATGTTTGATTGGGATAAAAAAAGCCAACGCTTTAATGCCATTCATCATCCCTTTACAGCACCGAGTTGTTCCATTGAAGAATTACAAGCTAATCCAGAAAAAGCCTTATCGCGCGCCTACGATTTAATTCTCAATGGGACAGAATTGGGAGGGGGTTCGATTCGTATCAATAAAACAGACATGCAATTCAAGGTATTTGAAATTTTAGGGATTGGCGAAGAAGAAGCCAAAGAGAAATTTGGTTTTCTATTAGACGCCTTAAAATATGGCTGTCCTCCTCATGGTGGTGTAGCCTTTGGTCTTGATAGACTGGTCATGTTAATGACCGCGTCAAATTCTATCAGAGATGTGATTGCATTCCCTAAAACGCAGACAGCAGCATGTCCACTAATTGATGCCCCGACAACAATTGAAGATGCACAACTGAGTGAATTGGGTATTAAATTATGCCACCCTGATGGAAACACAAAAGCCAAACAAGACCCATAATTTTTGCTATAAGTATTCCAAAACATATAGACTGGGTTAGACTTTCTCTAAGCTACGCTACGTTATAAATGCTTTGATTATCAAATGACCTCTACTTCGCTACCCATTCAAAACTACGCACTACTTGATGATGAAGAGTGCGATGCCCGTATAATTGCCGCCAAAGAAAAGCTAGGTAATCGGTGCATAGTTTTAGGTCATCATTATCAACGTAACGAAGTATTTAAACATGCCGATATTACCGGTGACTCCTTAAAACTTTCTCGCGAAGCAGCGGATTCAGAAGCGCAATATATTGTTTTTTGTGGAGTGCATTTTATGGCAGAAGTGGCAGATATTCTTTCTCGCCCAGAACAAATTGCAATACTACCAGACTTGGCAGCGGGTTGTTCTATGGCTGATATGGCCAATGCCACCAATGTACAAAAATGCTGGGATGAATTGTCGCAAGTAATTGATGCGGATAATAAAGTAACACCAGTCACTTATATTAATTCAGCCGCTGACCTAAAAGCATTTTGCGGTAAACATGAAGGCATTGTTTGCACCTCATCCAACGCCCAGAAAATTCTGCAATGGAGCTTTGCCAAAAGAGAAAAAGTGTTATTTTTCCCCGATCAACACCTAGGTAGAACCAGCGGATATTTGATGGGGATTCCCTTGGAGCAAATGGTACTTTGGGATTTTTCCAAGCCTATGGGAGGATTAACCGAGCAGCAAATTAAACAAGCAAAAATTATTTTATGGTCAGGCTTTTGTTCGGTACATCAAGTATTTCGACCCGAACATATTGATGAATTTAAGAAAAAATATCCAGAAACGCAAGTGATTGCCCACCCAGAAGCTTGTTTTGAAGTGTGTGAAAAAGCCGACTATATCGGCTCAACCGAGAACATTCTAAAAGTGGTTAGAAACGCTGAGCCAAACACTCGTTGGCTGGTTGCAACTGAGTTAAATCTGGTCAATCGCTTACATCAAGAATGTAAAGTCCAAGGTAAAAACGTGCATTTTATGTCTTCAACTTTAAGCATGTGTTCAACCATGTTTAGAACAGACCCCCAACATCTAGCCTGGGTATTAGAAAACCTGCTAGCAGGACATGTTGTCAACCAGATTTCTGTCAATGCGGTAGATGCAGGCTTAGCTAAAAAATCATTAGATAACATGTTGTCAGTCCATTAGACTTAAGTCACTTTAAAAACTATTTGTAACTACTCAGCTTACCCCCTATTTTGTCCAATAGCCGCGTTGAAAGTGCGCATTTACATCGGTATCAATGTGGTAATATAAGTGGTGAAATATACCCCATGTTTTGGATGGGGTATTTATTGCCAGTTACCTTAGAAGAAACCTAATGGATTGATATCATAACTAATCAAAATGTTTTTAGTTTGCTGATAATGATCCAACATCATTTTATGCGTTTCACGACCTACACCTGATTTTTTGTAACCACCAAAAGCGGCATGTGCGGGGTAGTTATGATAACAGTTTGTCCAGACACGACCTGCTTGAATGCCACGTCCCATTCTATAGGCACAGTTCATATCACGAGTCCAAACACCAGCACCTAAGCCAAATTCAGAGTCATTGGCGATTTCCAAAGCTTCAGCTTCATCTTTAAATGTGGTGGCAGAAACAAAAGGGCCAAAAATTTCTTCCTGGAATATACGCATTTTGTTATCGCCTTTCATGATGGTGGGTTGAATGTAATAGCCTTCTCCAAACTCACCTTCTAAAGATTCAATTTCCCCACCAATTAATATTTCTGCACCTTCTGCTTTACCAATATCTATATAGTGCATGATTTTATCAAATTGCTGTTTAGATGCTTGAGCGCCGACCATAGTCTCTGTATCTAATGGATTGCCCCGTTTAATTTGTTTGGCACGTTCGATTACTTTAGCGATAAATTCATCGTATATTGATGCTTGAATCAATAAGCGGGAAGGACAGGTACAGACTTCACCCTGGTTAAAAAAGGCTAGTACAGCACCTTCCACGCATTTGCTGATAAATTCCTCTTCTTGTTGCATAATATCTTCAAAGTAGATATTAGGTGATTTACCCCCTAGCTCTACCGTGGAAGGAATAATGTTCTCTGCCGCACATTTCATTATTTGAGAGCCTATAGGCGTTGAACCAGTAAATGCGATTTTGGCAATGCGAGTGCTAGATGCTAATGCTTGACCAGCTTCTTTACCATATCCATTGACAATATTTAAAACACCAGCGGGTAATATGTCTGCAATCACTTCCATTAAAATTAAAATAGAAACGGGTGTTTGTTCCGCTGGTTTCATAACAATACAGTTACCTGCGGCTAATGCGGGGGCAATTTTCCAACATGCCATGAGTATTGGAAAATTCCAAGGGATGATTTGCCCAACCACACCTAAAGGCTCATAGAAATGATAAGCGACAGTATTTCCATCAATATCGCCTATGGTGCCTTCTTGCGCACGAATACAACCGGCAAAATAACGGAAGTGATCAACAGATAAAGGGATGTCTGCTGCTAATGTTTCACGAACACCCTTACCATTATCCCAAGTTTCTGCGACGGCTAATTTCTCTAGGTTTTCTTCAATACGGTCAGCAATTTTTAATAATAGATGTGAGCGTTCAGTCACTGATGTTTTTCCCCAGGCATCTTTCGCTGCATGAGCAGCATCTAATGCTAATTCAACATCTTTAAAAGTTGAGCGAGGGATTTCACAAAAGGGTTTGCCAGTAACAGGACTGATATTTTTAAAATATTCACCATCGACAGGTGCTACCCAGTTGCCACCAATGAAATTTCCATAACGGGATTTAAAGTCTACTTTACTGTTTGCTTGATTGGGTGTTGCGTAAATCATGTTATACCTCAGTTGTTGTCTGTAAGAATGGATAATGTCACTTTATTAATAGCTTCAAGTGCTGTTCTTTCAGAACAGACTTTACCTATAACTAATAAGCCTTGCATACTACTGGTTAGGTAATTTGCTATATGCTTTAAATCAAGTTCAGTCGATAATTCGCCATCTTTCCGTGCTTTTAGTAATGTTTTGTAAAATCCATTTTCAAGTGCATTTAATAAACTCAGCACTTGCTGTTTGGTTTCTTTATCCCTTAAACCACGTTCAATAGCTGAATTTGTCACTAGGCAACTGCGCAATTCTCCAGCAGTTAATAAGTACTCGACCAATTGAGCAAAAAATAATTCAATCGATTCGATAGCAGAAGGTTTGCTGTTAAGTATTTCTAATAATTTTGAAACAATACTGGAAAGTGGTGGTCAATACTTTTGATAATTCTAATTGTTATTCTAATTGTTTCATTATCTCATTATCTGCCCAACAACTCCAACAACTCAACAACTCAACAACTAACAATCCCAACAACTAACAATCCTGCTCTTGATGTCAATTGCTCATTGGTTGTTTTAAGTTTGTACGGTAATATATTGATATGTCTTGGCTAAAATAAGGGGACGCTACCCTTTTAAAATAAGGGGACGCTACCCTTTTTTAGAAAATAAGGGGACGCTACCCTTTTTTGAAAATAAGGGGACGCTACCCTTTTTTAGGTCTACCCACCCCTTTAAAACTCAAATCTCTACCAATCTTATCACTCAGATTTTTAATAAAATTATCACCTCCGCACGGTAAACCTTTGTGCGTGTTTCTTTGCAAGATTTCAATATGCTTTTGCCTTATCATAG
>QPIL01000060.1 GCA_003666325.1 Methylococcales symbiont of Iophon sp. n. MRB-2018
TGAGGTTTTGTTTTTCCTGTGGTAGTAACGCACATGAGAGGTCATTACCCATTGCATAAACTTACTAAGACTCTTTTCACCTTGTGGCACTAATAACAAATGAAAATGATTAGGCATAAGGCATAAGGCATAAGACAGTAGGCGTGTAGCTCTATGTTTTCTCTTTCAAACCCTGTTTTTAACAAAGTCAAAAAGTATTCATAATCCTCTTTATCATCAAAAACCTGCATACGCATATTACCTCTATTGATGATGTGATAAATTCCGCCTTGGGTTTCTCCTCTGGGTATGCGTGGCATTGTGGTGGTTTTGTAGTAAAAGATGAGGGTTGTAGCATAAAAAGTAGCCTGTCCCCGTTATGCCTTTGTCCCCGTTATGCCTACAGAAAAAGACACCTTGATATTACTATTGCTTATCAAAATACTAATGATGCTGTTAAAGCAATGATAAAACGGGCAGAAATTGATATAAATACTTGATATTAATCTGCCATAACGTTTGAAATAACGCGACGGGCCCCCTCCTCCAATTTTGCACACATTATTTTGTTACATTCCAACATAATCTATTATTCCTATGTCTAAGAACAATATCTGTATTTATCTGCGAAGAAAAAATTGCAAACACAGGTAGATACCCATTAGACCAAGTAACAGTTGCATTATCAATATCGGCATTTTGACGCTTACTGTCTTTACTCTTATATCCTTGGCGAACCTCAAATACTATTCCGTTTGGTGGTATTTGTACTCCATCCAATGACAGTTTAATGAATTTCTCTAACAAAATTAAACAACAGCACTTATATCGACAAGTCAAAGTAACCAACAGAAATAACGGGGGAACTTCAAGGCTATAAACGGCGATCTATCCATTCTAAAAACAGCAATAAGAGCTGATGCTCTAAAAAATATTTGACAGGCACACTATTTCTGTGAGTATATCTCTTGACTGCAATATAGATAATGCGGTTTAATGCGGTTCAACAATAATTATAATAAAGAGGGTTACTATGGATTTATTTACGACGTCGTTGGGGTTTGAAATGCTACTGAGATGGGGGCATTTCATGGCAGGTGTTGCTTGGATTGGTTTGCTTTACTATTTTAATTTTGTGCAGACAGAGTATTTTAAAGAAGCTGACGGGGCATCAAAATCAGATGCTATACAAAAACTGGTACCTCGTGCTTTATGGTGGTTTCGCTGGGGAGCCATGTTTACCTTAATAACAGGTCTTGGAATTTTTGCTCTTCGTGGTGGCAATATGTCCATGGATATTTATGTGGGTGCATTACTCGGTATATTTATGTTTTTGAATGTCTGGTTAATCATCTGGCCTAGCCAACAAATTGTGATTGCTTCCGCTACTCGGGTAGCTGATGGTGGTAAAGCAATACCTGAGGCGGCTGGTGCTCTTGCCACTGCTGGTTTAGCATCAAGAACCAACACTTTATTTTCAATTCCGATGTTGTTTTTTATGGGAGCATCGTCTCATTATCCCCATAGCTTTAGTCTTTTTGCATTTTTAGTGGCTGTTTTAATTATTGTCGCTCTACAATACAACGGTGCATACCCTGCCATTAAGCATTTGGATATAATAAAAAAATGTCTGGCAGTAAAAGTTTTAGGTAAACAGATTCCTGAAGGTGGTTTTTTAGCACCTTATGCGAGTGTAAAAGGTGTTATTCACTGTGGCATTGGATTAACCATTGTTCTATTTCTGGTTTTAGATATTTTATAATCTTACTTATTGTTCCCATACTTTATGTGTGGGAATATCAATTTTCAGCTTTTCCTCTGGTTTGTCCAAATTTGATAGATAGCTATGAATTGTTTACCAACATGTGTCCAGAGAGTCCATTGGAAATATTTTAAGTACCCAAGCACTTAGTGAACAGTGGCAGAGAGGTTTTCTAAGTCATCAATAAAAGGTGCTAGGTGTTTTTGCCGTAAGTTATTTTTTTCCATTAAAAATTTTATTGCTTCAACCGCCTCTGAAGTTGATATTGTAAAATGTTCTTCCTCGTATTTTTCAATGAGTAAGGATAAAACATCTAGTTCATCACTTTCTGCTGTATCGCATTTAGCATTCCAAAGTAGGTCGATTCTTTCAAGGGCTTCGTTTAGTTGCAGGTCATTTCTTATCAGTTTTAAATACATTTTTTTCACCTATATGGGTTTAATCTTTTTTCATTCATAATGTAGGTATAAAACGAAGTGTAATACCGAGTTGACTATAGGTTTCCTCTATTACGCAAACCACATACGGATTACACATTAAAATTTCAGCTTAACAAGCGGTAAAGGTGAGGACTTAATAAAATAATTTACCAGATCAATCCTAGCGCCATAAAGATAACAAGCAAGGATAATGTGGTGGCATTTTGAAAAATATCATCCCAATCGTAAGGGGGTTTTTCATTCATTAATTCTTCAATTCTGTTGTTGATTTGGTCTTGCATGTGGATGGGTGTGATCATGATAATTCCTCGATTTATTGAATAATTACATTATTTATAGCTTCTCATTTGCCCCACTAATACACCTTGTATTTCAACTTGTTGAGGATGAAATCGCATGGGTTGCATATTTTTATTAGCGGGGACTAAAACGGTTTCGTGCGGGTATTGTTCAATATATTTTAGAGTTGCATCTGCTTTATCAATTAAAGCAACGACAATTTGTCCATTTCTAGCGTGACTTTGTTGCTCAATAATAACCCAGTCACCTTCAAATATACCGTCATCAATCATAGAATCACCTTTAACTTGAAGAATATAGCAAGGTTTATCTGTTTTGATTTCGTCAGGCACATTCATGTAACAAATGTTTTCTAAGGCTTCAATGGGTGTACCAGCAGCTATGGCACCAACAAAGGGTGTCCCTTGTTGTTCAGGCTCAGCTAAAGATACATTTTGTTCTAGGTATTGTGCCGTTAGACGAACCCCTCGTTGCTTTCGATTAGGTGCTTCTATATAGCCTGCATTAATGAGTTCCTGGATATGTTTATGTAATGAGCCTCTGGATTTCAGACCCATGGCAAAGCATAATTCATCTAATGTGGGTGGCTGTGGAAACTGATCTTGATTTTCTATAATAAAATCTAAAAGCTGTTGTTGTTTTCTGGTTAAATGATAGATATTATTCATCTTTGTTCTCCATCCGTTTTTGTTAATACTATATCAAGAACAAAAAGAGAACAAGTGTTTATTTGTGTTTTCTTTATTTTTTATTAGCAATAATATTTAATCAAGAAAAAATACATGCCTGTGGACATGAGGGGCATTCTGCCATGTTATTAGCCGCGACCCGTTGAGAAGGCATAGAAACTGGAGTTTACACCAAGTAAATGAGGATTTTGAGCGCCGCCCAAGCACAAGTGGCGGAGTAGATTTTGAACAGGTTTTAAGGACTAAGGTTTATAAACGACTTCTGCTGTGCCAGCAGCGCTGATGATTTTTCCAATAGAAAAAACAGTTTCGCCCTGTGCCGTTAAAATCTTTTTGGTTTCAGCTTCATCATTAGCATCTACACAAACAATCATACCTATTCCACAATTAAACGTGGTTAACATATCGGCTTGAGAAATATTACCGTGTGCCTGTAGCCATTTAAAAATTTCAGGAAACTGCCAACTGGATAAGTCAATTGTTGCATTAAGACCTTCAGCCAAGACTCTGGGTAAATTTTCTGTTAAACCTCCCCCTGTTATATGAGCCATAGCATGTACTGGGACTGTTTTTAATAGCTCCAGTAAGGGTTTAACGTAGATTTTTGTCGGCTCAAGTAATACTTTGCCTAATGGCATTTCATTGATCAATTCTGACAAGGAGGATTGATCTTTTTCTATTACCTTGCGTACCAATGAGTAACCGTTAGAATGTAGTCCTGATGAAGCGATACCAATTAATTTATCGCCTGCTTTAACTTGGCTACCATCTATAATCTGTTCTTTTTCTACAATACCCACACAAAATCCAGCAAGGTCATAATCCCCTTCTGAATACATGCCTGGCATTTCCGCAGTTTCTCCACCGACTAAAGCCGCACCTGCTAATTCACAGCCTTTTCCAATGCCTTCTACAACCGATGTGGCAACATCAATTTCTAATTTTCCTGTGGCATAATAATCGAGAAAAAACAGAGGTTCTGCACCCAAAACGATAACGTCATTAACACACATGGCAACTAGGTCTATACCAATAGTATTATGAATACCCAGTTCAACAGCGAGTTTTAATTTAGTCCCAACCCCATCGGTTGCTGAAACCATTATGGGGTTTTTATAACTATCCAGCGGTAATTCAAATAATGATCCAAAACCACCCAAACCAGCCATTACACCAGGACGTCGAGTCCTAGCGGCAATAGGTTTAATGCACTCAACCAGATTATGACCCGCTTCTATATCAACGCCGGCACTTTTGTAGTCTAAACCCTCTTGATTTTGTTGGTTCAATGTGATTTTCTCTATTTCTAATGGTTAATGATAAAACTGCCGATATTGTACAAGACACCACTCTATTTGTGTAAGCTTATAAAAAATGGTATTAGATGGCTTGCAAGATGTTTATGACCGTTTGTCACCCTATTATGCCGTTAAATCAAGCAGAAAAATGGCTTCATTCATTATTGGGTCACTAATATAAAAGGCATTTCAGCAATCATATTCTGCTTGCTGACTGCCTTTACATCTGTTCTAAGTTTGATAGGTTTCCTCATTTTAGCCTATAATACAATATTCAATAAATAAGCATACTAATATAGTGCTTATACTAGTGCCTTATGTTTTTGCTAAAAATAGGGGGCTACTTATTGATAACCCACTATTTTTAGTGAGCTAATAAGGTGATAATATAAGTGCTATATTGCTGTATTTATTTATTGAATAGGGTATAACTTCCAAGATAAATTTTCATTAGCCTTTAAAGGGGTAATGGTTTCATTATCAATAGGGTAACTAGCAGGGACAGTCCATGTTTGTTTGTGCAAAGTCACTGTTTTTTTGTTTCTAGGCAATTGATAAAAATCGGCGCCAAAAAAGCTGGCAAAGCCTTCCAGCTTATCTAAAGCATTTTCTTTTTCAAAGACTTCAGCATAAAGCTCTAGTGCAGCATAAGCACTATAACACCCCGCACAACCGCAACTATTTTCCTTATCACTGGTTAAATGCGGGGCGCTGTCTGTCCCTAGAAAAAATTTGGGATTTCCACTGATAGCTACTTTAATTAGTGCTAAGCGATGGTGTTCGCGTTTTATAATCGGCAAACAGTAATGGTGGGGACGGATTCCACCAACAAAAATTGCATTGCGGTTAAACATTAGATGTTGAGGTGTAATGGTAGCAGCCACTTTATCTGACGCTGAAAGCACAAAATCTACAGCTTCTTTTGTTGTGACATGCTCAACCACGACACGTAATTTGGGAAATGTTTTAACAATATCAGCCAAGCTAGATTCTATAAATACTTTTTCACGGTCAAAAATATCATACCCATTATCGCTGACTTCAGCATGAATCAATAACGGAACATCCACTTGTTGCATTGCTTCCAGTATAGGATAGATAGATTTAAGTTCATTAACACCAGCATCTGAATTAGTAGTGACTCCAGCTGGATATAGTTTGAAAGCATGAACATATTCTGAGTTGGCTACTTTCTTTACCTCATTAACAGTTGTCTTGGCTGTTAAATATAAAGTCATCAAAGGATTAAAACTTGTCCCCATTGGAAGTGCTTGAATAATTTCTGAGCGGTAATTTAAGGCCTCATTAACTTTGCTAATCGGAGGTTTTAAATTGGGCATAATAATTGCCCGGGCAAACTGATTAGCAGTATGGGCAATGACTGTTTTAAGAACTGAACCATTTCTTACATGTAAATGCCAGTCATCAGGTTGAGTCAGCGTTAATTTATCCATTATGTAATATATGTTCGATTATAAGAGACCTCAGCATAACTCATGAACGAATAAAAAAGGCTAGAAGTTTTCCATCTTTCAGCCAAAATAACGCACTATTACACTTGTATTTTGACTAAAACTTGAAAAATTCTATCACTTTTTTATCCAGTCCAGAGTTATGCTGAGGTCTCTATAAAGTTTGCTATATTTTATACAAGGTACTTGAAAAAATGAATGCCTGAATTTATTAAAAGGTGGATTCAAACAGATAAAAACGAATGTGTAAAATATCCATCTAAAACATGCAAGGCTCGCAGTTTATAAAGTAGGTTTTTTACCCTGTTCAACAAATAAACACACCAATATAGCGATCATATTATCACCTTATGAGCTAACTAAAATAGGGGGTTATCAATAGTCAAGCTTTAAAAAGACTCAGGACTAAAGACTAAAGACCCCTTGATTTTTGATTAGTTCTGGTTTGTGGACAGAGATTGTTCCAGACAATCTTACTGCATTTCCACCATCCTTGGCGGTCAGAGATTGTTCCAGACAATCTTACTGCATTTCCACCATCCTTGGCGGTCAGAGATTGTTCCAGACAATCTTACTGCA
>QPIL01000059.1 GCA_003666325.1 Methylococcales symbiont of Iophon sp. n. MRB-2018
GTATGTATGTATGTATGTATGTATGTATGTATGTATGTATGTATGTATGTATGTACGTACCTGTACATGTAACACCATCTGGGTTTAATGTGTAGCCAGGATCACAGCTACAGGTGAATCCTGGCGGAGTGTTAGAACAGACTTGTTGACAACCACCATTGTTTGTCATACACTGGTTGATATCTAATGGACCAATGAGGTGAATGCGCAATACTTGTGATGTCATAACCTAACCTCCTTACCAAAACATTGAACTGCAACATCTTGAGAATGGTCACATTGATGTAATCCAAGCAAACTACGAGGACATGACAAAATGGAAGTCTCAGTTCCATCGCATGCCAAGTTGTCAAGAAATATTGGATTTGGAGGAGCTCTTCCAAAAGAAGACACACCACTTGTGATAGCCGTGCCTCCTGTGATTGTAAACAAGACATATATGTGCATCACCAGATCATCTTAATGAATAAGTGATTAGTTCACCAGTTGTAAATCCTAGTTGGTGACAAATGACTGTGGCTTCATTAGTTCCAAACCTTCTGTTGCACATTGTCCCCCAAGCCTTGTTAATGCACACCTCCACTAGGCCCAGTGTACTGTCAACTCCTGTTAGTTGCACGTCACCATCTTCACAATCATCCATGGGAGTTGAGACATCTGAGAGAATTACACAGTAAGTTGATACTGCTACCAGAGCAGGTACTTGTCAAGAAATGGGAATACGTACGTGTACTGCATATTTAGCTAATTCCTTGCTTCATAACTACTAACAATGACATACATACATAGTTGTGATAACAGTACTGGACCTACGTACACTCTGTGGGTAAGGACACTACATACTTACCTTCATGAAGCACTTGCACGTACAGGGTTTTGCAGAATCTTTGCAACAAGCAGTCCTGAGAGTTGGTGGTTTAGACTCTATTGTATATTTAACCACTGGCTTCCATATAAGGAACTCTCTGAGCTTTGAAGCTCTGTTGCAAAGATACTGCAATCCTCTGTATGTAAACAACAACACCCCTACCTTCATACTTACGTACTACGTATGTGGGGGAGGAGTAAGTATACATGCATCCCTACCTTCATACGTATGTGGGGGAGGAGTAAGTATACTCTACCTTCATACTTACGTACTACGTATGTGGGGGAGGAGTAAGTATACTCTACCTTCATACTTACGTACTACGTATGTGGGGGAGGATTGTACGTACGTACCTTCGTACTTGCTAGGGGAAGGATACTACTTAACTATGTAACACTCCTTCATACTTGCTGCTATGTGGGGAATTAAGTACCTTGACAGACTACACCAACACCACCTCCAGAGGTACACGATGCAGGAACGTGTTTGGAACACTCACTAACTGAGGTTTCATTTCCCAAACAATCAGGACCAACAAGAAATACACTTCTAGAGGCATCAGAAAAGGTAGATCCATCATTTACAGCAATGGCACCTGCACATAATGACATTACGGGTATGTATGTACGTGTTTATCTATGCATCAGCTAGCTATGTTCTCACTGATGTATGTATGTATGTATGTATGTATGTATGTATGTACGTACGTACGTACATGTTTATTATGTTATACATGACTTACCATAACGAGAAAATCCCACTTCCTGGCAAGCTACAGATGCATCCAAATTATTCCAAGAATCGTCACATACATTTCCCCACTCTTGAGTTGTACCATTACACACTTCCACTCTGCCTCGCATCAAACCACTACCACTGACTTCATTTGCATAGTATGCTTCATCATACGAAGTTTCCCCATAGAAGTAGTCATAGTCTCCAGCAATGTTTATCCTCACATCTCCATCTCTGCAGATTGCTGTATCCATTGCAACAAAAATATAAAATGTGGTCATGTGATGTGCATCCATCCATACATACATACATACCTTGGCAACTAAGTGCAGCAACAGATTGGCTATCACAAGTTGCTGGAGAACTACTGATACAATCAGTAAGATTGTTTTCGTTTCCTGTACAATCATACTCCACCATGATGACAGTGAGATCTCTAACAGATAATCCACTGACTTGGCCTACCGAACCTAAAGAAAAGAGGTCTTTATAATAAGGTTACACTTCGTTTTGTGTATGTACCTCTAGAAGAATATCCTAGTTGAGTGCAGGCAACTGACGCTTCTTCGTGTCCCCAAAACTGACCACAGATTGTAGAATAGTTTCCATTCTGACATATCTCAACGATCACGGCTCTTGGTGATTCATCAGTGACATCCAAAAGTCGTACCTCACCATCACTACACGTGTCTACACAAATATAAATATTGACAACACAGTCATGTAAATTTGGGCAATTAAATTACCTCTACACATGACCCCAGCAGCATCAAGCGTTCCACAGTTTTGTTGATTAATGCCTCCATGATTGCAGCTCAGCAAACTTGATTCATTACCACCACAATTCACATTGTCCAGCAATGTATCAATTCCTCCACTTTCCACACCTCTCAGTGGAACTGCAGCTGTACACAATGAACGACCAGTGTTTACTTACGTACGTACTACTAGCATAGCATAGCATAGCATAGCATAGCACAGCACAGCACAGCACAGCACAGCACAGCACAGCACAGCACAGCACAGCACAGCACAGCACAGCACAGCACAGCACAGCACAGCACAGCACAGCACAGCACAGCACAGCACAGCACAGCACAGCACAGCATAGCATAGCATAGCATAGCATAGCATGTACATATGTACATCATAATTACGTATATACTCACTTGAAAACTTGAATCCTAGTTGTCTGCATACCACACCAGCATTGATTATATCCCAGCCATTGTCACATACTGAGCCATAAGAATTACTGTAGCATACTTCCACACGGCCAGTCCTATCAGTTCCATTCATTAGCCTGACATCACCATCACCACATACTACAAACGTACATACACAATGTCATATGTACATTATGTGCATACAATTATTGTTGTAAAGTAATACTTACCACATGCTGATTGCAAACTGGAAGAATTTCTATGGGCATATCCATTCAAACACTCACAAACAAAGCCGCCATCATTATTTACACAGTTAGCGTTGCTACAATCATCATTGCCTGATACACATTCATCAATATCTACATCATATGTAACAGAGTACAAGTTGCCATAGAGAAAACATGCATTTTAGTTTCATAACACTAACACATCAATACATCAATACAGTGTAACATGCACCAGATCTGTTATGTCAATTAATTACCTTCACAAATGAATCCATTTCCAGTGAATCCAGTAATGCAGTTGCACTCAAAACTTCCATTAGTATTTGTACACATTGAATTGTTACCACATGGCATGACAAGACATTCATCAATGTCTATTCAGAAGGACATGTACATAACCTTATGCTTGCTACGTATGCATGAGTTACTGCTATCAGCCTACCAACACAGGCAACTCCATCTCCAGTGTAACCAGCTTCACATCGACATTCATAACTACCGTCTGTATCAGTGCAGTTTGCATTAGCATCACATACATCATCCAAACACTCGTTGACATCTGTTCATGAGGAGAAGACATACGTAATGATTAGTACAATCATGACGTTTGCATTTGGTACGTGCACATACTTGTGCAGTTGACTCCATTTCCAGTGTATCCAGGAACGCATTCACATGTAAAGCTTGCAAACATATCCATACATACAGCATTGGAATCACAGTCATTCAGCTCAGGAGAGTCACATTCGTTGATCGCTAAACATTTAAGACATTCATTAAGTAACTGCTTCAAAAAGTCTCTTTGAAGTCAAGAAACTTACAAACACAAACTTGCTCAGCGGACATGTTGAATCCACTCCTGCATGTGCAATCAAAACTTCCATTTGAGTTTTCACACTGAGAAACAGTTGAATTACAGCCATCACTGCCAATAGCACACTCATCAATATCTGCACGGAAGAAAATCTATTGAACTACAAAGAACTACGTACGTACGTACGTACGTACGTACATAATTACATATGTAGAGCTAGAGGCTATTACCAGAGCAGTTGAATCCATCTCCTGAATATCCTGGCCTACATGTACACTCAAAACTTCCGTCAGTGTCCATACAGTCTGCATCATCATGACAATCACCCACAACTCCACTACACTCATCCACGTCTAGCCAAGACAAAGACAAAGCGATAAAACACTCAAGGAGTGCTAACAGCCACACCTACTTGAACACACAGTTCCATTCCTAGTGTACCCTGGGTTGCATGTGCACATGAAACTGCCGTTTGAGTTGGTACAGGTGGCATTGGAACCACATACGTCAGGTGTTTCAGTACACTCATCAACATCTATGTACGAACATTAATACACACTTGTACCAGAGTGCTGCATGCTGCTATTACCATCACAGTGAACCAGGTCAGTATTCAGTGAGAATCCTTCACTACAATTGCACACAAAGCTACCAATGGTGTTGGTACAGTTCTGTTCACAACTGTCATCGGCAAGGCATTCATCCACATCTGTGAATGGAGACATACAAGGGTTAAACTCATGTACTTACGTACGTACGTATGTACGTACGTATGTATGTACATACCTCTGCATCGAATAGCTACGTCTTGTTGGTGCTCACAACTCTGCAGTCCTAGTGGCTGGTTATCCAGTCGTGCACAATCCAACAAACTCGTCTCAGTCCCATCGCAGTTCAGATCAGACAGGTAGATAGGACCAGCTCCACTAGCAAAAGTGCCTTGCATTAGTACTTCAGCTCCTGTTTACACAAGGTACAGTTTATTATTTCGGTCAGTAGTACATCCATACATACATACACCATGCTACAATGTTATAGTACACACAGTAATGTACCAGGATATTACACATGTTATAAGGCAAGGCTACCCTAAAGAGTGTTTGCAGTGTATCCATACAATGCTAAATAAACACATGTACCAGGATATTACACAGTCATGTTACAAGGTATCAAATAGCAAGGCTTCCCTGAAGAGTGTTTGCAGTATATCCATACATACGTAGGTATGTGTGTGAGTACGTACCTTGCTGGGAAAAACCTGCTATTCGGGAACAAGCCACTGCAGCATCATTCTCATCAAACAAGCTGTCACACACAGTACCCCAGGCATTGTTTATGCATAACTCCAGCCTTCCTTCCTGACTGTCAGTGGTAGCATTGTTCAAGGACATCTCAAGACGGACCTCACCAGTAGAGCAATTGTGGAAGGAGGTATCCATAGCTAGTATACGTATTTATTACATCGTTGAAACACTGCATATGTATAAGGTGTTGCATTTGCTCACCTTGACAGACCACACCAGAGGTGGTGCAAGTTACACCAGTAAATTCAGTTCGGCCACACTGGGATATGTTGGATTCTTTTCCATTACATTGCACGTCTGTAAAAATTATTGGAGCTTGCCCTTCCTTGAAATTGTCAGCATTTACAGCAATAGCACCTACATACGTACGTATGTATTATAAATATTCCTAAGCAATTAGAGATAGTGAACCAACCATTAGGAGAGAATCCCAGCTGACTGCACACCACAGAGGCATCACTGTTGTCCCAGGAGTCATAGCAAATGCTTCCATAACTTCCATCAACACACACCTCCACTCTTCCCACTCGTAAGCCATCTTTGTCATAGTAGGAGGAGTCATAGCTGGACAGTCCCATGTAGAAGGTTTCAGCTTCTTCAGACACCACTAGTCTCACATCACCATCCACACATGTAGCTACATATTCACAACAAAGAAGGATTATCACAAATACCTTCAGAGGTTAAGTATAAAGTACCTAGACAGTTCACACCGGCATCTTCAGAATGGATGCAGTTTGTAGTAAAGAGCGGATTATAGCTACACTCCAAAAGGTTTTCTTCACTTCCACTACAGACAACATTATCCAACAGTATGGGCCCATTTCCTTCACCATAGGAAGCATCGCTTGTAGGTAAGAAGCCTATTATAGGAACGAAAAAAATAATTTCCAAGAAAGTTAAGTTAGTGAATAGTTACCTGAAAATCCTAGTTGACTGCATACTACCTGAGCATCTAGTTCATCCCAAAAATCATCACACACTGTGTAGTAACTTCCATTGAAACACACTTCCACTCTTCCTTCGCTTGAGCTGTTGGAACCAACTAACCGTGCATCTCCATTCAAGCAACCTACGTATGTACATACATACACATGGGAGTACATACATAAGTTGCAATGCATGACTGTACATACATACATACTACACACATAGTGGAGTACAATCTTTATGGCTTGCTCACTTGTTGCAACAGCCACAAGAACTACTATAAAGCTGAACAATGGTCTGTACATACTTACTTCTGCATCTGGTTGCATTAAATAAGAAAAAACCATCAGAACAAGTACAAAAATGTCCTCCTTCTGTATTAGTGCATCCTTGTT
>QPIL01000058.1 GCA_003666325.1 Methylococcales symbiont of Iophon sp. n. MRB-2018
TACAAAACCAATTCGCCAAAACAATCCAATCCATAGAAGCCCAAAAACAACAAGCCCAAGCCAGCCTGCAAAAATCCGACACCTTATTTAACAGCTTATTACAACGCGCCTTTAAAGGTGAATTGACTTAGCTAACAATCAATACAAGGCTAATTTATAACGTGTTATTATGATCGAATGAGTATTCAGTACGCACAGATCCATCCAGAAAATATTAGTTGGGCTAGGGAACGCGCCCAGCTTAATACTACTGTGCTTGCTAAAAAGTTAAAGATCACCGAAAAGAAGCTAATATCTTGGGAAAGTGGTGATGGCAAAGTAACATTTAAACAAGCTAAGGCGCTTGCTGATGTTTTACTTATTCCCTTTGGATATCTCTTTTTAGAAAAAGTGCAGAATAAGACGCTATCTATTCCCGATTTAAGAACATTGGCAAACCAAGGTGTTCATAAGCCTAGTGTTGAGCTAATAAAAATAGTTCAACTTATTCAAGAGCAACAGTTCTGGTATAAAGATTATCTATTACGTCAAGGTTTTGATGTGCCTCTAAATATTAGAATATTTAATGCCAATAGCTCCATTATAGAAATTGTGGCAGATATGAGACGGGAATTAAGTGTTGATGTTGAACATCGAAAAGGAAATTGGGAAGACTTTTTTAGGCTTTTAGTTAAAAAAATAGAAGATCTCGGTATTTTAGTTGTTCGTCAGGGAAACTTGGGTAGTGTGAATCAACCTTTATCTGTTGCTGAGTTTCGTGGCTTTGCTTTGTTTGATCCTATCGCGCCCTTTATTTTTATAAATCAGGCAGATGCACCAAGTGCTAGGCTATTTACACTTGTTCATGAGTTGGCTCATATTTGGATTGGTCAAAGTGGTGTTTCTGATGCCTCTGTTCATGCAGATAGAAAAGAGGAAGTGTTATGCAATGCCGTTGCTGCCGAGTTTCTTGTGCCTGCCAATTCTTTTATTCAATTATGGAAAGAGTCTGGCCAGTGGCAAGCTAATTTAGCTGATCTGAAAGCCTATTTTCATGTGAGTACTTGGGTTTTGGCAAGACGCGCTTTAACATTGAATCTTATTAATGATTCTGACTATAATCAATACATTAACAAAATAAAAGAATACTATAAGAATAGAGAAAAAAGCAAGGGTGGCCCGACTTATTATGTGACTAAGAAAAGCCAGTTAAGCGAACATCTTTCTCATGCTGTTGTGGCTGAAGCATTAAGCGGACGAATGTTGTTACGAGATGCAGGGCAGCTGCTGGGTATTAAACCTCATAATATTGCTAGATTTTCCAAGGAGTTTAATGCTTGAAATACCTTTTTTTTGCTAGCTGCTCATCTCTTAAATCTCTAGCAACTTTTGTTCGAAAATTATCAACGCCGAGAGCTTTAAATTCGCGACTAGCTCTGACTCTTTCTTCTACTCGCCATTTCTCATAATCCCATGTGCCTTTTAGGTATGAAACAACCGCACCCCAAGCTTCATTATCGTTTTCAGCATATGTGTTAAGGTCATGTTTGTTACTACCACGATATGAAGAAACTTCTGCATCAATGATTTTTTGGACAAGACTACTAAGACTTAACGAAAATGGTGACATAACTAATCTAGCATCAACAATGTCAGATTGCCATACTCTTGCGGTTAGTGAGTGAGTTTCTTGTTTTGATCCTGATGCAGCCGCTACCATTGCACTGCATGTAAAGTAAGTGCTGTAGTACCAACTTATAATTGCAGACCGACATACATCATAAGGATGGGTGCTGTCTTCTGTTAGACGGACAAGTGATGCTTGATTATGAAATGCCAGCATCATGTTTTCGAAAACCAAGGTATCAGCTTCAGGGTTTGGTTTTCGTCTTTTTACAGATTTGTAATGATCTTTAATATTTTCATTTTTGAATGAACCGTTTTCTACAAGACGTGATAACGCTCTCATCCAATTCACAGTTCCTTGAAATGCGAACCGTGGCTTAGACTGATCTTTAGTATTAAACAATCTATTTAATAGCCACTGACTCATAATTTCCCTGTAATTTCCTGATATAGAAGGACTATAATTCTCTGTAATAAAACAATCAAGCTAAAACAGGGTTAATTTATTGATGTCTTTCTATAATAAGCAAAACGATAATAAACCATTTTTTCAACCGCATTCTAAACGCCTAATGGATCAGGTTCGTGAGGTGCTTCGATATTGTCATTATGCACTTCGTACGGAGGAGTCTTATGTTAAGTGGATTTTAGCTTTTATTCGTTTTCATAATAAAAAGCACCCTAAGGATTTTGGCAAAAGAGAGATTGAGGCATTTTTGTCGGACATGGCGCTTAATAAAAACTATGCGGCTTCAACTCAAAATTTGGCGATGAACGCAATAATATTTTTGTACAAAAAGGTGTTGGATATTCCTGTTGTCGATGACATTTCAGCGGCTAGATCAAAGAAACTGGTTTGGTTGCCTGTTGTATTGGGGGGTTGAAGAAGTTGCTGATTTATTAAACCATATGAAGGGCTCGCGTGGTTTGATGGCGCGTTTAATGTATGGGGGTGGGTTACGCGTTCTTGAGGTTTCACGGTTGCGTGTGCAGGATGTGATTTTTCAAATAAAAGTCTTTTCATTCGTGATGGTAAAGACGGGCAGGATAGGCAGACTTTACTTGCACCATCGGTTATGCCTGATTTAAGACTGTAAATCAATTACTCCGACCCCTTGATTTTTTGTTTGGCAATAATTGCCGATTTGTCACCATATTTTTCTTTTATGGAAAGGCTATAAAAATACTGCGCACCTTTTCCTGAAGTTAGCTTTACAACTTTGGCTTCCACTTTTTGATATGTAGAAGCTAGGCTTGGCATTTGGTAAAAATCTTTGGTGATCATGGTCCCTTGATTAGATAAGAACTTTTCATATGCAGACTTAGGCTTTGACATTTCTGATTGCGCAAATATGCTGCTTGATAGCAGCATAAGAGTTAATGCCAGAATTGAGTTTGTTTTCGATATTTTCATAATTACTCCTTAGTTGATTGTTGTGTATAACGTTTGCATTCAGCGGTCGCGTTAGCGGTCAGGTGGAATGATTTGTTAGGTAACACTTACTACACCTCTACATTTTGGAAAGCTTGAACACCCCCAAAATTTATTTCCAATATTTTGCCCTTTTTTCACTTCTCTTAATACCATTGCCTCACCACACTTTGGGCAGGATTGACTATTTCCTTTTTTCTCTACAATTTTTTTAACATGCTTCACATGTTCGCGGCTAGTTTTAAAAGAAGGTGTTAGCCGACCCTTTTCTATTTTACCAATAATATCTTTAACTTCTGACTCAGTTAATATTGGCTGAACTTTTGATTTTATAAATCTGATATAACCTCTGCCATACGTTACATTTTCTGGCATTTCCGTTTTAAACGTACTATCACCGACAAAAACAATAACTGAAAAGATTTGTTCTTCATTTAGCCCCAATAATGATTCGAGTGTTTTTATATGCTTGTAATTTTGATATAGGGGATTTTGAAATTTACTTGAATACTTATAAATTTTTTGAGTCCATGTTTTCTGATTTGGACTACCAAAGATCCACCCTTTCATATTTTTCGTTTCAACAACAAAAACTCCATATTTTGAAACAATAACATGGTCTATTTGAGTGCTTCCATCTTCAGTTGGTAAGGTAACATTTTTTATCAGATGGTATTTCTCTTTATTAAGAAACAACTTAGCACTCAAATTAACAATAAACTCACCAAAAACACCTTTAAACCACGCTGATTTCAATGCCGTGATAATTACAAAGAAAGGAGCTAAATACCAAAGTATTCCGATTTGATTAAGGATAAGTGTTCCGATTTCATTAAGAATAAGTGTAAAGTCCATTATTTCCTCTCTGCTTTGTTACATAACGCCAAATTCAGCGGCCGCGTTAGCGGTCGGCTGGAATGATTTGTTAGGTGTTTTTATATAAATCAATTACTCTGACCCCTTGATTTTTGATTTTTTCTGACCCCTTGATTTTTTATGTATCATAAGGCTTAAATTAACCAGTAATATAATGAATATGAAGGTTTTACATGATAACCGGTGAGCTAAAAAGCCAAGTCGATAAAATATGGGAAGCCTTCTGGACAGGTGGCATCAGCAATCCCCTCACTGTGATAGAGCAATTCACTTTTCTGTTATTTCTACGCCGATTAGACGAACGGCAATTATTGGAAGAAAGAAAAGCCAACCTTATTGGTAGCCAAATAGACAACTCAATCTATCAGCAAGCACATAAAAAATTCCGCTGGAATAGCTTTAAAAACAAAGATCCAGAAGTCATGTTTGCACTATTCACCCAACCGCAAACAGACAGCGATAACCTCACCACCTTTGAGTATATGAAACAGCTAGGCAGCAGCGCAGGTGTGTTTGCCAGTTTTATGAAAGGCGCGACTTTTATGATCCCCACGGCCAAATTGCTGGATCAAGTGGTGCAAATGATCGACAAAATCCAGATGGATGACAGGGATACCAAAGGCGATTTATACGAATACCTGCTCTCTAAAATAGCCACCGCAGGCACTAACGGACAATTTAGAACCCCACGCCACATTATTAAAATGATGGTAGCAATAATGCAACCGAATAAAGAAGACACCGTATGTGACCCAGCCTGTGGCACCGCCGGATTTTTAGTGGCAGCAGGGGAATATATCCACGACAACCACCCCGACTGGTTTCACGAACAAGAATTTAGCAACCATTACAACAGTGCCATGTTTACCGGCATAGAATTTGACAGCACTATGTTACGCATCGGCGCGATGAACCTGCAACTGCACGGCATAGACAGCCCACAATTAATTGGGCGCGATGCCCTAAGCGAGGGCAATGCCGAACTGCGCGATGAATACAGCTTGATCCTTGCCAATCCGCCTTTTAAAGGCTCACTGGATTTTGATAGCGTAGAAAGCTCATTGCTGAAAACCGTCAAAACCAAAAAGACTGAACTGCTGTTTCTGGGGCTGATGTTACGGATGTTGAAAATAGGCGGACGCTGTGCGGTGATTATTCCCGATGGCGTGTTATTCGGCTCTTCCAAAGCGCATAAACAAATCCGCCAGATCTTGCTGGAAAAACATAAACTGGAAGCGATTATCTCTATGCCTAGTGGCGTATTTAAACCTTATGCAGGGGTTAGCACTGCCATCGTCGTGTTTACCAAAACCAACAATGGCGGTACAGATAAGGTCTGGTTTTATGATATGCAGGCGGATGGTTATAGTCTGGATGATAAACGCAGCCCGATTAATGACAATGATATAGCTGATATTGTTCAACGCTTTAAACAACGAGAGCAAGAGCAGCCACGTAGCCGAACTGAGCAGAGTTTTTTAGTGCCGTTTGATGAGATTAAAAACAATGACTGGGATCTGAGTATTAACCGCTATAAAGAGATTATTTATGAAGAAGTGGATTATGCTGTGCCTGAGGAAATTATTGCTGAGATTGAGAAGTTGGATGGGGAGCGGGGTGAGGCTTTGCGGGTTTTGAAGGGGTTGTTGGGGTGAATTTGGAGTACAAATTACAAAATGGTTTATTCCAAGAATTACTAAGTACGTCTACATTATTTAATGATGGAGATTGGGTTGAATCTAAAGACCAGGATAATGATGGTAATGTCAGGTTAATACAATTAGCAGATATAGGGGATGGACGGTTTTTAAATAAATCCAAGCGATTTATGAATATCGAAACAGCTAAAAAACTAAATTGCACTTTCCTAAGAAAAAATGACATTTTAATCGCAAGAATGCCTGATCCATTAGGGCGTTGCTGTTTGTTTCCATTTGATGAAGATGAAAAATATGTAACAGTTGTTGATATTGCAATATTGAGGATAAAACCTGACTATTCACAAAGCTACATTCAATATCTTATTAATACATCTCAAGTAAGACACGTTATTGAAGGTCAAGTAACTGGTACAACAAGAAAAAGAATTACAAGAAAAAACCTAAAGAAACTCAAAATCCCCCTCCCACCCCTAGCAGAACAACAAAAGATTGCCGCGATTTTAGATGCGGCGGACAGCCTAAGACAAAAAGACCAGCAACTGATAGCACTCTACACCGCCCTGAGCCAGTCTTTGTTTTTGGAGATGTTTGGTGATCCTGTTACTAATCCGATGGGGTGGGATAAGGTCCACTTGAACAAACTGTGTTTATTTAAAAAGACTAGCGTAATACCAGAAAATATCATACAAGGTACGAAGTATTTAGCACTAGAAGATATAGAAAAGGAAACAGGTAGAATTATAAATTATCAATTAGTTGATGAGAGAGAGTTAAAAAGTAATAAGTTTTCCTTTGATGAAGATACTGTTTTATATGGGAAGTTACGG
>QPIL01000057.1 GCA_003666325.1 Methylococcales symbiont of Iophon sp. n. MRB-2018
CAGTTACAGCAAAGAGCATTTAAAAGAAGCGGAGCGTAGCACTTGTTGTGTTTACAAACATTAGGTTGCATCGACGCACTAACAAAACGGTCAACCTGACCGCCTAACACAAGTTAATTTAACAAAACCTGATGATTTTGAATGTTAGGTGTTTTTATGCTATTTTTAGCGTATCAGTCGGCGGCAGGTTACCTTGGCGTTATGCTTTAAAAAATCCACTTTAGTATCCCTGTTTTATACGCTCTTTCTGTATAATATGTAGCTATGTCTAAATAGCCACATAGGAAATTACTTTGCTACACATACAAGACCCAAATTACTCAAACTCTTACTCATTGCATGAAGCAATGATTAGTGTTTGCTCAAATGCGGAACGTGGAAGTGGAGCGTATGCATTTGTATCAAAATCTGGTGCAGATCTCTTATTTGGTGACATTGAATTTGAAAAACTACTCGATAGAGGGGAATATCAGCTAATTGTTGGAATTGATCAAATTACAAATACTGCAACAATCAATAGGCTCGTCGAATACGAAGAAAAATATCCTTCCCTGAATATTAATGCATTTCTACATAGCACAAATAATTCGCTCTTTCATCCCAAAATCAGCTACTTTTCTAGGGAAAATGGAACAGGCAGTCTTGTTATTGGGTCTGGAAACCTGACTGCTGGTGGACTACGGAAAAATCGAGAAGCCTTTGCTGTCGTTGACTTGTCTATACAAGAATTAATCAATTTAGATGCATACTGGAATGACTGGGTAACTCAGTCTGCATGTTATCTTAAGCCTCTTGCAGATCAGGGAGTTATTGCGAGAGTCGCAAAAAATACTTTTCGTACAAAAGTATGGAATGATATTTCTCTGCCTGAAGTAGATACCATAGATATTGAGGGTGTTTCCGAAGACAGTGTGACTACTGAAGAATCAAATGAATGGAATTACCAAAATAATAGCTCAGTTTTATTTGCAGAAATCCCTCGAAGTGGAAATCGCTGGAATCAGGCTAATTTTGATGTAACTACTTTTGAGTCCTTTTTTGGTGCTACAGCTGGAGATAATAGTCAAAGAATCTTGCTTCGAAATGTGGAGGCGGAGCGAATTCTCGGTGATATAGAAGTTAGACCAAGTGTTTCAGTTCGCAGTCAAAATTATCGATTTGAACTTGAAGCTGTTGCTGGATTACCTTATCCTACGACTGGCAGACCTATCGGTGTCTTTATTCGCTTATCAACACGTATGTTTATTTATAAAATATTTATGCCTAGCATGGGGAATAAATATGATGAGATCGCGGATTGGATGAGTACTAATTGGGATGGAAGGCCTGATAGAATGAAACGCATAGTCGTAGAAGCGGATGACGTTTCGGAAATATTAAACGAGACTGCTATAAACAGCTTTTTGGTAACATCATAATGCTGCTGAATTTAACTGATAGAAGCTCTGTAGCATTAAGGGGTAATCCACAAATAGCTGATGAGTTTGGGTCGTTTCGTGCGATTCATTATTTAGGAAGCAAACTCAGAATGTTAGAGTTTATTAAAGGTGTTGCTGATAAAGAAGACCCGTCAAAGGGAGCGATAATTGACTTATTTTCTGGAGCTGGTTCAGTATCACACTATTTTTCTAATTCTCGCCGAGTAATTTCTGTAGACATCCAAGAGTATTCTAAAGTGATCTGTAAGGCATTACTAAACCCATGCACAGATAAGGAAATATTAAAGTATGGAGATAGGATGAGATTATCATCCATTAAACCAAAAATTGAAAAGGCGATATACCCTCTAATTGAGTATGAAAAAAATATTATTGAACTTGGTGAAAAAGGAGACTTAGAGCCTCTATGCAATTTCTTGGAGTATTGCTCTTTATATGGTTTTATTGATGGTCTCTCACAAAATAGTAAGTATCCACTTAAGGTTGCTTTAAATAATTCAATGGAGTTGATTAATGAATTGGACTCTAATATCCCCTTAGCAACTCTATATTTTGGTGGAGTATATTATTCCTTTGAACAGTCGGCTCATATTGATGTGATTTTGAATGAAATTAACAATGCTCCACTAAAATATCAAAATATTTTAATGGCAGCACTTCTAAGCACAGCTAGTGATATTGTTAATACTGTTGGTAAACAGTTTGCTCAACCAATTAGACCAAGGAAAAAAAATGGAGACCCAAAGCCAAAGTTGATTCAACAGTTATCTAAGGATAGAACTCTTTGTGTTTTTAATAAATTTCAAGAATGGCTTGAAAAGTATACAAATCAAAAACAGTTCGTGACAGGGCATGAAGTTCATTGCATCGACTATAGAAATATCTTGGATAATATTCCTAATGATGTAAATATTGTATATGCTGACCCCCCTTACACACGAGATCATTACAGTAGGTTTTATCACGGGTTAGAGACTTTATGCTTGCAAGACTATCCAAAAATTTCTGAAACAACGATAGGAGGCTCTCTTCGCTTAAGTCGTGGACTATACCGACTTGAAAGACACCAATCCCCTTTTTGTATTAAGTCTTTGGCTCCCAAAGCTTTTAATGACCTCTTTGAAAAAGTAGCGGGGAGTGGTAAGACATTAATGTTGTCATATTCTCCGTATGATAAAGATGCAAAGGCACACCCAAGAGTCATGGAGCTTGAGCAGCTGATGTTATTAGCTAATAAATATTTTAACTATGTTAAAACACACTCGCCCGGAGTATTCATTCACAGCAAGCTAAATCATTCAGAAAAGCACCTTAAAGCAAGTAATAATAGCGAGATTATTCTCGTATGCAGGAATTAATATGTTGAAAAAAATTAATAAATATTCTGTTTTGGGGGGATGCCACCAGAGTAACAAAATAATACAGGGTGACAATACCGAAGTGCTAGAGCATTTGGGTGGTGAATACAGAGGTAAAGTAAAATGTATTTACATTGATCCACCTTATAACAATGGTGAAGCATATACACATTATAACGACCAATTTAATCATGATAAATGGCTTGAAAATATTGTTGCTACATTGGAAAAGCTAAAGCCACTCTTGCGAAAAGATGGGAGTATTTGGATTTCTATTGATGATAATGAAGTTCATTACCTTAAGGTTGCTGCTGATAAAGTTTTTGGGAGGAGTAACTTTGTAACAACAATAATATGGCAACAGCGAACAACAAGAGAAAATAGGAAAGTATTTTCAAATAATCACGAATACATACTTGTTTATTGTATAGATACTAAATTATTTTCACAAAAAAGAAATTTACTCCCTATAACAGAAGAAATTCTTAGTCGGTATAAAAACCCTGATAATGACTCAAGAGGGGTGTGGCAATCAGTTTCTGCAAATGTACAAGCAGGGCATGCTGTTGAGTCACAATTTTATAACATTCTTTCACCATCTGGAAAAGTCCACTACCCCCCCAATGGAAGATGCTGGGTATACAACCAAGATCGTATGCAACGAGAAATTAATGAGCACAATATCTGGTTTGGTCTCAATGGGACTGGTGTTCCAAGAATTAAAAGGTTTTTAGTTGATGCAAAGAATGGCGTTACTCCAGAAACTATTTGGTTAGGAAAAGAGGTTGGGACAAATAAGCAAGCAAAAAAACATCTATTAAAATTATTTCCTGATAAACCTGTTTTTGATACTCCTAAACCAGAACAGCTTATTAAAAGAATTCTTGATATAGCCTCCGATGAAGGGGATCTTATTTTGGATGCGTATCTTGGTTCTGGAAGTACAGCTTCTGTAGCCCACAAAATGAATAGAGAATATATTGGCATTGAAAGTGGTGCTCATATTGTTGAATTTGTATCAAAGCGACTTCAGTTAGTTATTGAGGGTGAGCAAGGTGGCATTTCTAAGGAGATAGACTGGAGTGGTGGTGGTGGTTTTGAGTTTTATCGTGCAGAAAAAAAGCATAACAAAAAAATCCAGCGGACAGTTTAAAGCGCCCCTTTAAACTGCGCGCTGATTTAGGCGTTATGCAGAAACAGAATACTGAACATTTAGGAATAAAATGGTCAAAAATTTTCAAGATGATGATAGAGAAGAAGCAATGATTGCCCTTTTTGATCTTTATAAAGATGAAACTGAAGGACGGTCTGGCATAGATGCTTTTTTGAAATTAGATGGAAAGACTATCCCATTTGAATTAAAAACCACTTCACAAGGCTCTGTTACTACGGTAAGAGATTTTGGTCCTGATTACATACTGAAATGGAAAAATAAACATTGGCTCATAGGCTTTTTTCTCAAAGATAAAAAATACTACAAATATGGTTCTCCATCTATGATGGAAAAGTGGATTAAAAGCAAAGAAGAATACATTGCACCAGACTTCAAATTGGCAAAACTTGTACCAGCTAAAATCAATCTTGAATACATGTACCAGATTATAGGGAAAAAAGATGTCTACACCTATGATGATGCTAAAGCAATCCAAAAAATGCAATACAAGAAAGAGCAGTATTTAAAATTACAAGATTTAGAACATGGTTATAGCTCAAAAAGAATGCTAGAAATAATAAAAGATCGGGCAGAATACCTAATTGAAAGAGGAAGCACCTTAAATAATCCACACATCCCTTTTACCTATTTTGATGGATGGGAAGAAATTACACAAAACCATGTCGAGCGATTAAGAGTTATGGTTAGAGAATATTTTAAGGAACAAAAATAATGGAACTTACTAAATCGTTCAGTAATACATCAGTTTACAAAAATACATCTCAAAAAGTATATGATATTACTGATGAAAAAAGAGAGCTATATAGAAAAATATCACATGAATCTCGATTATCAAAGCTTGCTGCTGAACAAGGGCTCCTTGATAGTCTCCATGAGGAAAATATTCCATTATTTAATCCCGATTTATTAATACCTCAGTTAGAAAACAATGGTTTAACTACAGTCAGCCTGTTTAGTGGGGGGGGTGGATTAGATTTGGGTTTTTCAAAGGCAGGATATAAACATGTTGCATCTTATGAGCTAATACCAATATGCAAGGACACATTATCTTCAAATTTAAAATGTAAAAATATTTTTTGCGGCCATAAAGAGGGTGATGTTACAAATATAGATTGGATTAACTATCAAGGGAAAGTAGACATAGTTCATGGTGGTCCACCATGTCAGCCATTTTCAATTGCTGGTGCACAAAAAGGTTTAGATGATAAAAGAAATATGTGGGGGGAATTTAGTAGGGCTGTTAATACAATAAAACCTAGGGCATTTATAGCAGAAAATGTTCCTGGAATACTCAACCCAAAGTTTAAAGAATTTGTCAGAAAGTATATCTTTAATCAACTTTCAGATTATTCAATAGCTACATTTGAAATGCATGCCGCAGACTATGGAGTTCCACAGATTAGAAAGAGAGTGTTTTTTGTTGGCTTCAGAAATAAGGGAGATTTTAATAAATTCATTCCTCCACAGCCTACTCATATTTGGGATCATTTAGGTAATAAAGGGGCATTTTATAACTGTTCTTTATTTGATGATGGATTAATTAAAACAAGTGGGGTTAGGGAATGCTTGGGGCTGCCGACTATAGGATTTGACAATTTAGCCCCCACCATTAGGAGTGCCTTTACAGGAAAAAGAAATACAACATCTATTCTAAATAGTACAGCAGGGCAAAAGGTTTGGGGGGAGATGGAAATATGGCCTAATGGTGTGCAATCAAACAGAAAAAGAGCATCAGCCTTTCCTGCAAAAAATGGCCACTTTAGACTTTCAGTACAAGATGTTGGTCTAATTCAAGGCTTTCCTGAATCGTGGGAATTTGCAGGTGCTGCATATCAAATGCTTGGGCAAATAGGTAACTCTGTTTCGCCTCCAGTTGCTTATCAAGTTGCATTGAGTGTTATCAATGTGTTGAAAAAAGCATAACAAAAACATGCACTCGGACAAAATTCGGACAATAAAAATAAGGAAAAATAAGAAAAATAAGGGGACGCTACCCTTTTATCAGAAAAAAATAAGGGGACGCTACCCTTTAAAAATAAGGGGACGCTACCCTTTTATCAGAAAAATAAAAAAATAAGTGGAATAAGGGGACGCTACCCTTTTATCTGTTAAAATACACCTATGCCAAGACAAGCCAGAAGCGTATTTGCTAATATCCCACATCACATTACCCAGAGAGGCAATCGCCGTGGTGATGTTTTCTTTTGTGATGCTGATAAAGACTACTATTTA
>QPIL01000056.1 GCA_003666325.1 Methylococcales symbiont of Iophon sp. n. MRB-2018
TTGATTATAAACATTCAAGTGCAAGTCATCATTTAGGCGTATCTCATGATAAGTTAATAACGGATTATGATATTGGTGTTTTACAGAATGAATATCAAGATTACTTACAGTCTATGATAAGGCAAAAACATATTGAAATCTTGCAAAGAAACACGCACAAAGGTTTACCGTGCGGAGGTGATAATTTTATTAAAAATCTGAGTGATAAGATTGGTAGAGATTTGAGTTTTAAAGGGGTGGGTAGACCTAAAAAAGGGTAGCGTCCCCTTATTTTAAAAAAGGGTAGCGTCCCCTTATTTTCCCCTTATTTTCGGGGCAATAATTGTCGGTATATAGACATATGTAATGATTCTCTTGATTTACCATCAGTTGGGCTAGATCCACTTCCTTCATTACCTTCAATGGAGTTGAAGCCGTTACCGTCTATGGAACTCCCACCACTTGGCACTTCTCAATGCGAATACAAGCAGGTCAATGGTAGATGGCAAAATA
The DNA here is from genome assembly GCA_003666325.1 of Methylococcales symbiont of Iophon sp. n. MRB-2018. Taxonomy (GTDB): domain Bacteria; phylum Pseudomonadota; class Gammaproteobacteria; order Methylococcales; family Methylomonadaceae; genus QPIN01. The sequence continues at coordinate 493 of QPIL01000056.1, forward strand.
TTTGTTGGTAGAAGCACCCTTATTACTTGATAGTATGGAGAACTGAAATGGCAAAGAAAACGAAATATAACAAAACATCAATAGAGCAACTTCCGAATGACAAGCCTGTGCTATATCGGATTGAAACAGAAGGGGGTAATCTCAATTATGCTGGTATAGCTCAGAGAGGCAGAGTGCAAGACCGCATAAAAGAGCATTTGGGTGAGATCCCTAGTGCATCGATCTCTATTGAGCAATTCAGCAGTGTCAGTGATGCTCGCAAAAAAGAGAAAAATGTGATAGAGAGAAATAAACCAAAATACAATACGCAAGACAAGTAAAAACCTAGCAAGGCAAATGCCTCAGATGGCAAAAAGCGACGCTCGTTCCTCGCTATGCTTTTTGCCGCAGGTGATTTACGGCGTTAAATTTGCTTTATCAATTAAGAGAAATTAGACGATGAAAAAAACTGTTAAGAATTTATTTTTTATTCTATTATTTTTGTTTTACGGACAAGTATATGCAGAGGTGAAAATCAGTTATGAGGAGTTGCAGAAAATAGCTACTCTTGCAGCCAAATCAGCTCCAGTACAGATTAACAGGATGACCATGTTAGATTCGGTTGTCGCTACACCAGATTTATATATGGTATATAAATATACTGTTATTGAAAATGGATTTTTTCAAGTTCTTTCAGAAGCTTCAGGTATTAATACACAGTCTTTACCAATTGCTATTAAAGAAACATTTGGTTCTGTGTATAACGCTATGAAAGAAATGCTTAAAGGTGAAAGTATAAAAAATAGAAATAAAGCTTGTACAAATAAAAATAGTATTGTTTACAGGTTATTAGCAGGGGGGGGTTACTTTAAGTCATCAGTATTATGATAAAAAAGGGATGTATTTACATGAAGATTTATATAATAAAAAGGTATGTTTAATAAGGTAATTTTTGAAAAAAAACGGGGGTCAGGCCTTTCAATGCCATATCAAAGGATGGCGTAAATCAAAACCCAAAAATTGGGGTCAGGTCTTTCAATGCCACATCAAAGGATGGAATAAATAAAAACCTAACCATCACATACACTTGACCACAAATAAGCGACGCAATTTTATATGTTTTCATAGATTCGTGGTAGATTATAGTTTTTCAAATTTACCACATTCCTTGTCCGCTTATTTGTGTCAAGTGATGTGGGCGTTAGGGCATAAGGAGAATCGTGCGTAAACTCTCAAATTTTGTAAGAAGCTTACTTATAGCAATTGGTTCACTCAGTGGTTTTGTCACCATTTTATGGGCTTTTTTTTCGTCTTCTCTGAGTTCTTTGGCAAATAAATGTCCTTGGGGTCTTTTATTTGGCCTTCTTCTCGTTGCTATTATCTACGCTTTATATGCGAATCGCTCTAAAAGCAAAATTGAGTTAGGTCTATCTGATAAGGTAAAGGCCAAAATATTCTTTGGTGATCTGTTTGAATCTAAAGAAATTATCGTTGTACCAGTTAATGAATATTTTGATACTATCGTAGACGACAAAATCATATCTTCTAATACCATTCATGGTAAGTTTGTTCAAAAATATTTTGGAGGAAATGAAGCTGAACTAAAGAAGCAGATAAAGAAAGAACTGGCACAGTATGCACCACTAGAAACAAACTCAGACAGAAAATATGGAAACAAGAACAAGTATTCTCTAGGTACGGTATGTGAAATCAAAAATGGCAACAAGGTATTTTACTTGGTAGCCTTGACTAGGTTTAACGCCAATCATCGAGCGGAAGTTAAGAATTCCGAGTATCTGAGGGTCTTGTGTGACCTCTTTTCTTATATAGAGCAAAATTCACAAGGAAGAAAAGTAAGTATTCCTCTTATTGGAGCAGGCCATTCTGGTGTAAGCCTAAGCAAGCAAAAGCTATTGGAATTCTTGCTTTTCTCAATTGCCTTAAAGGACGATTTAACCTTAATTAATGGAGTTAATATCGTGCTACACGAATCGATTAAAAAAGAGATAGATCTATCCTCAACTGAAATATTATTTAATACTATAAGAGCTTAAATATGGCATTTAAAAATGGAAATTACTCAGCGTTCTATGTAAAAGAACCTTTCAAAGAAAGCAACTTAGGAGCGCATTTAGCCCGAGATTTTGTTTCTTACAATTTGTTAAGGGCATGGAAGGGTAAAGATTCAAGTTTCCCTTTTATTGATTCGCATGATAAGAATTATAACGTTCGTGATGGAAGTGATTGGGAAAAAACATTAAAGCCTAGGCTTCGTGATCGATTAAACAATTCAAAGAATATTGTGCTATTCCTCAGCAGTCACACAAGTAATTCACAAGCTTTACGTGAAGAAATAGACTATGGGATAAATACGAAGGGTTTGCCTGTTATCGTAATTTACCCCGATTATTCAGAGAAAAGTGACATAATTAACCGTGAAGGCAAGACCATAAAACAGCAGATAAAAAATCTATGGGACAAACTGCCTAAATTCCGTGATTCTATGAGCAAAGTTCCAACCTTGCATATACCTAATAAAAAAATACTTATTGAAAAAGCACTTAAAGATAAAGATTTTATGGTAGCTACAAAGTGCAAACCTAGTACTTATTTTTATCCATGCTAGTATTAAAAAGCCCTAACAAATGCTTGCAGCTGACCGTAAAAAGCGTCACATTTTTTGCGAAGCAAAAAAATGCGCCCCTTTTTACGTCAGCTGAAGCAGGCGTTATAAATACACAAGCCTTAAAAGTTAAGCATTAAAGAATGCAGTTTCTTTTAACAAAAGTACCACTTAACCAACAAAGCAGTCTGAAAAAAAAGTTCTTTAAATCATCAAGTGCGTGTAAAAAATCAAATAATAGTAACTCTGAAAATATTATTAATTGCTTTCAAACAAAATCTCAGTTAACTTTAAGCCCATGCAAATCACAATCAACAAATTCAAGGACAGTGTAAAAAATCACTGTCCAGTTTATAACAAGTCACTGCACTTGCCGCCAAAATCGCCGTTTCGCTACGCTACACTCTGCTTTTGGCGACAAGTGAGTTCGGGCGTTATAAATACACAAGCTTTAAAAGTTAAGCATTAAAGTATGCTATTTCTTTTAATAAAAATGCAACTTAAGCAACAAAGCAGTCTGAAAAAAAAGTTCTTTAAATCATCAAGTGAGTCTAAAAAATCAAATAGTAGTCACTCTGAAAATATTGTTAATTGCTTTCAAACAAAATATCAGTTAACTTTAAGCCCATGCAAATAACAATCAACAAATTCAAGGACAGTGCAAAAATTCACTGTCCAATTTATAACAAATCACTCAATTTGACCGCGCCACTTTCAGTGCCGCTCAGGAAACGTACTCGGGCGGCAAATTAGTTCGGGCGTTAGCTTTACAAGAAAAACACGGCCTCATCATAATTGTCTATTTCAGATATATGCTAATATAACCATATACATTAGGGGTAAAAACTATGACAAAAGTAGCAATATCACCAGTACAAGCTGTAAATGGACATATTTCTTTTAATGCCATAGCTGGAAAGATACATACAAAAGGTAAAACGGCAGGAGAAGCATTAGATGCCTTGAATGAACAATTGGGTGATGATGAAAAAGGTACCCTTATCATCGTTCAAAATTATCGCCCTGATTGTTTTTTTGATGCTACTCAGCAAAAACGTTTAGGTGAGCTTATGGCACGTTGGCGGGTTGCTAAAGACAATAGAACCGAATTTTCTATAGAAAAACAAGAAGAGCTAGACTCTCTCGTTGAACTGGAATTGCTTGCATCAGCTGATCGTGCCAAAAAACTAAATGGTGAAGTAAACAATTGAACCCTCACTATGAGAAAGTAGCTCTGAGAGCTAAGCATTGTTGTGAATATTGTCATGCGCCAGAAATAATATTTAATTTTGCTTTTGAAATTGAACATATTATTCCAATATCACTAAATGGTTCTGATCTAAAATCCAATTTAGCTCTTTCTTGTCGGTCGTGTAACCTATATAAATCCTCACATGTAACTGGAGTTATTCCTAAAGAAAACAAGGAGATCTCTCTTTTTCACCCAAGAAAAGACAAGTGGGCACAACATTTCACAGTAAATATTGAAGATGGTAAAATTATAGGATTAACAGAAACAGGAAAGGCTACAATCATCCGGTTACGCATGAATAAAGAAGCTCAAATTATTGCAAGAAAACAATGGATGCTATTAGAGATTTTTCCATAATTTTACAACAAGAAAAGCTAACAATAGCTTCCAGCGGACTGCCGTAAGCGTCACGAAATTTTGCTATCGCAAAATTCGCGCCCCTTACGGCAGCCGCTGAAGCTGGCGTTAGTACTCTAAATTTTCCTTAGTTACCATCCTACAAAGTATCGGCAAATAGAGAACCTTTACCGTGTTCTTGTTCGTGGCATATTCTGACCATTCAATGGTATTTGAAACGGTTGGGCAAGTAGTAACTGGGCTAAAATGTTGTAACGCTGTTATCTAATGTGTTTTAGAAAAATAGTACTTGCAAAACATGCTTTGTTAGACAAACTTAGTGTCAAAAATATTGAAAGTAACGGGCATTAAGAAACCAAGCCCAGTTACAGCAAAGAGCATTTAAAAGAAGCGGAGCGTAGCACTTGTTGTGTTTACAAACATTAGGTTGCATCGACGCACTAACAAAACGGTCAACCTGACCGCCTAACGCAAGTTAATTTAACAAAAACCTGATGATTTTGAATGTTAGGTGTATTTATGCTATTTTTAGCGTATCAGTCGGCGGCAGGTTACCTCGGCGTTAGTTGTAAAAAAGAGATCGCACATGGATACAAATGAAATAGTATACGTTCTATCCAATTCAGCAATGCCAGATATAGTCAAAATTGGAAAAACAACACAAGCTGATGTAAAAAAGAGAATGCGTCAGTTATACACAACAGGTGTCCCAGTTCCATTTGAGTGCGTATTTGCAATTGAGGTCACAGATTGTTCAAAAGTAGAGTCTGGGTTACATATAGCATTTGGGCCAAACAGAATTAACCCTAACCGAGAGTTTTTCAAAATAGACTCTGAACAGGCAATTGCCATTTTAAAATTACTTGGTCAAAAAGATGTTACCCCACAGGTAAGTGCCGAACTAAATAGCAATGTGTCCCAAGCAGAAAAAGATTCAGGCAAAAAGCTAAAGAAAAGACCCAACATGGACTTTTTTGAAATGAACATTCCAGAAGGTTCTAAATTATTATTTGAGAATGGTAAAGCCACTGTAACAATAAAAGATAATAAAAAAGTTATCTACAATGAAGAGATAATGACTTTAACGGCTGCAACAAGAAAAGTAATGGATATTGATTACTCTGTACAGCCCTCTCCTCATTGGACGTTTAATGGCAAACTCTTAAAAGATATTTACAATGAAATCTATAGCGATGAATAAAAAACAACTAACAAATAACTCCAGCGGACAGTTTAAAGCGTCACTTTTTTTGCATACGCAAAAACGTAGATAAGGGGACGCTTTTAGATAAGGGTAGATAAGGGGACGCTACCCTTTTAGATAAGGGGACGCTACCCTTTTAGATAAGGGGACGCTACCCTTTTATCTGTTAAAATACACCTATGCCAAGACAAGCCAGAAGCGTATTTGCTAATATCCCACATCACATTACCCAGAGAGACAATCGCCGTGGTGATGTTTTCTTTTGTGATGCTGATAAAGACTACTATTTA
>QPIL01000055.1 GCA_003666325.1 Methylococcales symbiont of Iophon sp. n. MRB-2018
TACCAAGCCGACAACAGTGGTCAAGGTTTATGGTTAAGCCTACAACCTGCTTGGGGCGATACTCCAGACAATATTGGCAATAAAGTATGGCTACAAGAAAATGCAGCTAGAGAGGTAAATGGTGTAAACGATGAGGATAACAACAGCAATAGAAGCCTACAGTTAAACACCGAGTTAGGTTACGGACTACCTGGGTTCTTTGGTCGTGGTCTATTCAGCCCTTACGCTGGCGTAAACCTAACAAACGGCACACAAAACTATAATATAGGCGGACGCTGGACAATAGATTCTATATTGAGCCTAAACCTAATGGGCGAGCGTAAACAAACAGGGGACAGTATAGAGTTGCGTGGCGACTTTAAGTTTTAACCCGTAGGGATGTAGGGGCGAGCGGCTGCTCGCCCGCTCTTCAAATATTCCCGATAACACCAAGGACACGTAGGGGCGAGTGCCTCTGCTCACCCACTCTTCCTATATTCCGATAACAGCAGGGCGAGAGTCCCTCGCCCCTACGTTTCATTAACATGGTATGCAATGCAAGGATATACAAGGACATGTAGTGGCGAGTGCCTCTGCTCGCCCACTCTTCAAATATTCCCGATAGCACCAAGGACATGTAGTGGCGAGTGCCTCTGCTCGCACACTCTTCCTATATTCCCATAACAGCAGGGCAAGAAGCCCCTCGCCCTACGTTTCATTAACATGGTATGCAATGCAAGGACATGTAGGGGCGAGTGCCTCTGCTCACCCGCTCTTCCTATATTCCCGATAACAGCAGGGCAAGAAGCCCCTCGCCCTACGTTTCATTAACATGGTATGCAATGCAAGGACATACAAGGACATGCAAGGACATGTAGGGGCGAGTGCCTCTGCTCACCCGCTCTTCCCCCTCACCCTACGTTTGATCAACATGATTTACTTCTTATGTGGAAAAATGAAGTTTGACTACCTATATAAAATGGCATAGACCCTTTGTTTTTAGTTTTTTGTTTTGGGAATATCGTTAGCAATACGTATAATAAAAGCCTGCATTCACCAAGACAAAAACCTAACAGGTAGAAAAATAAATGGATAAGACCTTAGTAGCATACGACAAACTCTATAGCAGTATTCCTCCTATTGGCTTTATAAATCGTAAAAAGAGAATTGCCGCTTTTTTAAAAATCAGCAATATGCTTCAAATTATGGTTGATAAAGATGAGGTCAGTGAAAATGATGGGCTTTATTTATTGTCAGTGCTGGCTAGAAAGTGTTCTCGTTTTCAAAAAGCAGCGATGATGACGGCATTAAACTTGACTACTATTGATAGAAGTCTGGTGTCTGATATTGGTTTTAAATATTCTAATGATTTTCGTTGTAGTTTACGCATGTATCCAGTTGATGATAAAAAAGATAGTACACTCGAATCCTGATTATTTTCCTCTTACAATTAATAGATCTGTCCATTAGATATTTATTGTCTTAAACACATATTATTTTTGCTAACTTATGGCTAAAAAAACAACAAAAAGTAAGGCTAGAAAAAAGAAGGTGACTAAACAACCGTTGCACTGGTTTAAGAGCTTACTACTTTATTGTTTTCTTGGCTTTGTATTTTTGTTTTGTTCTTATATTGGTTATCTGGATTACACGGTTAGAAAACAATTTGAAGGTAAACGCTGGTCGATTCCTGCTAGGGTTTATGCCAGTCCTGTTGAAGTTTACCAAAGTTATCAAATAGCTATAGATGAGTTTGAAGATTTATTACTGCAACTGCGCTATAGACGTGACTATAGTTTAAGTTCTGTAGGTACTTACTATAAAAAGGGTCAACAAATTAGCTTAAAAACACGGAGTTTTAATTTCTGGGATAAAAAGCAGGATAGTCAGCAATTAAGGATCATTTTTTCTAACAAATATGTTCGGAAAATAAGCAATCTAAAAACATCTGTAGAAATACCTATTCTAAGAATGGAGCCTGTCCAGGTAGGTAGTTTCTATCCAACACGCAAAGAAGATCGTATTCTGATAAAACTGGAGAATACACCAGATAGTTTGATTCACGGACTGTTGGCAACCGAAGATCGTAACTTTTATCATCATTATGGTGTATCACCCAAGGCTATAGTCAGAGCTTTATGGGCTAATATCAGTGCAGGAACAGTAGTTCAAGGCGGGAGTACCATTACCCAGCAATTGGCAAAGAATTTTTATTTGAGTTCAGAAAAACGCTTGTGGCGTAAGATCAATGAAGCCTTTATGGCTTTGATTTTAGAATACCATTACTCGAAAGATGAAATCCTAGAAGCCTATCTTAATGAAATATATTTAGGTCAGGATGGTGCTAGTTCGGTACATGGGTTTGGTCTGGCCAGTGAGTTTTATTTTGGTCAACCACTAAAAAACTTAGCCTTACATAATGTTGCTGCTTTAGTTGCTCTGGTACGAGGACCATCTCTTTATGACCCTCGACGGAATAAAGATCGTTCTATTAAACGCCGTAACCTGGTGTTAGAAAAAATGCATCAGCAAGGTTATATCACTAAAAGACAGGAAATTTCAGCCAAAAAGAAAAAACTTAATGTTATTTTGCGTAGCCATCGCTCGGTTAATCGCTACCCCAGTTTTTTGGATTTGGTAAAAAGACAGTTAAGAGAAGAATACAGAGAGGATGATTTAACTTCGGACGGGTTAAGAATTTTTACCACACTGGATACTCAGATACAGAAAGTGTTGGAAAAAACAATCACTCAAAAGTTAGCACAGTTAGAAAAAAAACCTAATACCCGTAAATTGCAAACAGCTTCTATTATTACTCGGCGAGAGAATGGGGAAATTGTTGCGTTAGCAGGTGGCAGGAACCCAAGAGGTGTTGGTTTTAACAGGGCATTGAAGGCATTTAGACCGATAGGTTCTTTGATTAAGCCAGTGGTTTATTTAACCGCTTTGGAATACCCTAATAGATATAATATAAATACCTATATCAGTGATACTGCAATCACTGTCAAAGGTAAAAATAAAGAGGACTGGAAACCCAAAAATTATGATAATAAGGAGCATGGTGAAGTGCCTCTACATATTGCTTTAACCAAGTCATACAATTTGGCAACAGTGCATTTGGGTATGGATATAGGTATTGCTAGAATTGCCAAAACTTTGCGAAATATGGGGATTGGTAGATCGGTTGATTTATTCCCCTCATTATTATTAGGTGCAACCCCTTTAGCGCCGTTAGAGGTGGCTCAGGTGTATCAAACGCTTGCAGGTGATGGTTTTTTAACGCCTTTACGTTCTATTCGAGCGGTCATCGCTGCCGATGGAGAACGTATACAAAAATATCCTTACACGTTGCGACAGGCAGTAGATCCAGCAGCTACCTATTTAATCAATAAAATACTTCAGCAAGCGATGAGCATTGGCACAGGGCGTTCAGTTTATCTATCTATTCCAAGAGAGTTTGCTTTAGTCGGTAAAACAGGTACGACTAATAAGCTAAGAGATAGTTGGTTTGCAGGTTTTAGCGGAGATTATCTTTCTGTTTTCTGGGTTGGGCGTGATGATAACAAACCCACAGGATTAACAGGTGGCTCAGGTGCGCTACAAATATGGACAGGTGTAATGAAGCAAATTTCAAAACAGCCTGTTGATTTAATAGCACCAGATAATATAGAAATACATCGGATTGATCCCTATGATGGATTGCTTGCCAATGAAGATTGTGCAGATGCAGTAGTTTCTTATCCATTTATAAAAGGTTCTGCCCCGGAGCAGTATTCTCCATGTGCTTCTAGTGCTGTAAATAGAGCAAAAACTTGGTTTAATGATTTTCTACAAGATAACTTTTAGATAGACTAATACTTGCTATCTGTAGTGAAGTCACGGGATTCAGATAATAATTAGTCAAGCCTTAAAAAGAGGAAAGACTAAAGACGAAAGACGAAAGACTAAAGACTAAAGACTAAAGACTAAAGACTAAAGACTAAAGACTAAAGACTAAAGACTAAAGACTAAAGACTAAAGACTAAAGACTAAAGACTAAAGACTAAAGACTAAAGACTAAAGACTAAAGACGAAAGACCCCTTGGTTTTTGGTGATTTCTTATGGAGTGTTAAAGTCTGGGCGGGGTTGGTTTTGTTAGTCTATTTTATCAGCAAAACGACCAAGAAATAGCCGTTATTTTACCAAATACTGCTTGTTTTTCCTATGGCTTTTGTTTAATTTATTGTTATAAATCAGATGGTTGTTGTGTTTTTAAGGATTGACTAATTAGCTTGAAGTTAGTATATGGAAACAAAACCAAGTTATTTAAAGTAAATAAGAGAAAAATTATGAAAAAAATGATGATAAGCAGTATTAAGGTATCCGTTTTTCTGGCTGTATTTTTTTTCAGTCAGATTCATGCAGAGCCATTGCCTATTGAGCAATTAAAATCATTTTTAGCAACTACCAAGTCATTAACGGCTGATTTTAAACAGGTGACGTTGAATGAAAATAACCAACCAGTAGAAAGTAGTGAAGGACTGTTTTATTTAAACCACCCTGGTCAATTCCGTTGGAGCTATAAAACACCTTATGTTCAAGAAATTGTTTCAGTTAAAGATAAAATCTACTTTTATGATGCAGATCTTGAGCAAGTGACTATAAAAAAAATGGATGATTCGCTGGGAGCAACCCCTGCTTTATTACTAAGTGGTGAGATAGGTTTAGAGGAAAATTTTACTCTGCAAGATAAAGGGGTAGATGAAGATTTACAATGGGTCAAATTATCACCAAAAAATGAAGAAAGTGGATTTAACTATATTCTTATTGGGCTTAATGATGGGGTTATAGGCGGTATGGAATTAAGTGATAATTTTGGTCAATTAACCCGCATTTATTTTTCTGATGTAAAAATTAATCGCAAAATAGAAAAAGAAATTTTTGAATTTACCGCAGATGAAGGTGTTGATGTTTTTGAGAATTAAAACAAGTGCTACACAGTGGTTGTTTTCTTGCAGCACTTGTTTTGAGTATTGAATACTTCTAGCCTTTTTTATCCGTTCATGCGTTATGCTGAGGTCTCTTAATAATGCAATAGGGAATGTATTTCATAGTCTTTAAGTTTTTCACGTCCTTGTAAAAAATCCAGTTCAATCACAAAGGCAAGGGCTGCAACTTTAGCACCTAGTTTTTCTACCAGTTCACAACTGGCTTTTGCTGTTCCACCCGTAGCTAGTAGGTCGTCAACTAGCAAAACACGATCGTCTTTTTCAAATGAATCTATATGTGCTTCTAAGGTGGCTGATCCGTATTCAAGATCATAGGAAACGCTTTGAATATCATAAGGTAATTTTCCTGGTTTTCTCAGTAGAATAAATGGAATCCCTAATTCCCAAGCAACCAATGAACCAAAAATAAATCCTCTGGCTTCCATACCTGCAACAGCTGTAATATCTACTCCTAGAAAAGGATGGATCAGCTGATGAATTGAGAGTCGTAATGCAGCAGGATCTTTGACTAACGGGGTAATGTCTTTAAAAATAATTCCTGGTTTTGGGAAATCAGGAATATCACGAATTTTGTTTTTTAAGCTGTCCATTTTTTTATTTACAGTATATGTAGTTACGGTTTATACATAAAACTCTTCAATACTCTTTAAAATCCCTTGCGTATTTAAACCACATTGTGCCAGTAATTCTTCTCTAGTCCCCTGCTCAATAAAGGCATCAGGCAAAGCAATATTCAGCACTGGCATTAAAATTTTCTGTGCCTGTAAAAAGCTATTAACTAAACTACCAGCACCACCAGATAAGACATTTTCTTCAATCGTCACCAGTACATCATGGCTTTTAGCCATCTGCAAAATTATCCCCTCATCCAGTGGTTTAACAAAACGCATATTGATCACG
>QPIL01000118.1 GCA_003666325.1 Methylococcales symbiont of Iophon sp. n. MRB-2018
GGTCATCAGGCAGTATGCCAATACTGCTACCCCATGTTTAAGAGTGTATTCTTGTAATAATTGTAAATAGTAGTCTTTATCAGAATCACAAAAGAAAACATCACCACGGCGATTGCTTCTCTGGGTAATGTGATGTGGGATATTAGCAAATACGCTTCTGGCTTGTCTTGGCATAGGTGTATTTTAACAGGTAAAAGGGTAGCGTCCCCTTATTGTAACAGGTAAAAGGGTAGCGTCCCCTTATTGAAAGGGTAGCGTCCCCTTATTGGGGTTGATTTTGTTAGCCTATTTTTTAAGCAAAACGACCAAGAAATAGGTGTTATTTTACCAAATACTGGTTGATTTATCTATGGTTTTTGTTGGTTTTATTATTATAAATCAAGTTGTTATGGTGTTTTTAAGGGTTGACTATTTAGCAGGAATGCTAGCGTATGCCGCAAAAAACAAAAAACCAGAGTTAGTAAACTTTTATTTTTCTGAAATGAATGAATCGTGTATTAGTTGACATAACAAATTTGCTACACATAAATTTCCAGCCTTGAAGCTAAAAAAAGAAGACAAACACACGCATTAGAATGTATAACAAATCATTTTACCTGACCGCTAACGCGGCCGCTGAATTCTAGCGTTAGAAGGCAATAAAAATATGAAAATATTACCAAAAAATGTAACAGCCAAAAAAAAGACACCTGAGTTTGACGAGTTAAGCATACCTAAGGGCTTGCTCAATGAACATCAAACCAAAGCAGGCGTATGGGGGAAAATGAATTATAAAATAGCTAACAAGTTGTTAAGTTTCATTACTTTGCACCCTGATTTTTTAACCGTTTTTGCCATAGCATAACCCTTGCTTTCAAATCAGTGATGTTGATAGTGCTTAGTTGCCTTTGTTTGAGTAACTGTTTTCCTGCAACCCAGACATCACTCACTTGTTGTCGATTGGCAGCATAAACAATTTGAGAAACGGGTTCATAGACAGGTTGTGTTTCTAATTGACTTAAATCAATAGCAACTATATCTGCTGCTTTTCCGAGTGATAAAGACCCCGTTTCATTTTCAATTCCAAGTGCTTTAGCGCCGTTGATGGTTGCCATTTCTAAAGCTGTGCTGGCAGGGACGGCACTGGCATCACTGGATATACCTTTAGCCAATAATGCCGCTGTTCGCATTTCTCCAAACATATCTAAATCATTATTGCTGGCAGCACCATCGGTACCTAATGCAACATTAATGTTTGCGTCTAAACACTGAGCAACAGGACAGAATCCACTGCCCAACTTTAAGTTGGATTCTGGGCAATGAATAATATGTGTACTTGTTTGGGCGACCAAATTAATAGCTTGCTGAGTTAATTGAGTCATATGCACAGCCATAAAGGAAGGGCTAAGCAGATCTAATTGATGCAGTCTTTGTAATGGGGATTGTTGAGTTTTTTGTTGCTGCTCTTCAACTTCGTGGGCTGTTTCATGCAGATGCATGTGTATAGCTAGCTGATGTTTCTCGGCTAACTGTTTTATTTTAATTAAGGAATCATCTGAGACAGTATAAGGTGCATGGGGTGCAAAGGGCGTAGTTATTAATGCCTGGTCTTGTAGTTGTTGATGTAATCGCAATCCTTTTGCTAAATAATCATCTGCATTTTTTGCCCAAGCACTGGGAAATTCTATTAATATCAAACCAATACTGGCGCGTATGCCATGTTTAATGGCTCTTTCGGCAACAATATCAGGAAAAAAATACATATCATTAAAGCAGGTAGTGCCGCCTCTAATCATTTCTGCAATGGCGAGGTCGGCTCCATCTTTAACAAATGATTCGCTAACCCATTTTTGCTCCAAAGGCCAAATGTGATTTTGTAACCAGTCCATTAATGGTAAATCGTCAGCAATTCCACGTAATAAAGACATGCTAGTGTGGGTGTGACTATTAATTAAACCTGGAATTAATACGTGCTCATCCAGTTTTACTATTTGACTGCTTTGGTATTTTAGAACAGCTTCAATACTAGGGAGTAAATCAATAATTCTACCTTTGTTAATGACTAAAGCGTGATCTTCGTGGGTTATTGATTGAGGTACAACAGGTATAATCCAGCGCGCATGAATAACGAGGTCAACGACTTGCATAATTTTTTCTATATTGAGTCAAAGTAGGATTATAAGCAGATAGAACAATGATAAATAAGGTATTAAAAATACAGGTTGATAAATTTAAAAACATCATATTTGATTTTGAAGGGGTGAGTACTATTGGCTAGCTTTTGCTGATGAAATATTTAGAATATATTCGCAAAGGAACCCAGAAATGACATTATTAGCTATTAGCATGGAATAAAGAAGTGTTTAAGATGGGTAAAATAAAGCAATTCTAGCTTCTGTAAAGCAATGGGGAACGGCTACTTTTTATGATAATACAGCCATTTTTATCACCAAAAACGAGAATAATGGATAAAAAAACTAGCCTGTCTCCATTATATTCCTGTCCCCATTATATTCAAATAACATCGCAACACCTGCTGCAATACCTATCTCACTAAAGGTACTAATAGAGTGGACTATATGAGTATCATACATCTATCGACGCAGCCCAAAGATAATCGAACCTGACTTTTAATATACTAATAGCATCGCGATCATTAAAGTTCGCTACAGCCTTAGCCTTGCCGTGATCAATCTCTAGCCTAAAAGACTCTCCAGCCACAAAAAAATGCGCTTCATCAGCTTTACTTGAATCCTTAAGTTTTATCTGGATATTCTTATCGTCCTTAAATTTTTCTTTTTCTTTAGTAGCAGCCTCTTTATCATCAAGAACGATGCGTACATTCTCACTTTTGGTTTTACTCAAGCCCAAACGGAAGCAAGATGGCAGTAAGCTCCCACTGTATATAATTACGTCATCATTTATCTCGGCTATTCCTATCATTAGTGTTGCTAAAAGCTCAGCGTGAGCAATTGAGTCATTAAGGAATCTTTGATTCTGGTGATTATCAGAAAGCTTTATAATCGCTTCCTTGTATTCTGGAGTTACTTCAGCTGATACATCTGTCATACCATATCCTTTTATTTATTATAAATTATTAGTTTTTCTCTATTCATATAGAGACTACCTAGAACTTAGCACAACCACAGCCATTTTTATCACCAAAAACGAGAATAATGGATAAAAAAACTAGTCTGTCCCCATTATCCCTAACAAATCTACTCAGCAATGCCAAAATGATAAATAGTCGCAGTTATAACCGCAACGGGTGCAACAATCAAATTAATGACAGGAATTGACAATCCCAGCATAACAATCCCTCCAAAACTCAGCATAGCCCATCGTTGGCTTTTTGCCTGCTGTTTTTGTTGTTCAAATAGCAAACCCTGATTTTCCAGAGGATAAGCCATAAATTCTAAAGCTATACCCCACGCTCCAAATAATCCCCATAATAAAGGTGCTATTAAATTTATCAGCGGAATAATAAACAAAATAAGGAGCGCTAACATTCTGCTGAGTAAATAGGCTGCTCGTTTTATTTCTGCCAGTATAACTTGCCTAACAGCTTGTTCTTTAATGTTACTTTGTTGCGCAGAAATCAATTGCCATGTTTTTACAGATAATTGGCTATAAAAAGGCGAAGCAATAATGTTTGCAAAAATAGTAAAGCTAAAAAAACCGATGACTAAAAAGCTAATAAAAAATATCGGCCAAATCAACCATTCTAACCATAACAGCCAGCGAGGAATTATCTGATCAATTAAATCTGAAAGATATAAATAAGCTAAGGTAAATGCAATGCTATATAAAACCAGATTAATTAAAACAGGAATTAATAAATACTTTCGTAATTGCGGACTGCTTAATAGCTTTACTCCCCGAATAAAACAGTTGGCAATATAAACAGGATTATTTCCATTTTTAATTGAGACCATATTGTTAAATTTCTCGCACTGATTAATGTACCCTCATTGATAAGGAAACTGGCAACAAATAACTCGACCAGCATAGGATTTTTTATATTGAATATTGCTTTGTAGTGAAGCTTAAATCATCTTTAGCTAAAGCATTCCAGAATATTAAGGTAACTTGAGGAAGGTGTTGTTAGTAGTTCGTAGGCACTTACTTAGTAGAATAGTGATAAAAACCCAATAGCTAAGGCTATTGGGTTTTTTAAACGTAATAAATTAGTCTTCACCGCTAAATATAGCTAATAAATGTAAAAGACTTAAAAATAAATTGTAAATTGAAATATATAAGGAAACGGTTGCCATTATATAGTTAGTTTCACCGCCATTAATGATTGCACTGGTTTGATATAGAATCATGCCTGACATTAATAAAATAAAGAGGGCAGAAACAGTAAGAGACAAGGCTGGAATAGAAAAAAGCATGGCACCGATAGATGCTAAGAATGCAAGCAGAACACCTACCATTAAAAAACCGCCTAGAAAACTAAAGTCTTTACGGGTAGTTAATGCATAAGCAGATAGACCAAGAAAAATAACACCAGTACCGCCTAAAGCAGTGAGAACCAATTGATGTCCATTGCTAAAAGCTTGTACGTAGCTATTAATGATAGGCCCTAAGGTAAGCCCCATAAAACCAGTCAAAGCAAAGACAAAAACCAAGCCTAAAGCACTATTACTATATTTATTGGTCAAAAAAAGCAGACCAAAGTATCCCACCATAGTAATAATAATACCTGGGTGAGGTAAATTAAAAACCATTGCTAAGCCAGCTGTTGCAGCACTAAATAGCAATGTTATAGATAAGAGGGTGTAAGTGTTTCTAAGCATTTTATTAGTAGACAAAATGCTGGCTTGTGAATGAGAAGCTACAGAGTTTAAGCGCATGGTAATGTTTCCTTATTTAAAAAAATTGCTATAAATGAATCTATAATACTACAAGAATTGCATATAAGTGGTAAGTAATTTTAATCTATCATAATAGAGACCTCATATAGATAAAAAATGGCATTATGTCACTATTACATCATTTACCAGTTGTATAGCTTCTTTAGTACGAGGGGTTGAAATAGCTACCAGTGCAAATTCTTTGTCGTGATTTATGAGGTGAATCCCCCGTAAACTAATTCCTGCATCAGTAAATCGTCGAGCTATTTTTGCTAATGCCCCTGGTTCGTTATTGAGTTTTATCAAAATAGCATCTTCAGTTACGATTTTCATATTATTCATTTTATGAATAAGTTGTAATGCTTTATCATATTGATCAACATCAAGGGTTACAACCACATTTTCTGCTGCAATGTCAGCATCTATATATTCAATATTAATATTTTCAGATGCTAGAGTTTCACTGATTTCGGTAACAATACCTAAGCGATTTTTGGTAATAATTTTTAACTGTTTCATTATGTCACCTGCTGTTCAATATCTTGATTTAGGTCATCAATAAACTGGTCTATTTGATGTAAACTAACATGAGGCATGGCAACAATATGTGCGTATTCTTTCTGGGTGGCAATTTGCCATTTATCTAGGACATCCTCGGATTGCTTGGGGAAAACGACAGTAATAGAATGAGGATTTCGCCAAGCTTTAATATTAATCTCAGCAAATCGTTTAATAGCATAATCGGCTATAGAAAAACAATGTTGACAGATTTTAGTAAACCCTTCTTTACCTTTGCAATGAATGGCATACCAGAGAAATAAAGGTGTTATGCCATTTCGTGAGCCAGTTACGGTGGTGTCAAGAGTACCAATATATTCTACCGCACGGGCAATACGATCGACATGCGTTTTCTTGGCTAATACCAAACCACAGGGAATCGGCGATCCTATCATTTTATGTCCACTGATAGAAATACTGTCTATTCCTGAAGCAAAATCAAAGTCGGGAGGATTATTGACAAAAGGCAAAATCATACCACTCAGTGCAGCATCGCAATGGATATAATATTTCTTTATACGCAGATCTTTGATTATTTTATTGATTTTTCTTATATCATCAATTGCACCTGTCATAGTGGTGCCAATATTGGCAAAAATAATAGCGGGAACATCAGCATGTATCCGCAGTGTTGCTGCTAAATCCTGATAATCCATTTCACCATTTGGCTGGCTTTTTATCATGATACTTCTAGCGTGTACCATGCGTAAGATCTTGGGAACACTATAATGCGTTGCTTCAGAATAATACAGCAAGCCATCAGGATGAATTTCTCTGGCTAAATAAATACCATACATATTTCCTTCGGTGCCTCCATTGGTGACATAGCCCCAAACAGCATTTTTTTTGGCATGTAATAACGTAGAAAAAAAAGCGATGACCTCGCGTTCATACTGATGAGTATTTGCATGGTATCTACTATCTAAAAAAGGGTCACCTACGTTGTTTAGAGGGATATTAAGAAAAGGGTATAAGGGACTGTAGTCAAATTCACGAGAGATAGGATAGCCTAGAAAGTGGTTGGTCTCTTTTGATAAGAATTGTAAAAAGTCAGACAAACGATTTTGCTCTTTCTTTTTGAGTGATGAAGTAGAAAAATGAAGGCGATGGGTCATTGTAATATCTTAAATTTCAAAAACTGTATATTAGTAAGTAATAGGGATTAATGGTTCAAAGTGGTATTATTTTTTTTGCTCAGCAACTCTATTTGAAACTAGAATATTGCTCTTAAATAGCTATACTCTGTGGGGTAATACTATTATCCTTAATTATTTTTGAATGAACACTATTTTTTCATTCTAAGTTTGAACAGATTTGGTCTGTTTTTATCTCATACGGAGTTTAGAAAATGAATCTTGAGAAAGTCGTTTTTGGTTTTTTTGTCGTACTTGCATTAACATTGAATTTTGGATTCTTTTTAGGCGATATGGATAATCCTGCGCATCACAATATCATGGAATTATTTGCTGTGATTGTGGTGAACCTGATTGCTACAGCACTAAAACTGGGAGACAGATCTCAAATTGGAGCTGTTTTGTTGGCCACCAGCCTAGTAGCTGATCTGGAGTTGCTGGCGGCGGCAACAACGTGGACTTTTGCCGTACATATCACGGCAACAGGTCTTACTCCTGATGTCATGGCAAGTATTGTTTCTCTGGCTGGTGGTGCTTTATTGGCTAATGTTATCTCTACCGTTATTTTAGTATCTGAAACACTGATTAATCGTTTATAAACAAAACCGTCTGATTAGAGGTTTTTATGGCAGCATCCGTTGATTTAAGCCGCGTTATTTTTATAGTAATGCGCGAAATGCGTGGTCCATTGATTGCTTTGATATGTGTTTATTCAATATCAATTCTAGGTATGGTTTTTATTCCTGGGATTGAATTGAATGGCGAAAAGCAATATATGAGTATTTTTTATGCATTTTACTTTATGACCTATACGGCCACCACCACTGGTTTTGGTGAAATCCCTATGGAGTTTAGTAACGCTCAGCGTTTCTGGGCGATTATCTGCTTGTATTTAAGTGTGATCACTTGGTTATATGCTATCAGCACGATTGTTGTTTTACTGAAAAACCCATTTTTACGTTCAGCCGTTTCTGAATGGCAATTTTCAAGAGGTGTTCAAAGAATAACAGAACCTTTTGTTATTCTTTGTGGCTTTGGTGATACTGGTAGTGTATTGACGCGTGGATTGAGTGATTATGGCTATCCTGCTGTTATTATTGATAGCAGTGAAGAACGAATTAAAGCGGTGAAGTTACGTGATTACTCTATGGCAGTTCCTGCCTTTTGTGGTGATGCCAGTGTTCCTAAACATTTATTAGAAGCGGGATTACGGCGTTCAAATTGTAGAGCTGTTATTGCCATAACAAATAGTGAAGAAGTCAATTTAAAAATTTCCGCTTTGGCGCGTGTATTAAATCCTGATATAGCCATTATCAGCATGTCTAAAGTTGAAGTGTTTGAAGAAACATTGTCAACCTTGGGTGGTGAGGTTCATGTGGTTGACCCTTTTAAAACCTTTGCAAAAGTGCTAGCTTCAACCATGCGGAATCCTGGTTTTTATTCTTTTAATAACTGGTTGGTCAGAGATAAATCAGCCAATTTAGAAAGTTATATTACCCCACCTATCGGTAAATGGGTGATTTGTGGATATGGCAGGATGGGGCAGGAAGTGAATCGGGTTTTATGTCGTTATGGTATTAAAACAGCCGTTATTGATCCACATGATTGTGAAGAATCGACCTGTATTGACCGTTATATTATGGGTAGAACAACCACTATTACATTGAATGGGGCAGGCGTAGAAGATGCGGTAGGCATTCTCTCTGGAACCAATAACGACGGTCATAATTTAGGTATTTTATTGAATGCCAGTCGCTTAAATCGGAATTTGTTTACTATCGTTCGTCAGAACAGACATGAGAATGAGATTGCTTTTCGGGCAACCAATGTGGATATGATCATGCAACCTACTTTGGTGGCTGCCAGAAAAATATTGTTTATTTTGATCGCACCTTTGTTAAAAACATTTTTTCGCTATTTGCTAGAAAACAAACTAGGACGAGAGGAAGAAATGGAGACCGTTATCAGAGAACTATCCGATAAAGTCGGAAAGAAAGTTCCACATTTGGTGACAGTGGATTTTACTTGGCAAAAGAGTAAAGCGGTGATGTTATTATTGAAAAACGGTGAAAAAGTGTTATTAGGTGATTTAATTAAAGACCCTAGAGCACGCGATAAAAATCTGGACTTGGTAGTGTTTGTGATTAAAACAAGTGATATGGAAATAGTTTTACCATCCAATCATTATCCAGTGAAAGAAAATGATCAGTTGTTATTTTGTGGAACAGCATTAGCGCATCGATTATTTAATGCAACGATTAACAGTGAATATAAATTGCATTATGTTAGGAGCGGAGAGTATGTCCCAAGAAGTTATTTGATGAAATGGATTATACGCAAGCGGTTGCAAAAGGGCAGTATCTAGCGTAGAAAAGAGAGACACAGATCAATAAATGGATGCGGTTTTTGATTTAACTAACAACAATTCTTCTGCTATTAAGCCACCCTATATTTTAAGTTCTTTAGGCATAGAGAACACGACTTTTTCTTCAATGCCCTGTATTTCTACAGCTGCCTCAGCACCCCATTGTTTGAGCTGATCAATAACCGCTTGCACTAAAATTTCTGGTGCTGATGCCCCCGCTGTAACACCAACAACATCGACATTGTCAAACCAAGATTGATGCATATCCGCAGCGGTATCTATTAAGAAAGCTGTTTTACCTAATTGCTCTGCAATTTCACGTAAACGATTTGAGTTAGAGCTATTGGGCGATCCGACGACTAAAATAACATCGGCTGTTGCTGTCAATTCATGGATTGCATCTTGTCGGTTTTGCGTGGCATAACAAATATCGTCTTTT
This sequence comes from Methylococcales symbiont of Iophon sp. n. MRB-2018, assembly GCA_003666325.1. Taxonomy (GTDB): domain Bacteria; phylum Pseudomonadota; class Gammaproteobacteria; order Methylococcales; family Methylomonadaceae; genus QPIN01. The sequence goes on from QPIL01000118.1 coordinate 9,331, forward strand.
TTCTGCTCCTGAATATGAGGGAAAAAGGTATGCAAAACATCGACCATGATTTTTGTGTCTGTCATCGACAAAGTAGTTTGTGTGACATAGGCGAGATCTTTTGGGTTATTGACTTGAAGATGTTTAACATCGTCTGGAGTTTCTACTAGATACATACCACCTGTTGAATTAGCCAGTTTTTCATATTGCCCCATAGTGCCTTCTACTTCAGGATGTCCAGCATGACCTATTAACACGACTTCACGACCTGCTTTGGCATGTTTGGCAACTTGTATGTGAACTTTTGTGACTAAGGGGCAAGTGGCATCAAAAACTGTTAAATTTCGTTCTTTAGATTCATTTTGTACTTTTTTTGACACCCCATGTGCGCTAAAAATCAAATAAGAATTTTCAGGGACTTCACTGACATTTTCTATAAAAATAGCCCCTTTGCTTCTAAGTCCTTCTACAACTGTGCGGTTATGTACCACTTCATGGCGAACATAAATAGGAGCGCCAAATGATTCAATAGCTTGGTCAACAATTTCTATAGCACGGTCAACGCCAGCACAGAACCCACGGGGGTTAGCTAGTTTAATTCGCATATTTTGACTTCTTTACTTGGTTAATATTCACGTTATTTTAACGTATATGGGTTTTTTCGTTAGTATTTATTCTAAAAAGTGAGGCGACAGACTGATTAACGATGTCCCTGTGTTAATGATATGTTAGCATTTTGTAGAAATTATTATGAGGTGTCTATGGTTTTGTTTGCTTTTATACTACTTGCAGGCTGTCTTGTTTTTGGTAGCGTATTGGTGTTGCTCAGAACGGCAAAGAAACCAAAAGTCCCGAAAGATTTTAAAGCTAAAGAATATGATGAGGATGATTCCAGTGGCTGGTAACAATTGAAAATAGCATTATTAGCAGGTACCCAGTCAGGCTGTGGAAAAACCACTATTATGTTGGCTTTACTGCAATACCTTAAACAACGAAAGCACCGTGTTCTTGCTTTTAAAGCAGGGCCAGACTTTCTTGATCCTTTATGGCATCAGGCCATTACCGAACAAAGTAGTTATAACCTAGATACAAGAATGATAGGTCTGGATATATCTCGGCAATTAATCAATAGCCAGGCTAATCAAGCAGAAATAGCATTAATTGAAGGTGTTATGGGTTTGTTTGATGGACGCACAGGTGTCGGTGAGGAAGGTTCCAGTGCCGATCTGGCAAAGGCTTTAAATTGCCCTGTTATATTAGTCATTAATGCCAAGGGGATCAGTGGTTCAATAGTGCCTTTGGTGGGTGGTTTTTGTCACTATGCTGAGAAAATGGGGGTCAAAATTGCCGGTATTATCGCTAATCATGTTGGCAGTCCTCATCATGCAAAGTTATTAACACAGTTTTTGCAGGACTATGGAATGCCACCGTTAGTGGCATGGATGGAAAAGCAAGCGCCTGTGCTTGCAGAACGACATTTAGGGCTAGTCATGCCTGAGCAAATTAATATAGCCGATTTCCAAGCTTTTTTTCATGTGGATATTGATGTCTTATCGACTGTTTTTTCTAATTGGAGAAAACTAGATGAAGTGACTAATAGCTTTGTTCCATTATTAGCAGGAAAACGCATAGCGATTGCTAAAGATGAGGTCTGTTGCTTTATCTATCAAGCTAATATTGACTGGCTAATTGAACAAGGTGCCGAGCTGTTTTACTTCTCAGTGATCAATGGCGAAGATGTACCTGTTAATGCAACGGCTTTGTGGTTACCTGGTGGCTACCCTGAGCTTTATACAGAACTATTATCCAGCTCAAAAAGCTGGTCAAGCATTAGACGCTTTATTGAAAGTGATAAACCTGTATTGGCAGAGTGTGGAGGTGCTATGTTGTTAGGTCAAATGCTAATAGATATTAAGGGAAAAGCATGGGCAATGGCCAATATTTTACCGTATCGTTCGATCATGCAAAAAAAGTTAGCTGCTTTAGGTTATCGAGAAGATGCCAGTGGAATGAAAGGGCATGAATTTCATTATTCGATTCGCACATCTGAAACAGCAATAGAAACCTGTTTTGAATGTTCACGAGGAGATAAAGGCGTACGTTATAAAAATCTGCGAGCTTCTTATATTCACTGGTATTTTGCCAGTGCTCCTGAAGTTATGCTTGAATGGTTAGGTTAAGACTCAAGACTCAAGACTCAAGACTCAAGACTCAAGACCCCTTGATTTTTGGTGATTTCTTATGGGTGTTAAAGTCTGGGCGGGGTTGGTTTTGTTAGTATGTTTTATCAGCAAAACGACCAAGAAATAGCCGTTATTTCACCAAATACTGCTTGTTTTGTCTATGATTTTTGTTTAAATTATTGTTATAAATTAGATGGTTGTTGTGTTTTTAAGGGTTGGCTAATTATTGACCTATAGCTGTGGAAACCTTAATTTGAGGCTGTATATAGGCTGAAATTTTCATCGTTAGCTAGTAATCTAAGTTTTGCCCATGCTTAGATCATTTATTCTTGAAAATGGTAGTAGTTCTGACACTTAATGCAGGCATAGCCAAAATTAATGTACTTGAATTCACATCATAAGTGCAACATGCCTTACGCCTTAGTTGGTAAAAACAGTATAATGCTGGGATGACCATTCCCTACTGGCGATTATCCAGCTTTTATTTCTTTTATTTTGCTACCCTTGGCGGTTTTTTGCCATATTGGAGTTTGTATTTAGAGCATCTTCATTTCAATGCTATGGAGATTGGGGAATTATCGGCTTTAATGGTGGCTACTAAAGTGGTTGCACCTAATTTATGGGGTTGGATTGCTGATCATACAGGCAAATGTCTTAGAGTAATAAGGATTGTTGCTTTTTTGGCTGCCGTTATTTTTGCTGGATTTTTTCATCATAATTCTTATCTCTGGATTGCAGTCATTACTATTGGCTTTAGTTTTTTTTGGAATGCAGCATTACCGCAATTTGAGGCAGTTACGTTATATCACCTCAGAAAAGAGCCACAACGCTATAGTCAGGTTAGGTTGTGGGGTTCTATTGGTTTTATTGTTAGTGTATTAGCGATTGGTCGTTTTATTGACACGCATAGCATTGATTATTTACCCGAATGGATTATTGCTTTTTTAGCCATGATTTGGTTGGTGAGTTTAATGACACCTGAGGTCGATATTATCCCTAAAAAAGGCGTTAGTAGCTTATTTAAAATCATCAAACAGCCTGAAATTATTGCATTTTTTGCAGTGTATTCATTGTTACAGGTTTCTCATGGGCCTTATTACGTGTTTTATTCCATTTATTTAAGTCAGTTTGACTACTCATCTTCAACCATTGGCTTATTATGGGCATTAGGTGTGGCTGCGGAAGTTTTATTATTTGTATTTATGAAGCAACTTTTAACATGGATTTCTTTGAGGCACATCTTGTTAATCAGTATTATTTTAGCTATCGGTCGCTGGCTATTGATTGCTTTTTTCGTGGATTGTTTTAGCTTGATGGTGATTGCTCAAATACTACATGCAGCTACTTTTGGGGCATCACATGTGGTGGCGATTCATTTGTTACATAAATACTTTGATCAACAACACCAAGGCAGAGGACAGGCACTATACAGTAGTTTAACCTTTGGTCTAGGCGGAATGATAGGCAGTTTTTGCAGTGGCTATTTCTGGGATATTTATGGATCGTCTTTAGTTTTTGTCATGGCTTCGATTTGTTGTGTTATCGCTTTTATGCTGGCTTTTATTTGGGTAGGACGAGAAAACCAAACGCTGAAGCTTTAAAAAAATCAGGTGCTAAAAATTATATTCTTTAAGGCTGGTTTCTTTATCGAGGAAAACCACCTAGAATATTACTAAATTATAATTACAGAGTATGTTAAGTGTTTGATTTGATAAAAGATGGTGGCTGGTTAATGCTACCGATTATATTGTGTTCAATTGGTGCCATGGGAATTGTGGCTGAACGTTTCTGGTCGTTACAACGGAAAAAAATTCTGCCCCCCAAATTAGTGGCACAAATATGGCGTATGGAAAAGGAGCAAAAATTAAATAAACAGTCACTAAGACGTATAAAATTAAACTCACCATTAGGTGTGATACTTGCAGCCGGTTTATTAAATCGACATCATGGTCGAGAAATGATGAAAACAAGTATTGAAGAAGCGGGTAGACAGGTTGTTCATGAGTTGGAACGATTTTTAAATCCATTAGGAACTATTGCCTCAATAACACCCTTGTTAGGGCTATTAGGCACCGTTGTGGGGATGATTAAAGTATTTACTGCGATCATGTTTCATGGTGTTGGTGATCCAGGTATTTTAGCAGGAGGAATTTCAGAGGCATTGCTGACCACGGCCGCAGGATTGACAGTAGCTATTCCTAGTCTTATTTTTCATCGTTATTTTGACCGTCTGGTTGATGAGTATGTGTTGAATATGGAGGAAGATGCTTTAAAACTCATTGATGTAATGGCAGGGGATCGAGAGGAAGCTAATGAATTTTTCCAGAACTAAGAGACCACCTCTTGAAATTACCCTGACACCAATGATTGATGTGGTATTTTTGTTATTGATTTTTTTTATGGTGACAACCACATTTAATCAGCAGACTGAGTTAAAAATAAACTTGCCAGAAGCCAAAGGCACACAGGCTGAAACGGCTGAAAAAATGATTGTTCTTACCATTAATGCAGAAGGTAGCTATTTTATTTCAGGTGATGACGGCCCTCCTCATCCATTGATTAACCAGAAAAAAGCAACCTTAATGCGGGCATTAATACAGATAGCAGGTGAATCTCGCAAAATTCCTTTTATTATTAGTGCTGATGGTAAAACACCACATCAAGCGGTGATAACTGTGCTAGATGTTGCCAGTAATTTAGGCTTTAGTCGTATTACTTTTGGTAGCAAAAATGTGATTGGGGAATAATATGAAAAAAAGTTTTTCACGCTGGTTACAGGATGAATGGTATAGAGAAATGTATATTTCAGCCTTTTTTATGCCTATATCCATGTTGTATGCTGATTTTATCCGTTTCAGGTCATTCCTTTACAATATTGGCATACGGAAAAAACACAAAATAGCTGTGCCTGTTATAGTCGTTGGTAATATTACCCTAGGAGGTACGGGTAAAACGCCATTAATTCTTTGGTTAGCGCGGTTTTTGAGAGAAGAAGGGTATAAACCAGGCATCATCAGTCGAGGCTATGGTGGAGAGTCTGCAATATGGCCACAGTGGGTTGATGAACAAAGTAAAGCGGATCAAGTGGGTGATGAAGCAGTGCTGATAAAACAGCAAGCTGATTGTCCGGTAGTTGTAGGACCAAAACGTGTTAAAGCAGCTCAGTTATTATTGGATAAATCTGATTGTAATATCATTTTATCGGATGATGGCTTGCAACATTATGCTTTAAAACGAGATATTGAAATTGCAGTGATTGATGGTGAAAGGCGTTTTGGCAATGGCTATATGTTACCTTGTGGGCCTTTAAGAGAGCCTATTGAAAGATTACAAAAGGTTGATTTGGTTATCGTTAATGGTATTGCAGAAGAAGAGAATGAATTTGCTATGGCTGTCGAAGGTGATTTAGCCGTTAATTTAGTCAATAAAGAAGAAAAATTATTAGATGAATTTAAAAAGCAGAATTGTCATGCGCTTGCAGGGATAGGCAACCCTAAACGGTTTTTTAATTTACTTGAAAAGGAAGGGCTTTTGCTAGAATGTCATGCCTTTCCTGATCACCATCAATTCATTGCTGAAGATATCAGTTTTGAGGATGATAAGCCTGTTTTGATGACAGCAAAAGATGCGGTTAAATGTATGGACTTTGCCACAGATAAACATTGGTACGTCCCTATTAAAGTACAACCAGAGCAACTGTTTATAGATAAACTATTAAAATTGATAAAAGAGAAAATACGTGGATAAAAAGTTATTGGATATTTTGGCTTGCCCCTTATGTAAAAGTGCTTTGATTTATAAGCAAGAGGAGCAAGAGTTAATATGTAAAGTGGATCGTTTAGCGTTTCCTATCAGAGATGAAATTCCGGTGATGTTGGAAGATGAAGCGCGAGAGCTATCGGTTGATGAAGTAGATGCTTTGGCATAAGTTATACCAAGTTTAAAAAATAAGGACTCAGGACTCAGGACTCAGGACTCAGGACTAATATATGTTTAACAAATAAATACACCAATCTAGCACTTATTAGTATATTTATTTTTTGAAAATGGTATTAGCTAAAGCATTATGAAAAAACCTTTTAAAGTGGTCATACCTGCTCGTTATGGATCAACTCGTTTACCAGGTAAACCACTACTAAATATCGCAGGAAAACCAATGATTGCCCATGTTTGTCAGCGTGCTATAGAAGCAAATGCTGACGAAGTGGTTGTGGCAACTGATGATCAGCGGATTTTTGATAATGTTACAAAGCTAGGTATCAAAGTGGTGATGACGGACATTAATCATCAAAGCGGTACAGAACGGATTAATGAAGTGGCAAGCCAGATGGCTTGGCAAGATGATGATATTATCGTTAATGTACAAGGTGATGAACCACTTATTCCATCTGCCTATATTAAAGAGGTTGCTCATGCTTTAGCTAGTCAAACTCAGGCTGGTATCGCTACTTTGGCATCCAGAATATTGAATGGTACCGAATTATTTAATACCAATGCAGTAAAAGTCGTATTAGACCGAGATGATTATGCCTTGTATTTTAGCCGAGCTGCAATCCCTTGGGATCGAGATAGCTTTACTGCAAACTCCGCTGAATTATCTGATGTAATGCCCTATCTTAGGCATATAGGAATGTATGCTTATACGGTTAAATTTTTAAAGAGCTATTGTTCATGGCAGCCATCGGTACTTGAAACCGTAGAATCTTTAGAACAATTAAGAATTTTATGGCAGGGTGAATCTATTCTGGTAAAAACAGTTGGTATTGCTCCTGAAGCGGGCGTTGATACGCAAGCCGATTTAGAGCGTGTTGAGAGAGTCGTATTGAATGCAACAACTAGACTATAGCTTACAAAACTCAAAAATAATAAACTTCAAAAATTAATGAATAATATTGTTCTCTATCTAATCGCTATTGCTTTAATTTCAGTCATCATTGCCTGGCTGATCAGTCAATCAAAGCCAGCAGAAAAAGTAGTTAAAGTAATGACTTTTATGATTTATTTCTGGTTAAGTGCATTTGTTCAATTGATTGTTTTTGCTTTGCTTTATCATTACAAAATATTAGCTTGAGACCTCAGCTTAATTGTTTTAAAGCCCACTTTACATGCTCCTTGACAATATCTGAATAATGATTCTGTTTTTCTAATAACGCCTGTCTTGTAGACTCTGTTGATTTACTATTTCCCAGTGCAACTGCAATATTTCTAAGCCAGCTAATATAGCCAATACGTCTAATGGCAGAGCCTTCCATTTTTTTTAAAAATTCTGGCTTAGTCCAAGAGAAAAGTTCAGCTAATTGAATATTGTTTAAGTTATGGCGAGGACTATAATCAGTTTCTGTGGTTAGTCTGGCAAATCGGTTCCACGGACATATTAACTGACAATCATCGCATCCATAAATACGATTACCCATAGCCGCTCTAAATTGTTCAGGAATAGAACCTTTTAATTCAATAGTGAGATAGGAAATACAACGGCGAGCATCGACTTGATAAGGAGCAACAATCGCTTGAGTAGGGCAAATATCTAAACAGGCTTTGCACTGACCACAATGTGCAGAAGATTTTGTGTCTATAGGAAGGTCAATGTCGGTATAAATTTCACCCAGAAAAAACCAAGATCCCGCTTTACGATTAATCAGATTAGAATGTTTACCAATCCATCCTAATCCAGCTTTTTCGGCAATCGCTTTTTCTAAAACAGGGGCACTATCAACAAAGGCACGATAACCAAAACAGCCAATTTCAGATTCAATTTGACTAGCTAGTTTCTGTAAACGATGTCGTAAAATTTTATGGTAATCTCTGCCAAGTGCATAGCGAGAGATAAAAGCGTCAACAGGGCTGTCTAAGTTAGCAAACATTTTTTCTGCCGTTTCTGGCAGATAGTCCATACGAACTGAGATAATACGAGTTGTGCCTGATTCTAATAGAGCAGGGCGGCTACGTTTAAGACCATGCTTAAACATATAATCCATTTTCCCATGGAAACCTTTGTCAACCCAGTTTTGCAAATGCTTTTCAGCAAAATTCAAATCGGTATCACTAATACCTACTTGCTGAAAACCCAGATCTTCACCCCATTTTTTTATTTTTATCGCAAGATCTATATTGGGGTGTTGTTGATTACCATCCATGAAATGTAGCTTAAAAAATAAAGGATTTATATTTTAAGCTACATAAGCACCCAAGCATAATTAATTTACTATTTTTACTGGTCTTTTTTCTCATCTTCTGCGTCGCATAATTTGCTATGTGTTAAGTTCCATAAGTTCTCGCCGTGTAAAACATGCCTCAGAATACATTTAATAAGAAAATCATGCTGTCAGAATTTTTGCAACGATTAATATAAAGGCAGAATTTTAAAGAACCCCGTATGCCAACATGGCATCAGCCACTTTAATAAACCCAGCAATATTAGAACCCTTTAAATAATTGACATAGTCATCACTTTCACGACCATACTCGACACAGTTATCATGAATTTTTTTCATGATGTCGCGTAACAAAACTTGTAACTCTTCTTCTTTCCAGGTGATACGGGCACTATTTTGACTCATTTCAAGACCTGAAACAGCTACCCCACCCGCATTTGCTGCCTTACTAGGCGCAAACATGATTTTAGCCTCTTGAAAAATGCGGATGCCATCCATTTCCGTTGGCATATTGGCACCTTCTGAAACAGCATAACAACCATTTTTAATTAAAGTTGCCGCTTCTTTACCATTAATCTCATTTTGGGTCGCACAAGGGAAGGCCAAATCACAAGGCACATCCCAAGGACGTTTACCTTGATGAAATTCAACACCATATTCATCAGCATATTCTTTAATGCGGCCACGTTTATTGGTTTTTAAATCAACAATAAAAGTCAGTTTATCTGCATCTATACCGTCAGGGTCATAAATAAAACCAGAAGAGTCAGACATCGTTACAACTTTAGCACCTAATTGTGTAGCTTTTTCTACCGCATACTGAGCCACATTGCCAGAACCAGAGACCAAGCAAATCTTTCCTTCTATCGTTTGTCCCTTAACATCAAGCATGTCATTCATCATATAAACGGTGCCATAACCCGTTGCCTCTGTGCGAATGGGGCTACCCCCAAACTCCATACCCTTACCCGTTAAAATGCCAGTAAATTCATTAGATAGCCGTTTATGTTGTCCAAACATATAACCAATTTCTCTGGCACCTACGCCAATATCACCAGCAGGGACATCTCTATGTGGGCCAATGTGCCTAGAAAGCTCAGTCATAAAAGACTGGCAAAAGCGCATGACTTCATTCGATGATTTGTCCTTAGGATTAAAATCTGAACCTCCTTTACCTCCCCCCATAGGCAGCCCCGTTAAACTGTTTTTAAAGGTTTGTTCAAAAGCTAAAAATTTTAAGATACTAAGGGTAACATTAGGGTGAAAACGTAAACCGCCTTTGTAGGGGCCAATGGAATTATTATGTTGTACACGGTAACCACGTTGAGTACGAATATTACCTTTATCATCTTGCCAGCAAACTCTAAAGATGATGACTCGATCAGGTTCAGATAATCGTTCCAAGATCTGCATATCCTGATAAATGGGTTTATCAGCAATGTAGGGGATAATAGATGATGCAACTTCGTAGACAGCTTGATGAAACTCTTGTTCACCAGGGTTTCTACGTTTTAAACCCGCAATAAAACTTTCAAGTTTTTGATTTGAGTCATTCATGTCATAATCCGCACGTTTTAAAATCATCCATAATATTTATAAGATAAAATCAAAGAATTAAAGATATTTTATTTTAACCAGGAGTAAAAATTATGACTGGCTACACGATAAATAATATTGATTTTAAAGGGTTTTTTCCCCATTACTTTTCATCTAGCTTTTAAAAATTGCCAGCGGTTAAATCGAGCCTTTATATCCAGAGGTAATGGGGTAACGACGATCTCTGCCAAAAGCCCTAGGCGTAATTCTTATGCCTGGTGGTGCTTGTCTGCGTTTATATTCATTTTTATCCACTAATGAAATAGCTCTATTAATATCTGCTAACTGAAAACCTGCGGCTTGTATTTCTTTGGCCGACTTATCTTGTTCCACATACATTTCCAGAATAGGATCTAAAACGGAATAAGCAGGTAAGGAATCTTCATCCCTTTGATCTGGGGCTAATTCTGCTGAGGGAGGACGTGTAATAACACGTTGTGGAATCACGGGTGAAAGTGTATTTCTATATTTTGCTAATTGGTAAACCAATAATTTGGGAACATCTTTAATGGGGGCAAAACCACCCGCCATATCACCATATAATGTGGCATAACCGACGCTCAGCTCACTTTTATTGCCGGTGGTGAGTAATAACTTTCCCTGTTTATTCGACATGGCCATTAATAATACACCACGGCAACGTGCCTGAATGTTTTCTTCTGTAGTATCTATTTCAGTATTAAAAAACAGATCACTCAGCATTCCAGTAAATGCAGTCACCGCAGGATCTATAGCAATAATGTGATGCTTAATTCCTAATGTCTCGGCCTCTATAATAGCATCCTCATTACTCATATCTTGAGTATATTTAGAAGGCATTAAAACCGCTTCTACATGATCTGCACCTAATGCGTCAACAGCAATGGCTAGAACCAATGCTGAATCTATACCTCCTGATAAGCCTAATAAAACACCCTGAAAATCATTTTTATGGACATAATCTCTAACCCCTAAAACTAGTGCTTTATATTCGCTGGACAACTTACTATACAACGTAGCACAACTATTTTGTATTGGGGTTTGATTATCAAAGCTGATGACTGAAACTTGTTCTTCAAATTCTTCCGCTCTAAAAACAACATTACCTTTTGCATTGACTACAAAGGAGGCTCCATCAAAAATTAAATCATCTTGTCCACCCACAGCATTAACATAGACTAAAGAAATCTCTGTTTCTTTAGCTTGCTGACAGACAATCGCTTCGCGTTGATGAATTTTACCAGCATGAAAAGGTGAGGCATTTAAGGTAACAATCAGATCTGCACCTGCCACCTTATTTTTTTCAATAAGACCTTTTTTCCAGATGTCTTCACAGATAGTAATACCAATGGCAGTGTTTTTTACTGCAAAAACACAACTTTGATCTCCCGCTTGAAAATAGCGTTGTTCATCAAATACTCCAAAATTAGGCAAGGCATTCTTTTGATAGTGTTTAATTATTTTTCCATTTCTTAAAACAGCAGCACTGTTATATAAATAAGTTTCAATCTGTTCAGGAAAACCTAAAATAATATCAATACCTTGAACACTTTCGGCAATAGCTAATACGGCTTGTTTTGATTTTTTTATAAAATCGGCACGAAAAAGTAAGTCTTCAGGCGGATAACCGGTAATACTTAATTCAGGAAAAACAACAATATCGGCAGCAAGTTTATCGCGTGCATATTGTGCTATTTCAATAATTTTGTTTTGATTGGCATCAATTGCACCTACCAATAAATTTATCTGTGCTAACGCTATTTTTAACATTTGACTGAGTTTTATTCTGAGAAGTACAGCCTCCCAGAATGATTTTTTAGAACAAAAAAAGAGAAGGGTTATAGACTAGCTTTCATTGCTACGCCTAATTGTGTCGGAGAATCAACGACCTCAACACCTGCTGCTTTAAGTGCAGCCACTTTACTCTCTGCTGTACCCTTACCACCCGTTACGATAGCACCCGCATGTCCCATTCTTTTTCCTGGGGGTGCTGTTCTTCCTGCTATATAAGAAACTACTGGCTTAGTCACATATTGCTTAATGTAGTCGGCAGCTTCTTCTTCTTCACTGCCACCAATTTCTCCGACCATGATAATACCTTTGGTATTGTCATCTGCTTGAAATCGACTAATGACATCGGTAAAAGTCATTCCATGAATTGGATCTCCACCTATACCGACACAGCTACTCTGACCAAGCCCTTCTTGTGTGGTTTGATGCACAGCTTCATAAGTTAAGGTTCCTGATCTTGAAACAATACCTATTGAACCAGGTAAATGGATCATTCCTGGCATAATGCCAATTTTACATTCTCCTGGGGTGATAACACCTGGACAGTTAGGACCCACTAATAAAGCATCTGTCCCAGCCATAGCAGCTTTCACTTTTAACATTTGAAGTACAGGAATGCCTTCAGTGATACAGATAATTAAACCAATGCCAGCATCTACTGCTTCTAAAATAGCATCTGCAGCATAGAAGGGAGGTACATAAATCATGGAGGCTGTGGCAGCGGTTGCTTTAACTGCATCATCAACGGTATTAAAAACAGCTAAACCAAGGTGTGTTTGTCCCCCACGTCCTGGTGTTACACCACCGACTAATTGGGTACCATAAGCTAATGCTTGTTCTGAGTGAAATGTGCCTTGTTTTCCAGTAAAACCTTGACAGATTAATTTGGTTTGGCTATTAACTAAAATACTCACGCTACCACCTTCGCTAAAGTAACTACCTGTTCTGCCGCACTGGCGAGATTATCAGCAGCAACTATCCCAAAATCAGAATTATTGAGTAATTCTCTTCCTTTTTCTGCATTTGTACCTTCTAGTCTAACTACCACTGGAATGGTGACGTGGACTTCGTCTACGGCGGTTAAAATACCTTTGGCAATAATATCGCAATGCACAATACCACCAAAAATATTCACTAAAACTGCTTTTACATTGCTATCAGACAGAATTAATTTGAATGCTTCACAGACTTTTTCAGTATTAGTACCACCACCTACATCCAAAAAGTTAGCGGGGGCACCACCTTTAAGCTTAACCAGATCCATAGTCGCCATCGCTAAGCCAGCACCATTAACCATACAGCCAATAGAACCATCTAGGGTAATGTAATTTAAGTCATATAGCTGTGCTTTGTTTTCTTTTTCATCTTCCTGACCTTCATCTCTGAGTTGCAGAATGTCAGGATGCAAAGCCACCGCATTATCATCAAAATTAATCTTGGCATCCAGAGCAATAATGTCACCTTCTTCTGTTTCAATTAATGGATTGATTTCAATTTGACTGGCATCTTTTTCCAGTAAGAGTTGGTACATCCCTTTCATGACTTTTTCTAACGCCCTAACTTGAGTACCCTGTAAAGACCAAGAAAAAGCCACTTGGCGACACTGATAGGACTGCACGCCAGCAGATGGGTCAATAAGAATTGAAATTATTTTCTCTGGGCTATCTTTGGCAACAGCCTCAATATCCATCCCTCCAGCAATGGAAGATACAAACATGACACGTTCACTGCCACGGTCAACTAAAACACTTAAATAAAATTCGCGTTTAATGGCTGAAGTTGCTTCTATTAAAACGGATTCTATCGGTAATCCCTCTTCACCTGTTTGTTTGGTGACTAGGCGACTTCCTATCATCTCAGTGGCAAATTGTTTTACTTCATCAGTATTTTGGGCTACTTTTACACCACCCACTTTGCCACGTCCGCCAGCATGTACCTGTGCTTTAACAACCCAAGCGTTGCCTGCTATTTCATTAGTGGCTAGAACAGCAGCGGCTGCCGTTGTTACTTGTTTGCTTTGTGGTGAAGGAATGCCATAGGCTTGAAACAGTTGTTTAGCCTGATACTCGTGAATATTCATTGGTTCTCCAGCTGCACTGTTAATAAACAGTGTTAAGGTTATAGTTAATAGTTTGGGAATTAAAGTATATTCTAACCAATTTTAAAGAAACCCATATACTTTATGGCTCCGAGTGCTCTGTCAAGCGTGTAGGTATTTTGATTTTTTCTGCTTTAAAACGGGTCTGACTGATACTTGATTTAAACGTATAGTTTTTATCTCAATTATCTTACTGAGACCTCGGCATAACGCATGAACGGATAAAAAAGGCTAGAATTTTTCCATCTTTCAGCCAAAATAACGAGCAATAGGACTCAATTTATCAATAGGACTTTTAGTGTTGAATTAATAAGTTGAGTAGTTACTAAAAATAAGGATTGTTTATTACAATGAGTATATAATCAGCGGTTTTATATTGTTTTAGGTTTAATTTTTCAGGGATTTTCAAATGATGAATAAAATTAATATTGCTCTGGTAAGGCTTTTTCAATTTGTTGTATTTGTTTTTTTTACATTTATGGTTTTAGCCTATTTTGGAGCAATGATTCTAGTGCCTTTGGATTTGGTGGTATTGATTATTAAAGTCATGGATGTTGTTGGTCTAGGGGGTATGATAGGTGCGGCAGTAGCAATACCGATAGTTGCTTATCTAGGCATGATCGTATACAAAACCCCAAGTTTAGTTGACATGATTGTAGGAATTGGTCTGGATTTAATCAAGCACGGTAAAGAACGTGTTGAGGCTTTTAACGCAATTGCTGAAAGCATAAAAGTTTAAAAAAGACTAAGGACTAAGGACTCAAGACTCAAGACTCAAGACTCAAGACTCAAGACTCAAGACTCAAGACTCAAGACTCAAGACTCAAGACTCAAGACTCAAGACTCAAGACTCAAGACTCAAGACTCAAGACTCAAGACTCAAGACTAAAGTAACTGAAACCTTTGTTACCATACGTCATTCCCGAAGTCTGTTATCGGGAATCTAGTTTTAAACACCTGGATTTCTGCTTAGAACATGCAGGAATGACGGAGGGAGTGACGCGGATTTTATACCCTATTCAACAAATAACTCTGAATGAAAGAGCTTTAGTTGCTCTGTGTTTGGGGTTGGTTTTGTTAGTATGTTTTATCAGCAAAACGACCAAGAAATAGCCGTTATTTACCAAATACTGCTTTTTTTGTCTAATTTATTGTTATAAATCAGAGGGTTGTTGTGTTTTTAAGGGTTGACTAATTAAATGCGAATTTATTCAAAGTTTAAGAATAAATTCAAACTTATATCGTACCCAGTGTCACTACGTTATTTCTCAAACTAATAACAGACCAGCCATTCTTACGGGCATACTCCCGTAATTTATCATCAGGGTCTACGGCAACAGGGTTATCTACTCGTTGTAATAATGGCAAGTCATTATGAGAATCAGTGTAAAACCAACTGTCTTCTAATGTTTCTGATGAAGATTCTAGCCATTCTTCCAGCAATGTGACTTTACCCTCTTGATAACAGGGAGTACCAAGGAAATTTCCACTATATTGACCATCAATAAATTCTGGCTTGGTTGCAAGCAGATTATCTATACCAAATAATTTTACAATAGGTTCGGTAATAAATCGGTTGGTGGCGGTAATCACCATGACAGTATCACCTTTAAAGCGATGTTTATTGACCAAACGAATAGCAGGTTTTAGCAGAATAGGTTTAATCACTTCGGTGATAAATTGTTCTCGCCACTGATGCATTTTTTCAGCCTTGTGGAGAGCTAATGGTGCTAATGAAAAATGTAAAAATGCGCTAATATCCAGTTTCCCTTCTTTATAATCCTGATAAAATTTGGCATTGGCTTCTTCATATTGCTCTTTATCAACAATACCTTGGTCAACAAGAAATTGTCCCCATAAATAATCGCTATCATCTGAAATAAGAGTGTTATCAAGATCAAATATCGCTAAACTCATTTTTAAATTCTTTTTTTATTTGGTGAATTTGACTCATAAACGCACTCGCCTGAGCATAAAAGGTGTAAACATAGGTAGCTATTGAGTTGAAATATAAATGGATACCAATGTTGACATTGAATTTTTAAAAATATCGGCGCAAGGGTGATTCTTTTACAAAAAAACAGCGATTAACGCGATAAATTGCTTTGTACCCAAGACATCTCTGAGTTTTGAGCTAAACAAATATGACTTCAAAAACGTAATCAGTTTGTTTAGCGGGGTCTTTGGAAGGATGAATGGATAGCGTCTAAACATTTCTTCCCTATCAGCACAGATTGCACTCATCTGTGCTGATATTTCATCTGAGAGAATGACAGGATTTTGCACAGCGTATAAATTAATATATTTATCATTGTTCATAAAATGATCTATTGGGCGCGATATTGCTTGCAAATACGGTATTAATTTTCTAGCACCACGGTTATTTAAACAATAGCCATGCGTTCCATAGGTGGTTTCAGCGAATATCCTTACCCTGTGTGCTTGGTTTAACTTTTTGCTAAACCAAAAACTGTGTTTTGCTGGAATATACCCTACAGGACTACGACACCCTAAAAGCATTAGCTCCCAGTTTTTGGGAAATTATCAATTTCTGCCAAACAATTTAGCAACGCATTGTCAAATTGGACATTGTATTCAAGAATCAATGCTGTCTCAATATCATCACCATCTTTTGATAAATCAATTTATGACTCAAAGCACAATCGATTTTACCCTGACCATCGGTCTTTGAATACTTTTTATAGCTTGTTTTTCCGAATAAACGCTATTTATTTTCGTTGCACTGAGTAATTGCCCATTTACAGCATCAATAAATTCCACGTCTAAAATATATTTTTAGCAAAACAGCCCTAAGCCTTTAGTCTTTAGTCTTTAGTCTTTAGTCTTTAGTCTTTAGTCTTTAGTCTTTAGTCTTTAGTCTTGAGTCTTGAGTCTTGAGTCTTGAGTCTTGAGTCTTGAGTCTTGAGTCTTGAGTCCTTTTTATATATTTTTTAGTTTGGGTTTTTAAGGATTGACTAATTAGCGTACAATTCAACACATAAGCCATTCTTTCACATCATTAAATAACGGAGTCACTTTAATGTCATCACTCATAAAATCAGCCATTTGGCATGATCTTCAAAATCATTTTCATGACATCTCTAATTTACACATGAGAGACATGTTTGCTGATGATATTCATCGTTTTGATAAATTCTCTTTATGCTTCAACGATATTCTTTTCGATTATTCTAAAAATAGAATAACTGATAAAACGCTACCGTTATTACTGGAACTTGCCAAACAAAGACAATTAGATAAAAAAATCAAAGCCATGTTTGCAGGTGAAAAAATCAACCAAAGTGAAGATAGAGCTGTTTTGCATATCGCATTGAGGAATCGCAGTAACCGCCCTATCTTAGTGGATGGTCGAGATATTAATGCCGATGTAAGGCGGGTTTTAAAAAAAATGCGGCGTTTTTGTGATGCTGTTCATTCGGGTAGCTGGCGTGGGTTTACCGGTAAAGTGATGACTGATGTGGTTAATATTGGTATAGGGGGTTCTGATTCAGGGCCAAGAATGGTTGTTAGGGCTTTACAGCCTTACTCGATAAATAAAATTCAAACACACTTTGTCTCTAATGTTGCACAAGCCGACTTACTTAGCACGCTAAACAAATTGAACCCAGAGACCACTCTGTTTTTAATCGCATCAAAAACATTTACTACCCAAGAAACCATAACCAATGCCATTTCAGCTCGTAGCTGGCTGGTCAATGCATTATCAGACCAAAATGCAGTCGATAAACACTTCGTGGCTATTTCAACGAATACGGAAAAAGTCGTTGAATTTGGTATTGCTCCAGAAAATACATTTGAATTTTGGGATTGGGTTGGTGGTCGTTTTTCTCTTTGGTCAGCCATCGGCTTATCCATCCCTTTAGCCATTGGCATGGATAACTTTGAAAAACTATTAGACGGTGCTCATGATGTTGATGAACACTTTAGGCTAACACCTTTCAAACAGAATATCCCCGTTATTATGGCGCTACTAGGTGTTTGGTATAACAATTTTTTTAAAACCGAATGCCAGGCTATTTTACCGTATGGTCATTATCTACGGTATTTTCCTGCCTTTATGCAACAAGGGGATATGGAAAGTAATGGTAAAAGCGTTGATGTTGAAGGAAATGCAGTAGATTATCAGACTGGCCCTATTATATGGGGTCAAACAGGCACTAATGGACAACATGCCTTTTACCAACTTATCCATCAGGGTACAAAATTGATCCCCTGCGACTTTTTAGTACCAGCAACAAGTTATCATGACCTGCCAGACCATCACAATATGTTGATTTCTAACTTTCTGGCTCAACCCCAAGCCTTGATGCAGGGAAAAACGGCAGAACAGGTCATCAGCGAACTTGACCTGTCCGAACACGATAGTATTCGGGTTAATGCCAAAGTTTTCCCTGGAAACATACCCACTAATTCATTTTTATTTAAACAATTAACAGCAAAAACACTGGGTTCATTAATTGCTCTATATGAACATAAAGTGTTTGTCCAAGGGGCAATATGGAATATCAACTCATTTGACCAGATGGGTGTTGAATTAGGAAAAGTTTTGGCTGGCGTTATTTTTCCAGAACTGCAGAATAAAGATAAAGCCAGTAGTCATGATAGCTCAACCAATGGTTTAATTAATCATTTAAAAAAAATTCGCTGACGTGGTGGAAAACTAAAATTTAATGGCTCCTCTATTCAACATAGACCTATGAAAATACTCAATATTTATTTTAAGAATATTAATTCACTGGAAGGCGAAAATCGCATTCATTTTGATCAGCTACCCTTGTCTGAGTCGGGTGTTTTTGCCATTACAGGCCCTAATGGTTCAGGTAAATCGAGTATTTTAGATGTCATCACTTTAGCCTTATATGGAGAAACATTTCGTTTTGATCGCCCAGCTGATCATGTAATGACTAAAGCCACGACGGAAAGTTTTGCAGAGGTTGAGTTTGAATTAGCGGGTAATAGCTATCGTTCAAGCTGGTATGTTAAGAGAGATAGAAACAAAGCTCAGGGGGATTTATTGGCACCAGAAATGACATTACATCATTTGAATGACAGTGCGCAACTTATAGAGCAAAGTACGCAAAAAGTAAGAAGTCGTGTGGCTGAAATAACAGGGATGGATTTCCATAAGTTTAGTAAATCCATGATTTTGGCTCAAGGCGATTTTTCTGCTTATCTAAATGCACTTGATAGTGAGCGGATGGATATTCTGGAGAAAATCAGTGGTTCTGATATTTATCATACCCTTAAGAATCAGGCAGAAGAAAAAAACAAAGTCGCTCAAACGCAATTACAGATATTACAACAAGATCTTAATGCCATCCCCATTGTAGATGCTGTGAGTAGAGAAGCCAACGAACTGGATTTAGCTGATTTTCAACAACAGTATCTTGAGCTAAAACAAGAATATCAGGAAATACATCAGCAGTTAGTTTCTGTACAGAAAGTGAGTAATTTGCAAAGTCAGTCTAAAACTTTGACGCATCAGCAAAAACTATTAGATACACAGTTAGAAGAAAACCAGAGAAAACTGGATAAAATTGAATCCATGCAAGTGGTCAAGCGATTTGAAGATGATTTAAAAATACTTGATAATAAGCTTTCTGATACAGAACAAAGTCGGAAAACACTGGATTCTTATCGTAGTGAACTGGATTTATTGCAAAAACAACTGAATGAGCACGAGTTTGATGTTAATACAGCCAGCACCCACAACACATCCTTATCAGAACAAAAAGCTAGTATAGAAAAAATTAAGTTGAAATTGAATGCCTTGAACTTAGCATTAGTACAAGAAAATGCTTTAATTCAATCAATGAACCAGCAAGCTGTTGAATATAAAACCACCCTAGAAGAGGGCGAGGTCTGGTTGCAAGAACATGCAGTGGATCAACATTTACTCAATGAATTTCCTGAATTTACTCGTTTATCACTTCTTAAACAGACACTGGCTGAAGCGACAGAAAAGCAGCAAGTATTTTTAAATTGGTCAAAAAACACCTCAAAAGGATTAAAACAATCTAAAGAACATAGTGAATCCTTGACTAAAAAAAGTGTAGATTTAGAGGCTCAGATTAAAGCAGATGAACAACTGTTAGAAACAATGAGTGAGGGTTATTCATTGCAACAGTTATATGAAATAAAACTGCAACAACAAGAAAGACTTGAACAATTTCAAGAGTTAAGCGATCTTGCTAATGTCAATTCCAAAATGGGTAACAAAGGATTTTTAGAAAGCTTATTTCAATCTAAAGGTGCTGATAGAGAAGCATACGAATTAAAGCAGGAAGCTGAGCAATTGCAACTGGAAATCGGTAAAGAGCAAAGAATCATCATCATCTTGGAAGCCGCTGTCTTTAATGAAGCATTGTTATCAAAAATGGAGGGAGATAGACAGCATTTAAAAGAGGATAAAGCGTGTTCTTTATGTGGCGCTCTGGATCACCCCTATCTAAAGTATCCGCCCGCTGTTTCAAATTCAAAACAAATATTGCTTGAACAACGCAAAAAACTTAAATATCTGAATACAGAGGCAAGCAGTTTGGTTAAACAAATTGCAATTTCTAAAAACCAAGTAAAAATCGATAAGGAAAAAGCGGGTAAATTAGAAGTCATTTGTTCTCAGTGGAATAGTCTAGCAAACAAGTTAAATGTTGCTGGTATGGGTTTAGATATTGAAAAAGTTTCAGCTATTAAAGAATTAGTTAAGGAAAAAAAATCTGAATTATCTATTTTGAATACGCTGATTAAGAAATATTCCAAGCAGCAAGCAGTGATGGTTGAAGCAAAGGAAACGATTGAGCTTAACAAAAATAACTTAGCTCGTTTGAGTAAAGAGATTAAAGTTTTAACTTCTGAAATAAATACTCGCCCGGATGAGTCTGCTGAGTTAGAGCAAAAGGTTTCCAGCATTCAGCAAGATGTAAAAACTTTAGAAACAAAAATTACTGAACAACTTAATGTATTAGGTGAAAAAAAACCGAGTAAAAAAATTAAAGAAGATGAATTGATTCGACACTTAAATGCACGCAAACAAGCCTATAATTCAAGAAAAGTACATGCAAAAACCTTATTAGAACAACTGCAAAGTTTAGAAACAAAAACAGCGGAATCGCTGTTTAAGATTGAACAACTAACAAAAGATATTGAAAAAAATACAGCATTGGATCAACAACAAGAGTTAGCTGGTTTGCATTTGTCGCTACTAGAAAAACAAAGATTAATTGCCGATAAAGAAGTTATTTATGGGCAACAAGAAAAAGATTCAGCGGCCTTAAAACAAAATCTGCTAGAAAGCAGTCAAGATCTGGCTCAAGGTGATTTGAATATGTTGAGAGAGGGTGTTGAATTAGTTAAAGACAAAGGGTATGTGTTACAGACACGCTTAGAATTGACCCAACGAGTTAATAAAATAGGGAAAGGCATAGAGCAATCTCAAACAGAACTGGATAAAGAAAAAGCGATGCTTTTAACGGATAAAAAAGAAGATGGGTTGTTACCTTTAGATAAATCCATGAAAGAAAAATTACATATTACAAAACAGGAAATAGATACATTACAGAACAAATTAAAACAACAAAATATCATGCAAGAAAAGTATGATGCACTTTTGCAAAAAGTGACCCAGCAAAAAGAAAAAGTCAAAGCCAGTGAGAAAGAAATTAAATTTATCTCGGAAGATAATGGCATACACTTTCGTCATAAAGTGCTGGAAGGGATGGCAGATAAATTATTATCCGAATCCAATCAGGTGTTAGAGAAAATTAGTGGACGCTATTTTTTGCGAAAAGCTGAGAGTGAACATGGTCTGGCACTGGAAATAGAAGATAGCAAACAAAAAAATGTCAGGCGTTTACCTAAAACATTATCTGGTGGGGAGAGTTTTATCGTTAGCTTGGCGTTAGCAATGGGCTTAGCAGAAATGGCTAGTAATGGCCATGCTTTGGATTCTTTATTTCTGGATGAGGGTTTTGGTAATTTAGATGCCGAAGCACTTTATGTGGCTATGACAACGCTGGAAAGTTTAAAAATACACGGAAAAACAGTGGGCGTTATTTCCCACGTTGAAAGTGTACGTAAGCGGATTAAAACACAGATAAAAATGATTAAAAAACCAAATGGCATGAGTGCTTTAAAGGTGATTTCTTGATTTTTATATTCGATATAAAACTATAAAACTATAAAAATTTCTAATTAGCTATCAAGTGTTTTTTTATGCTGAGGTCTCCTTAATACAATGGTTAAAAACAACACTGGCGAATTTAACCCATAAGTGCAACACTTCCATTCAAAAAATAGTACTTGAAAAGTTTTACCAGCGTGGTACCTTTAGCGATTCAATAATAATAATAATAAATAACCCTATCAATACCTTGTTTTTCATAGGGTTAAAAAATTTCATATAGAGAGGAAAAAAATGAGTGATGATAAGAGTTCTAATAAAGCAAAAGCAGTGTCTAATGCAATTTCTAATGCAGTTTCAAAAGTATTGGAATTAAAAGAGTCGAACCCCAAGGTTTTATTTGGTGCTATTGGTGTTTTGGTCGTAGTTATACTTGCCTTAATGATGAGCGGTGGTAGCAGTGTCAAAAAGAGTCTTACCGAATTTAAAATAGGTAACATTTCTATAGGACAAACTTATGAGTTAAGAGGGGTTAATAATCGTTATGATGTAAAAGCAACGATTAGATTAGTTTCTGTTCCTGGTTCTTTGGCTGCTTATGATGATACTGAGGCTGAAGATCGTGAGGGTGGATGTAAACATATGCCACAAGGAACTAAAGTTAAAGTGATACAAATACAAAAAGCTTTTAAAACAACTAAATTTGCTGAAGTGGAAATGTTGGCAGGTGAATGTGTAGGTCAAAAAGGTTGGACGCTTATTAATAATCTAAAATAGAGTATTGACAAGGTATATAAATAAATTATAATGCTCTGATAAGTTGATTTGCGGGAATAGCTCAGCTGGTAGAGCACAACCTTGCCAAGGTTGGGGTCGCGAGTTCGAATCTCGTTTCCCGCTCCAATAAACTCTGAAAAGCCGCGTTTATCGCGGCTTTTTTATTGTTATCAATTTACCATTCTAAGGCTGCGTAGCAAAGTGGTTATGCAGTGGCCTGCAAAGCCATCTACGCCGGTTCGACTCCGGCCGCAGCCTCCATAATTACTTTGTAATTCAGATGATTATAGTTATTTTATTGTTTCCAATTAAGCAATTTGTAGCCAACAGAAAAATGGCACAATATATCAAAATGCAAGAATATATTTAACAACTAAATTCCCCCTCAAGCTATCAATAATCCCCATAAAAATAGGATCAACACATTGATTATCCGTTCATGAGTTATGCTGAGGTCTCTTATAGTTAGTCAAGCCTTAAAAAGACTCAGGACTAAAGACTAAAGACTCCTTGATTTTTTATTAGAAGTAGGGTGCGTTTGCCCGCCAAGGATGGTGGAAATGCAGTAAGATTGTCTGGAACAATCTTTGCCCACGCACCAGTTAAGACAGTATCTGGATTCCTGCTTAGAACATGCAGGACGGGGAGTGAAGCGGCTCTTATACCATGCTCAACAAATAACTCTGAATGAAAGAGGTTTAGTTGCTCTGTGTTTGGGGTTGATTTTATTAGTATGTTTTATCAGCAAAACGACCAAGAAATAGCCGTTATTTTACTAAACGCTGCTTTTTTTCTATGGTTTTTGTTTAAATTATTGTTATAAATCAGATGATTGTTGTATTTTTAAGGGTTGACTAAGTAAACTCCCTAAGTTGCAACGCCTGACATAGATAAAAAAAAGCACCAGACGGGTAAGATATTTGTTGCAAATTGCCTTAGCATAGTGAATTACCCTTGATTGAGTTGTTCAGATCTAGATTAAGATTTTACTCTATGCTATAGTCATATCTAAATGAGAATTATTACCACTTACATTATTTTTAATTTTTACTTTATTTTTCAACTTGAAAAGGGTTGTATTTAACCATGTCAGTAAGTTTAAAAACATTGATTGTCGGTGACAAAGCTAAAGTCATCGGCTTTAATAAAATGGCTAAGGCGTATCGCAAACGTCTGTTAGCTATGGGTTTGACACCAGGTACTGAATTTGATGTTATTCGCCATGCCCCTTTAGGTGACCCGATTGAAATTAAGATACGTGGGTTTTCCCTTACTTTGCGAAAAAATGAAACAGAAGTGTTATTGATTGAGAAAATATGACTGATTTTAGTATCGCCGTTGTAGGTAATCCCAATTGCGGTAAAACCACATTATTTAATGCTCTAACAGGTTCTAGACAACAGGTTGGGAACTGGTCAGGAGTGACCGTTGAAAAGAAAACGGGAGAATATAGTTATAGCAAAAAGCAGATAGCAGTTGTTGATTTACCAGGTACCTATTCATTAGAATCTACAGATGATGATGTTTCTCTGGATGAAAAATTAGCTAGAGATTATGTCGCATCAAATCAGTCTGACTTGATTATTAATATTATTGACGCATCTAACTTAGAAAGAAATTTATATTTGACATCACAACTTATTGAAATGCGTGTACCAATGATATTGGTATTCAATATGATGGATGAGGTTAAGCGGCGTGGAATTAAAATTGACCTAGATTGTATTGCAAAACAATTAGCATGTCCTGTTGTTCCAATTATAGCTTCAACGGGCATGGGGTTGGAGCAATTGCAGATTGAAATTAACAAAGCGGTTGACAATATTTCGGTTCCAGAAATACAAATTCAGTACTGTAATGCCATCGAAAAAGCAATTTCCAGTTTATCTTTGCAGTTAATGGATCAGGCTGAGAACAGTCGATGTGATTTAAGATGGTTAGCCTTACGTTTATTGGAAGAGGATACCTTAGCTAAAGGTATTGCTGGCGAACAAGTGACATCTGATGTAAAAGCATTACAGTTATCAATTGAGCAAGAAACAGAAGATGAAATTGATATTTTAGCAGCCGATGCACGTTATGGTTTCGTTAATGCGTTAACACGGAAAAGTGTTTGCCGTTTAAATGAAGTATCGCGACATATATCAGATAAAATTGACAGAATTGTATTAAATAAATTCCTTGGCATCCCTATCTTTTTATTAGTCATGTATGCCATGTTTATGCTTACCATTAACGTTGGTAGTGCTTTTATAGATTTCTTTGATCTTGCCGTAGGTGCAATTACGGTAGATGGTCTTAGTGTTGTATTAACGCATCTAAGTTTTCCTGAATGGTTGGTAGTATTAATTGCTAATGGTTTAGGTGGTGGTGTTCAGGTTGTGGCTACCTTTATACCTATTGTCGGTTTTTTATTTATCTTTTTATCAGCGTTAGAAGATTCGGGCTATATGTCCAGAGCGGCTTTTGTGATGGATCGGTTTATGGTGATGATAGGTTTGCCGGGCAAAGCCTTTGTACCGATGATTGTAGGGTTTGGTTGTAATGTCCCCGCCATTATGGCAACACGTACATTAGATAAACAAAGTGATCGTATATTGACTAATTTAATGAACCCTTTTATGTCATGTGGCGCTAGATTACCGGTATATGCTTTATTTGCTGCTGCATTTTTTCCAGTAGGTGGGCAGAACCTAGTTTTTGGACTGTATTTACTAGGTATTATTGTTGCCGTTATTACTGGATTGATTATGAGACATACTCTTTTTAAAACGGATGTAACAGCGTTTATTATGGAGTTACCCACTTATCATATGCCCACGATTAAAGGTGTTTCTATTAAAACTTGGGATCGGCTTAAAGCCTTTATTTTTAGCGCAGGAAAAGTAATTGTGCCAATGGTTCTGGTTTTAAATTTTTTAAACTCATGGGGTGTAGATGGTAGTTTTGGTCAGGAAAATAGTCAAACATCGGTACTCAGCGAAATTGGTAGATCTTTAACCCCTGCATTTAAACCGATGGGTATTGAGAAAGACAATTGGCCGGCAACGGTCGGTATTTTTACTGGTGTTTTAGCTAAGGAGGCCGTGGTTGGTACTTTAGATGCGTTGTATAGTCAAATGGCTACAGTTGAAGGTGATAAAGAGGAACAGGTGTTTAGCTTATCTGCTGCACTATTAGAAGCTTTTGCCACGATTCCTGAGAATATTACTGCCGTTGCTGGTAACCTTCTTGATCCTTTAGGATTGAATATAGGCGATGTATCGTCCCTAGATATGGCTGCTGCAGATCAGGATGTTGATACCGGTACTTTTTCGGCAATGAAAGCCAGTTTTGATGGTCAGGCAGGTGCTTTTGCCTATCTATTGTTTATCTTACTTTATGCACCGTGTGTTGCCGCAACGACTGCAATATATCGGGAAACAAACGCTAGTTGGGCATTGTTTGTGCTTTTTTGGACCACGGGATTGGCCTATATGTCAGCTACTATTTTTTATCAAGTAGCAACTTTCTCACAACACCCTGCTTATTCTACACAATGGATAGTAGGGCTTATTATTGCATTTATCGTCGTCTTGTTTGCTTTGTGGTGTTACGGAAAATCTTTTCAAATTGCAGAAATAGAACAGAAAAGTAATGATTTTATCTGAGCTAAGAAATTATCTTAAAGAAAAAAAAAGAGTGACCTTAAATGAATTAGTGATTCATTTTGATGTAGATGCTGATGCGCTCAGAGGCATGTTAGCCCAATGGATGAAGAAAGGTAAAGTGCGTCAATTGCCCATAGGTTCTGGTTGTGGTTCAACATGTATTAAATGCGATCCTACTCTGACTGAGTTTTATGAGTGGGTAGTCAGGGACTAAGAACTAAGGACTAAGTCCTGATTCTTTAGTCTTTAGTCTTTAGTCTTTAGTCTTTAGTCTTGAGTCTTGAGTCTTGAGTCTTGAGTCTTGAGTCTTGAGTCTTGAGTCTTGAGTCTTGAGTCTTGAGTCTTGAATCTTGAGTCCCCATTTTTTCTGTTAAAAATTCAATAATTCCATTAAGCGCAATGTCCTCGCTGTCTTTATCTGTTCTGGCTTTATATTCAATAGTACCAGCATCCAAGGATCTTTCACCCAAGACTAGGCGATGCGGAATGCCAATGAGTTCCATATCTGAGAACATAAAACCTGCACGTACTTTACGATCATCGAGTAATACTTCAAAGCCTGCGTTAAGCAGTTGTTGGTAGAGGCTATCAACAGCTACTTTTAAGCGCTCCGATTTATGCATATTCATCGGGCATAAAGCAATTTGAAATGGGGCTAAATTAGCCGACCAGATGATCCCTTTATCATCATGGCTTTGTTCGATAGCAGCAGCTACAATTCTGGAAATGCCTATACCGTAGCAACCCATAATCATGGTTTGGTTTTTGCCTGCTTCATTGATAACACAGGCTTTCATTGCTTTGCTGTATTTATCACCTAATTGAAAAATATGACCTACTTCAATACCACGGGCAAGGGTGATTAAGCCTTTTCCATCGGGACTTGGGTCACCTTCAACTACCATACGAATATCTTCAATTTGTTGAGGTAAGGGCAGGTCTTTTCCCCAATTTACGCCTGTGTAGTGCTTTTCATTTTGATTGGCACCACAAACAAAATCAGACAGTAGGCTAGCGCTACGGTCTACAATTACAGTGATATTCAACCCAATAGGGCCAATTGAACCAGGTTTACATTGGCAACTGGCAAGAATTTGTTCATCACTGGCAAACTCTAAAGGTGAAAGTACCGCTTCTAATTTTTCTGCTTTAAGTTCGTTAAGTTCATGGTCTCCACGTAATAATAATGCAATTAATTGATCATTCTCACCCTTAACAATTAAGGTTTTTAAGCATTGTTGAGCCTTTATGTTAAAAAATTGACTGACCTCTTCAATGCTATGTTGTTTAGCGGTATCAACTAGCGTTAGTTCTGCTATGGCAGAAGAGCGTGAAGCAGAGGGCATAATGGCCTCTGTTTTTTGTATATTTGCGGCATAGTCACTTTCAGTAGAAAAGGCTATGGCATCTTCGCCCGAATCTGCCAGTACATGAAACTCATGCGATATTGCACCACCTATAGAACCGGAATCTGCGATAACAGCACAAAACTTTAATCCTAATTGATTAAATATATTACTGTATGCCTGATACATGACATCATAGGTTGCTTGTAAAGACTTTTGATCTAAATGAAATGAGTAAGCATCTTTCATGATAAATTCACGAGAGCGCATAATACCAAAGCGAGGACGAATCTCATCACGTACTTTGGTTTGAATTTGATAATAGTTGATCGGTAATTGTTTGTAGCTTTTTAACTCGTTTCTAGCCAGATCAGTAATGATTTCTTCATGCGTTGGACCTAGGCAAAAATCACGATCATGACGGTCTTTTAAACGTGCTAATTCTGGGCCGTATTGCTCCCAGCGTCCTGTTTCTTGCCAGAGTTCAGCAGGCTGCAAAACAGGCATTAATACCTCTAAAGCACCTGCTTTTTCCATTTCCGCTCGAGTGATTTTTTCTACTTTACGCAACACTCTTAATCCTAAAGGCAACCAGGTATACAAACCCGCTGCTAGTTTACGAATTAAACCTGCTCGAATCATTAGTTTATGGCTGGAAATTTCAGCATCCGCAGGAATTTCTTTGACAGTGCTAAGAGGAAATTGAGAAGTACGCATGGTGTATAAATGTATTCGATAAAAAATCAGCTATTCTACCGATTTAACAGCAAGTCGGGTAAGTATCTTAGCAAAAAGAGACCTCAGCATAACTCATGAACGGATAAAAAAGGCTAGAAGTTTTTCATCTTTCAGCCAAAATAACGTGCAATAGCTTACTATTACACTTGTATTTTGACTAAAACCTGAAAAATTATATCGTTTTTTTCTCATCGCCAGAGTTATGCTGAGGTCTCAAAAATCAATAACCGTAGTTTGTACTACAGAGCCATCAACACCCTTGACTCCAAACTTGCTATACCCCTACAACATTAACTTGCTTGCAAGATGGACACTGTTTTGCCACTTTTCATAATTATCTCCTCATTACGCCTTTGTTACTGATAATTGGATAACATGCAGTTCTTTACGATGCTGCTCAAACTGCCAAAGATCGTATTGGGATTGCTGGTTTAACCAACTCTCAGATGAGGTATTAAATGCAATGGATAAGCGCACAGCCATTTCGGGACTTATCCCCGATTTACCGTTAAGAATGGTTGATAATGTTTTGCGGCTAACACCAAGTCCTTTAGCTGCCTCAGTTACAGTTAAGCCTAAAGGCTCGATGCAAAGTTCTTTTAAAACTTTGCCGGGGTGTGTGGGATTGTGCATTAACATAAGATAGCCTCAATGATAGTTTTCATAATCTACAATTTCAGCGTGAGATCCATTAAAACAAAATGTCACACGCCAGTTTTCACTTACACGTACAGACCAAATTTTTGCTCGATTACCTGTGAGTTGGTGCAGGAACAGGTCTGGTAAATCCATATCACTAGGTGATGAAGCAGCATTAAGACGACCAAGAATTAATTGGAGCCGCTTTATATGCTTTGCTTGTATGGCTGATTTGCGACCAGTTTTAAAGAATAATTCTAGACCCTTATGCTTAAAGTTCTGTATCATTTATTAAATGCAACCAATAACGTAACAGGTGTCAATTGAGTTTGGCACATACGCCAAAATCAGATGCCGTTGCCAAGTGTTCGATGAACTCTGACAAAGCACTGAACTTTGATATAAACTGACCTTTGAATCGGCTGGAACTTCAATCGACCCCTTTGATTCTTTTATCTCGATATTTTTTAAGGTTTTGATTCATTGCAAAAACCACTTAATACGGTAATAATTCAATTTTATCCAGTGACATGACAGTCTCCCGATAATTTATTCGCCAACTTATCCAGCATATCTTTTACCATAGCTGACAATGTATATTGGGGATGCCATCCCCACTCATTCTGAGCACAACTATCATCTATATGTTTTGGCCATGAGTCTGCAATGGCTGGCCTGATTGGGTCAACTTGATAGCTTATTTTAAATTCAGGGATATACTGCTTTATTTCAGCCGCTAATTGTTTAGGTGTAATGCTCATCGCTGTGATATTAAAAGCATTATGATGAGTTAAATGCTTGCTATCCGTTTGCATAAGACTGATTGAAGCATTTACAGCATCTGGCATATACATCATATCTAATTGCGTATCTGCTTTAAGAAAGCAGCAGTAAGACTGGCATTGTAAGGCGGCATAAAATATGTCTACTGCATAATCGGTTGTACTGCCTCCTGCTTGTGTTTTATATGAAATTAAACCAGGATAGCGTAAACCCCTGACATCAACTGCATAATGTTTTTGATAGTAATCACAAAGCAATTCACCTGAGACTTTGGTTACACCATACATAGTAGGCCTTTGAATAGTATCTTGCGGGGTGTTGCTGGCGTTTTTGGACCAAATGCACCAATGGAGCTAGGGAAAAAGACAGCACATTGGTTTAAACGAGCTACTTCCAGTACATTGAACAGACCAGTCATATTAATATCCCAGGCTTCTTGTGGTCGCTCTTCGGCAACGGCTGATAACAGTGATGCTAAATGGAATATGGTGTCAATATGGTATTTTGGGACAACTTTGTTTAATGTTGCCCGATCTCTTATATCAAAGGCAATATCAGTGCTGGCTTCTGTTGCTTCTATATTGTCTTTCTGACTATAACCCGCAGCAATAACACTGCTAAACCGAAGGCTTTGGCGTAAAGCCAGAGTAAGTTCTGAACCTATTTGTCCTGTTGCACCCGTGACTAACACTTTTTTCATAAAAAAATCTCCTGCACAAAGCTGATTATTTGAATACTTTATTCAGAAAGTTTTACTACCGTTACTCCATAATAACGATCTTAAAATAAAACATTCAAAACAATTAATATTTTAATAACTGTATCAATTTTGTTAGCTATTGAGTGAATTTTGAATGCTTTAAATGGTTTTATATAAATTATCCCGTCCTATAATTAAGACAGCTTTCTTAGCTTTTTTATCAATCTGGAATATTCAGCAAAAAAAACAAGTCAGGGGAGGTGGTAACGTAAATAGAAGACAATATTGAGCATAGCAGTACAAAATATTGGAAATAAATTTTGGAGTGTTCAACCCCCCCAAAAATGTAGAGGCATAGTAAATGTTACATAACAAATGCTTGCATCTGACCATTAAAAGCGTCACAATTTTTGCTGTTAATTATTTTGCCGTTAACCATGCAAAATAATCACCTGCTAATAGCAAAAAAACCAACAGAGAATATGATGGCAAAGAATAAACAAGCAGTAGAATCGCTAGAAAAACAACTTTGGAAATCGGCAGATAAACTTAGAAAAAACATAGACGCTGCCGAATACAAACATATTGTTTTGGGCTTGATTTTTCTCAAATATATCTCTGATGCTTTCGAGGAGTTGTACACCAAACTAAAAGCAGGTGAGGGCGAGTTTATTGATGACTAAGCTAATCATGGAGAGTTTGCCACAATTAAAGCATTTGAATTCGTTTGATTTTAAAAACAACAGGTCGAATTCAACCTGCTCAAAATGGACGTTAATATGAGCAAAAAGAATGCGCTTATTGAGGTAAAAGGAATTCTTGTCTCAACTTTTCAAAGCAACAAAGAAGATTTTATATCATTAACAGATATTGCAAAATCAAAAGATGGCGACTCCAGAGCCGCAGATATCATTAAAAATTGGATTCGCAACAGAGGAACTATTGAATTTATAGGCACTTGGGAACAAATACATAATTCAAATTTTAAAGTGGTCGAATTCGACCACTTTAGAATGAATGCAGGTTTAACAAGTTTTGTTCTTAGTCCTGGGAAATGGATAGAAAAGACAGATGCGATTGGCATAGTTGTAAAAGGTGGAAGATACGGTGGTCGGCCCCCGTGGTCGCCCTCCCCGTGGTCACCCAAATTACAATCACCCAAAAAACGAGGTATGGATGTATGAGCAAAATCGCAGAAAACAAACAAGCTTATTCGCCGCCTTTTGAAATCACCCCAGCCATTTTAAATCAGGTCAGCTTGATTAGTGAAAAAATTGGTGAGCTATCCCTCCAGAAAAACTGGCTTTCTCCGCAGCTACGCAAAAGCAATCAAATAAAAACCATTACCGGAACATTGCAGATTGAAGGCAATACCCTAACCGAAGAACAGGTATCAGCCTTGTTTGATGGTAAAAGAGTATTAGGCTCATCTCGTGAATTAGCAGAGGTACAGGGTGCGATTGTTGCCTACCAACAGTTAAACCAGCTTGACCCGCTCAGGGTAGAGGATTTACTTAATGCGCATACTTTATTAATGGCGGATGTGTTAAAAAACGAAGGGCATTTTAGAAAACAATCCGTAGGCATACATAAGGGCGATAAAGTCATTCATGTTGCTCCGCCTGCCCATAAGGTATCAGGTTTAATGGCTGATTTATTAACATGGCTTAAAAACAGTGAACATCACCCACTGATTACTAGCTCAGTTTTTCATTATGAGTTTGAGTTTATCCACCCGTTTATGGATGGAAATGGTCGCATGGGTCGTTTATGGCAAACCTTGATCTTGTCTCGCTGGAACCCTCTGTTCCAATATTTGCCACTGGAAAGCGTTGTCCGCGACCATCAGCAATCCTATTATCAAGCATTGGCACAAGCCGACAGTGAAGCCAATGCAACAGTATTTATTGCCTTTATGCTGAATGCAATTTTACAAACAATAGAGAAAAACGCCACTGTAAACGCCCCTGCAAACGCCCCTGTAAACGCCCCTGTAAACGCCCCTGTAAATTTGCAAGAGATGAAAACCATCGAGGCAATACTTGTGTTGGTTTCACAAAACACCCAGATCACACGGCAACAGATGGCAAAACAGCTTGGCAAGGATATACGCACCATTGCCAGAGCGATTAAGCAATTGCAGCAGAACAACCAACTAAAACGAGTGGGATCAGATAAAACTGGATATTGGGAACTATTATGAACAAAACCACCAAAAACAAACAATTCTATATCAACGAACACAAGGTGTTTGCGGAGGTTGAGGTATGAGCATTTTAATTAAATCGATTCGTATTGCAGGGTTTCGAGGTCTTGAAAATATAGAAGTTGAGCTTGAGAAAACAACGGTATTAACAGGCATGAACAATACGGGTAAAACCTCGTTTTTAAAGGCTATACAACTGGCACTTGGGAGTCGTCAGTTTATAAGTCAGGATGATTTCTTTATACGGGGTAATGATACTGCAAGTAAGATTATTATTGATGTATTAATAATCCCAACTGGTAAAGACGGCGAGCGGGTTGAAGCTTTTACCGATGGTTGGGAGAGGCTTTTTACGACTAATAGAATACAAGATGATGGTGTTAACAGTTTTGTTCCTCTTCGGACGATCGTCTCTTTTGACAAAATTAAAAACAGCTATAAAGCAGAGCAAAGCATCTTAAAAACATGGGGTGACTTTTTGCAAAATAACAAAAACTGGTTTGATTCTGATAATGGCATAAAAATAGCATTTAATTTTGACGAACTGCCATTTTTTTATATGGATGCACAACGGGATATTTTAGAAGATACCAAACTTAGAAACTCTTATCTTGGAAAAATGCTATCAAAAATCGAGTATTCACCTAAGGATATAAAAGAGTTAGAGGAGCAGATAAGCGGTTTGAATGAAAAAGCCGTAAGCAGTAGCGATATTTTAACCACTATAAAATCTACGCTAAAAGGTTTGGATTCAGCAATGGGTACAAGCAGTGACGGAATAGAGATAACACCATTCACCAAGAAAATAAGAGATTTAAACAAGGGATTAACTATCTATTACAGCGATAATCAAGATAGTTTTTCCATGGAATATCACGGAATGGGTACAAGAAGCTGGTCATCACTGCTTACTTTAAAGGCCTTTATATCTTTATTAACAACAAATGCAAAAAAAGAAAATTCGGTATTCTATCCAATATTAGCGATTGAAGAGCCAGAAGCACATCTGCACCCTAATGCACAGAAAAAATTGTATGGTCAAATTAATAGCATTGCTGGGCAAAAGATCATTTCTACTCACTCACCCTACATTGCTGCAACAGCAGAACTCAAGCAGATCCGCAGTTTTTATAAAGATACACAAGTGCGTTGTGGAAAAATTGATATTGAAAAATTAAAGTCAGAAGAGCTTAGAAAGATTAATCGACAGGTTATTAACAGTCGAGGTGAAATCTTTTTTTCAAAGTTGATTGTGTTTTTTGAAGGCGAAACAGAAGAGCAGGCACTCCCTATTTTTGCTGAGGAATATTTTGCTAAAACACCCGTGGAAATGGGGCTGGATTTTGTGGGTGTGGGAGGATATGGAAATTACCTACCATTTTTACGTTTTGCTAAATCGTTGAATATTCCATGGCTTATATTGAGTGATGCTGAATACGATGTTGTTAAAAGTGTAAACAAACAGCTTAATGACAGTGGCGCATCAAATGAAGGTAAATCAATCGTATTTCTTGATAATGGAAATAACTTTGAGAAACAGCTAATGGCTGATGGCTATTCAGATGAAATTAAACAAG
This sequence comes from Methylococcales symbiont of Iophon sp. n. MRB-2018, assembly GCA_003666325.1. GTDB lineage: Bacteria > Pseudomonadota > Gammaproteobacteria > Methylococcales > Methylomonadaceae > QPIN01. The sequence continues at coordinate 43,668 of QPIL01000118.1, forward strand.
CTATTATTTCATCTGAAAATTATCGCAATGACCAGCATAGACAAGCAAAACAAGATGAGATAGCAGGGTATGATGGTGCCGAACTCTATAAAATTATTACAGAGAATAAAACCCAATTTGGCCCAGCGATAGCAGAGCAAATCACAAAAAGTGCACAACCCCTGCCGCTAAAAATTGTAGCGTTGTTTGTTAAAATAAAGTCAATATTGGAGATAAGTGGAGATTGAATCATGAGTTCAGCTATTGAATTATCAAGCAAACAGAAATCCATTGTTGATGCAGATGCTGGTGCTATTTATGTAAAAGCCAGTGCTGGTAGCGGTAAAACCAGAGTGCTTACAGAAAGAGTCCGCTATTTACTTTCTCAAACAGATAAAAAAATATTAGCTTTAACCTTTACCAATAAAGCAGGTGAGGAGATAAAAGAACGGTTGGAGGATGTTGAAAATATAAGCGCAAGAACATTTATCGGCACATTTCATAGTTTTTGCCAATCAATATTGGAGATGCGGATTCATCTATTGGGGTACGATGAAATGCCACATATTTTTGAAAATGAAAGTGACAGGCTTGAACTTATTGAAAAATCCATCCATCAAATCCCCTCTTATTCCGCTACTTACAATAAAAAAAACACGAAAGAAAAAAGAAGTTTCAGTTACCGTGCATTGAATTTTATTGCAGGTGTTAAACGACAACTCATTAGTGAAAGTGATATTGAGAATCATACGGAAGATAAAAACATCGTTTTATTGTATCGCACCTATCAAGATACTCTAAGGGCTCAAAATGCCATTGATTATGATGATTTGTTATTACTTGCTTATAATATTTTTATAGAATTTCCAAAGGTAGCCGCTTTATATCGTAGAAGTTTTTACGCTATTTGTATTGATGAAGCACAGGACATGAATAATGCTCAATATCAATTTCTAAAGTATTTAACTAATGGGGAGTTAACTAATGTGATGATGGTTGGTGATCCAAATCAGGCAATCTACCATTTTAATGGTTCATCGTCTGACTATATGAATAAAGAGTTTGTTAAGGATTTTTCACCGAAAACTATTGAATTGACTGAAAACTTTCGCTCTTCAAGAGCTGTTTTGCAAGCGGCAAATAAACTTATACCAGAGATGGAAAATATAGAAGGATTAGTTAAAGAGGGTGTTTTTAAACGGTATAAAGCTGAAAATGAGGAAAAAGAAGCGGAGTGGGTCGTCAGTAAAATCCAGAAGTTTATATGCTTGAAAAATCATAGTGATATTGAAGGCGATATAACACTTGAAAAAATAGCGGTACTGGCAAGAAATAAATATTTGTTTAAAACTATTGAGAAAATCCTTAAACAATTAAATATTCCCTATTGTTATAAAATGACCCCAGGTGCTTTACAGTTTGAATCAAAAATAATGCAAATATTTGATCTGGCTTTAAAGGTTAAATTAAACCAAGATGATGACCTACATTTACAGCGTTTATTAAAACTTCTTTCTTTGAGTACAGATAATAAAATAGATTTACCAACTATTATTGAGCGACTTAAAAATGAATCACACAAGAAAATCATTGTCTTGGTAAATTCCCTAAATGAGAGCGGTGATAATTTTTTTAAACAAATGTCAGATTTTAAAGAACAAATCATGGAAACTGATGACGAAGAAAAAAGGATGCTTTGGGCTGATATTGAGGAACTCTTAAAGCATTGGCAGATATACGCAAAAAATACCGACAATAAATCCCTTCATCAATTTAAAAATGCGATGGCTCTTGGAAAAATACATCCTTTATCAGAACACAACGGCTTAACCCTAAGCACCGTGCATACAATGAAAGGGCAAGAGTTTGAAATTGTTTTTATTATTGGTTTAGACGATGAGACATTTCCTGACTATAGAGCGGTAAAAAGTGGCGGAGTTGATTTAATTCAGGAAAAAAACAATCTTTATGTTGCATTTACACGCTCAAAAAGATGGCTTTATATTAGTTACCCAAGGGAGCGAACAATGCCTTGGGGAGGTACTAAAACTAGGGAAATATCAAGGTTCTTGACAGGCTTTGATTGTAAAATAATCAAGGAAAATAAAGGTGAATAGCAAAATCACCGATAAAGGGGACGCTACCTTTATTAAGCTGTGCCACTTCGTTCTGCATCTTTATTTTTCTGGTGATGTAAGGCATTATGTAGCAAAACAATTTTCAACAAAACACAATAGGGTAAAGGAGAAATAAATGAGTACAATTGCATCATTATGGCGGTATCCAGTTAAATCTATGATGGGAGAAGAATTGCGTTCTACGAAAGTAACTGAAAAAGGCATATATGGAGATCGTGCATTTGCTTTAGTTGATATGGAAACAGGGAAAATAGTGAGTGCAAAAAACCCCAGAAGGTGGGCAAACATGTTTTCCTTTCGCTCGCGTTATGACGATTTGGGTAGTTCTAACAATATTCGTATTACGTTACCTGATGGAACAACTGTTAATAGCAATGATGACAGTGCTAATTCCATGCTGTCAAAAGCACTTGGTAAAGAAGTAAAATTTATCTCACAAGTGCCAGATAACCCACAACTGGAAGAGTATTGGCCAGATATTGCGGAACTTGACAACAGGAATATGGTAACGGATGAGAACATGCCAAAAGGAACGTTTTATGACTTGGCAATTATTCATTTATTGACCACATCAACACTCAATGAACTCAGTCGTTTATACCCAGAGGGTCGTTTTGAAGCAAGAAGGTTTCGTCCAAATATTATCGTAAACACAGATCAGGATGGTTTTGTAGAAAGTGGTTGGATTGGAAAAACGGTTGCTATTGGAGATGAGGTGAAATTAAAAATTACAGACCATTGCCCAAGGTGTGTCATGACTACACTTGAACAAGGTGATCTACCCAAAGATACTAAAATACTCAGAATAGCAGCAGAGCATAATAAAGCCCATGTTGGTGTGTATGCGGAAGTAATTAAAGGCGGAACTATCAAATGCGCAGATGCAGTGCGTGTAATGGTGTAGCTTAACAAAATCAACCCAAACACAGGGCAACTAAAACGCTTTCATTCAGAGTTATTTGTTGAATAGGGTATAAGATCCGCTTAAACTCCCTCCGTCATTCCTGCATGTTCTAAGCAGCAATCCAGATGTTTAAAACTAGATTCCCGATAACAAACTTCGGGAATGACGTGTAGTAACAGAGGTTCCAGTTACTTTAGTCTTTAGTCTTTAGTCTTTAGTCTTTAGTCTTTAGTCTTTAGTCTTTAGTCTTTAGTCTTTAGTCTTGAGTATTCCCCCTTATAACTTTTTTAAATTGAAAGCGGTAGTCTTCCAGAATTACACAAAAAGTAGGTATCAAAACCAGGGTCACTAAAGTAGTAAATAAAATACCAAAACCTAAAGATACAGCCATAGGAATTAGAAATTGTGCTTGGGTGTTTTGTTCAAGAATTAATGGCATTAAGCCAAAAAAGGTGGTGAGAGAGGTTAACAAGATAGCTCTAAAACGACTGCAACCAGCGTTTATTATTGCCTCTGACACGGTTTGATCTTGTTGCCGCAAATTATTGAAACGGTCGATCAGTACTAGGCTGTCGTTAACGACTACACCCGACAAAGCTAACATACCTAATATGCTATTAATGGTTAGATTCATTCCCATGATTACGTGTCCCAGAATGGCACCGACTAAACCGAAGGGGATGACTGACATTACGATAAAAGGCTGTAGATAAGATGCAAATGGGATGGCTAATAAGGCATAGATAACGACCAACATAAATAAAACACCCATGAGTAGACTGCTAAAGGATTCATCTTGTTCTTTGGCTTCACCGATGAAGCTGAAATGAACATCAGGGTAAAGGGATGAAATATCATTTAAGAAATTATTCACTGCATATTTTATGGCGTTGGTATTGCCCTTGGATTTATCAACATCGGCAGTAATAGTAAAGGCACGGTTTCGATCAATACGGCGGATGACAGATGAGCCTTTAATTGATTTTAATGTGGCAACATCTGCAAACGGTACTTCTACGCCATCTGGCGTGCGAATCATCATGGTTTCAAGATTGTTGAGCGAATGACGCTCTGATAAGGGATAACGCAACATCACTTTTAATTCTTCGCGGTTGCGTTGAATACGTTGTACTTCTAGGCCATAAAAAGCTTGTCGAACTTGATATGCCAAATCCGATAAGGTAAGCCCAAGAAACTCCGCTTGTGGTTTTATATTGAGCCTTAATTCTTGTTTACCACCCTCAAAATTATCATTCACATCAAAAACTTCTGCCAAAGTAAGCATACGTTGTTTTATATCATTGGCAAAGTCTTCCAGTTGTTGCAGGTTATTGGACTGTAATTGAATATCTATAGGGCTACCACCATGACCAATTTCAGCTCTGAAATTTAAGTCTTCGACACCTGGAATGATCCCAATTTGTTCTCGCCATTCTTTAACCAAACGACTAACAGGAATATTGGGTATGCGATTTTCTGGCGGTTCCACCTCAAACATCACACGACCTTCTTGTGGTTGAGGATTACCACTACGATCAGATTGTCCTGTGACTGAGTACACAGCTTTAATAATACTTTTGCCATCAACTTCATTGATATACCGTTGTTGCAGAACATGAGCAGCATCAGCAATTTGTCGGGTATAACGGTCAGTTAGTAGATAAGGGGTGCCGACAGGCATTGTTAATTTTGCTCTAGCCACTTCACTTTCTATTCTAGGAAAAAAGGTGTAACCAATGTGTCCGCCTGCAACTAGGCTTAAAATAATCATACCTCCAGCTATAAAAATAGAGGCAGTTAAATAGCGTTGCTGGACTACCTTAACCATAAAGGGTTGATAATATTTTGTGATAATATTTTGTAAAAAATCACTACAGACATCTTGTATTCTTTCTAAGCAGTTATTGTTTGAGGTTTTTATTATAGGTTTACAATGTTTTAAATGGGCAGGGAGTACTAATTTAGTTTCTATTAGAGAAAATAGCAGGGCAGGGATGACGACTAAAGCGATATAAGCAAACATTTGTCCTCGCCGTCCATCAATGCTTAGCATAGGTACGAAGGCTGCCACCGTTGTTAATACGCCAAAGGTAACTGGTGTTGCAACTTCCTGAACCCCAGCAATTGTCGCTTCAACACTATCGCCAATTTTTTGTTGTAAATGATGGTAAATGCTTTCTCCTGTTACTATGGCATCATCGACCACAATGCCCAACACCATAATAAAGGCAAAAGTCGTGCTTGTATTTAAGGTGACACCTAATAATGGCATGGTGGCGAGCACTCCTAAAAAGCTGACTGGAATACCAATACATACCCATATAGCGACAGATAAGCGTAAAAAAATAGTCAATAAAATAAAGACCAGTATGCCGCCTTGTAGTGCGCTTTTTAATAAGGTGCTAATACGACCTTCGATGATTTTAGAACGGTCTCGCCAATAGCTGATTTTTATAGTAGGCGGAAAACCTGCCTCAGCTTGTTTAATATAGTGTTTGACTTTATCTGCGATGGCAATAGCATTTTCATCACCTACACGGGTAATGTCTATCATTACTGCTGATTTACCTTGGTAAACTGAAGCTAGATTACCTTCCATAAAGCCATCAGTAATTGTTGCAATATCACTGAGTTTGAGTCGTATACCTTTTTCACCACCGCGAATAATAATTTTTTCAAAATCTTCCTGATGATAAGCCTGTCCACGAGAAGATAACAATATATCTCCACCTTTACCTTTAATAGTTCCGGCAGAAACATTGAGTGAACTGCGGTTAATTGCACGGGAAATTTCTTCAAAGGTCAGTCCATATCGTTTTAATTGTTGTTCAGACACTTCAATAGCAATTTCATAAGGTCTAACTCCTGTGAGTGCTACTTGAGAAATGCCATTAAGGGCAACAATATCATCACGTATTTTTTCACCAATACGGCGTAAATCCCTCTCTGCCATGTCTGCGGATATAACAACACTAATCACATCATAATTGTGCTGTACAATTTTTATATCAGGACGTTCAATTTCTTCTGGAAAGCTATTGATGGCATCAATACGTGTTTTTAAATCATCCATAATGTCACGGGTATTGTAGCCGCGTGCGATCTCGACATCGACAGTCGAAGTACCCTCCATCGCCGTTGAAACGATTTCTTTTATACCTTGCAGATCATGGATAGCCTCTTCAATCCGTATGACCACATCATGTTCCATTTCTTCGGGAGTGGCACCCGGGTTAGCAATACGAATATTGACTACGTCATATTCATACTGTGGCAATATTTCCATAGGAATTTTTGGCAAGGCAAAAAGACCTGCCAGCACAATAAGCACCATTAATAGATTAGCGGCAACATCATTGTAGGTAAACCAGCGTATTATTGCAGACATTCCTAATCGCCTTTTTTAGTAGTGAATAATGCTTATACCCTGATGTAATGCTTTTACAGATAGGCCATTGACAGCGTATTGAATAGGGGTTATGGAAAGCCATTCACCTTCTTGTAAGCCATTTTGTATTACTACATAATCAGCATCACGCCAGATAATCTCAACCTGTCGTATAGTGAGTTGGCTTTGTTGGTTGACGATCATCAGCTGATTTGAATCTTTAATGGCATTGCGGGGAATAACAAAGACATTTTGTAGCAATTTACCCTTTATATTTGCTTCAACAAATTGACCGACTTTTAGCGCGGGTTTGTTATCGCTAGTTTTAGCATAAGGGTCATCTACTTGTGCGACTAAAGACAATCTTCTGCTGCGTGTATCGTAGGCACCTTCAGCACGCACGATTCGACCCTGCCATTGATGGACTTGCAAACCCATAGTAGCGATAAGCGTTACTTCTGGCATGTTTAGACTTTGTTGATCTTGACCTCGATATAAATCAGGTATATCAATAAACTGTAATTGCTCGTTACTTAAAGGTAAGCGAATTTCTGCATAATCGACTGCATATATTTTAGCCAATATAGTCCCAGGCGATACAAATTGTCCGACATCAACTTGCTGTTCTAAAACACGTCCAGCATAGGGTGCTACGATGCGTGTTCTTTGTTGATCAAGTCTCGCTTGTTTTAATAGTGCTTCAGCGGCTGCAAGTGATGCTTTAGCACTGGCTAATTGGGGCTTTCTCAATACCAGCTCCGAAGGTTGTTGACCTTGACCTAAGCGCTGCCAGTTTTTTGCAGCTTGTCTGGCTTTCGCCTGTTCTTCTGCTACAGCAAGCTGCATTTGTGCAACTTGGCTTTGGGCAACGGTGATAGCCAAACGATAATTGCTGGGGTCAACTTGCAATAACTGCTGACCTGCCTCAAAAAAAGCACCTTCTCGAAAAGCAGGGGATATGCTACTAATACGACCAGAAATTTCAGCAATTAAAGTGCTTTCGGTACGTGGAGAAACAGTACCTTGAGACTTGACCCAAACCTGAAAGTCGTTTTTCTCTAGCTTGATCACTTCGACCGATGTAGCGGTGGGAGCATGTTGTTTATAATGCGGTTTGCTGTCACTTTTAACTAGAACAATACTAATAATTACAGCCGATATTAAGACCGCAATAGGCAAAATAATTTTAAAACGATTCACGGCAAGAGTCCTGGTTTAGTTAAAAAGGCTAAAGAAAAAAGATTCATTAATAGCAGGCGTTGCAACTACGGGGACACTTTGCAGATTACCACCCAATGCTAAATATAAAGTAATACGATTTAACAAACGCTGGCTTGAAACTTGTAATAAACTACTTTGTACTTGGTAAGATCGCCTTTGTGATTCTAGCAAAGTAATCATATCAATCAGTCCTGAGCTATATTCTTCCAGTGCTAATTGTTCAGCTTCTATGGATTCATCTGCTGCTAATTGGAGTGATTTTTGTTGGCTATTGAGCAGGCGTTCTGCTGTTAAGCTTGTTTCTACTTCAAAATAGGATCGAAGTATAACTTGAGCATAATTAGCCGCAGCCTCCATTGATTGTGCATTCGCTTGATCTTTTTCAGCAATTAAACGACCGCCTTGAAAAATAGGCTGGGTGAGGTTTCCCATGATATTCCATATTAATGTTTGGTAATTAAAAATATCCCTTAGCTGGGCAGCATTAGTGCCTCCGCTAGTAGCAAAGCTAAAAGTAGGTAACAGGTTTTTCCATGCCGATGTAAAGCGTAAATCAGCCGCAAGTAAGCGTTGCTCAGCAGCGAGCACATCGGGTCTTTTTCGCAATATAGATTCAGGAAAACCTACTGCAGTTTGTGCTTTTAACTCAGGCAGTGTATTGCTAGTTATTAATTGAGCAGCAGGATAGCGACCTAATAATATTTCCAGACTGCGTAATACATTATCATCTGTTGCTTGCCATGCATCTCGTTGACTTGTGGCAGTCGCAACATTAGCACGAGCCAGCCGCAGATCGAGTGCACTGTTAATACCGTTAACAAAACCGTCCTGAATGATTTCCCGGGTCTCATCAAAGGCTTTAACTTTTTTATTAGCTAGTTGTAATTGTTGTTTGCTTTCGATAGCTTTAAACCAGAAAGAGGCGACATTGGCAGCTAATGATAATCGTGCTGCTCTAAAGTCCATTTGAGCAGCGGAAAAATCCTGCTCAGCAGCCTCTGCACGATTTTTTAATTTACCCCAAACATCCAATTCCCAACTTAAAATAAAATCTATTCCAAACTTATTACTCCGTGGATTACTAACGCTAAAGCCACCGGTCGAATTGCGTTGTGACCGTGCGCCTCTTATTTCAGTTGAAAGTTGAGGTAAACGATCCGCACCATTAATTCTGGATAATGCTTTGGCACTAGAAATTCGAGCGGCGGCAGCCTTAAGATCATAGTTGTATTCAAGTGCCTCATTAATTAAATTATCTAACTGTGGATCATTAAATTCATCTAACCAAGGTTGTGGCTGTGCTGTGGATTTACTGTTTATGCTATTCCACGATGATGGCGTTTTAATAGAGTGTTTGGGAGAACGGTAATCTGCAATGGTTGTGCAGGAGGATAAATAAATAAGGCATAAAAAAGTAAGAAGAAAACGCATTTTTGTTTTAATTAACAATGGATACTAACGGTTATCCAAATAAAATCTGTCGATCTAAAATAGTAATAACAGCATTTTGGACATTATATAGTGTGTCGGTAGGGTGAGTATCACTTGATTTATTCATCGGCAACAAAGAATATTTGTTTATTCTTACCCCTTTGAATCATAAGATGGAGTTGGTCTTTGATGATTAGCCTTGGTTGTCTTGGCATCGTTACTTGGGTTTTGGTGCAATAAAGGTATTGTACACAAAATCAAGTTACTCTTGTATCTTGCCCAACTGTACAAAAACTGACCTCTCTGATTTAACCCCTTTTATTTTTATTGTTTAAAACGATCAAATACTTTGTATTATGAGAATAGGGCATTTATTACAAATTATAGTTGACAATAGAAGTGATAATGATTATCATTATCATTTGTATTAAATAAAATAATTAGGATTTAATTTATGAAATCAACACCGTGCCAGACAGAAATATTATTAAACGCATCGACATGTGAAATTCAATACTGCCCTGATTGTGAAATGATTTATTTAATGATGGGTTCAATGACGCTACGGATCCCAACAGAGAATTTTAAAGAGCTAACTAAAGATTTAGGGAAAGGGCTTAACCAATTAAATGCTTATAAACGATCAGCAATCTATTTATCTGAACGACCTTTCTTCACGTTACATAGTTGATATGCTATGGCTGAAAAAACAATATCAAATGCGATTGTCTATCGCTTGCCTACTAAATCGACTAGACAAATAAACTATCAGTCTGGTGCTTTATTCCAAGGTGAGAAGTCAATCATTATTGAACACCAAAACGAGCATTATTTTTTGCGGATCACTAAAAGCGAAAAGCTAATTTTAACCAAATAATTTTATAAACATATTACATTTTCCAAAGCCAGCCAAGACATTTTAATATGTCACTAGCAAGTCATGGAGTGTAGTTTCAAACTTTAAGGCGAAACTTCATGCACAAAACAAAACTTTCAATTTTACTCCTTAGTACATTAAACCTACCTTTAGCAAATGCTAATGATGATATTTTAATGGTAAAACTCGACACAATGGTCGTGTCTGGATCTAGAACAGAAAAAATATTATTGGACGTGCCAGTCAGTATATCGGTGATTACCCAAGAAGACATTCAACGTAGTGGTGCTGAGCAAGTCGGCGAGTTATTACGCGATATTCCAGGTGTAACAATTACCGATACTTCTGTCGCTGGTGCAAAACGAGTGCGTATTCGGGGTGAAGTTGGCTCAAACGTTTTAATTCTTATTGATGGTCAAGAAATCTCAGAACAGCGTTCGTCTCATGGTGCTGCTCCCTTATTGGTTGACTACAATATTATCGAACGGATTGAAGTTGTAAAAGGACCAGCATCAGTGTTGTATGGTTCTAAAGCGATTGGCGGTGTGGTTAATATATTCACTAAAAAAGGTGGGGATCGTGCTATCCAAGCTGCATTAAATGCTTCTTACAATAGCTCCACTAATGGCTTTGACACTAATGCTCAGCTTTATGGGTCGGCTAATAATTTTGATTATAGGCTTTCGGTTAGCCGAGCAGAACATGGTGATAGAAAAGTGCCTGATGGCACGGATGACAACATTGCTTATAACAATAAGGATGGGGTATTAGAAAACTCTTCTTTTGATAATAGCAATGTTAATGCTTATCTAGCTTATAACATGGATAAGCTCACTATTGGTGGTCGATTAGAGAGTTACAAAGCTGATACAGAATCACATACTTATAACGGCATTATTGAAGACGGTTTAGAGGGTTTTCAGCTTGATTTACCAAAACGGGATCGTAAAAAGGCAAGTGTTTTTCTTGAGGCTAATGAGGTAACTGAAAACTTGGTAAAAATGCGCTTAGATGCATTTCATCAGGTAAGAGATCGTGATTTTTTACAAGATTTATTAGTGAATGTGCCTAATTTTGCAGGCCCTGGTTCTAATTTGTCGATAGATCTAGATTTGAATACCGTGTTTAAACAGAAAAACTCGGGTTTGCAAGCTCAATTTGATTTGGTATTTCATCCCGATCATTACATCGTCTCTGGTTTTGACTACAGCTATGACAAGATGAAATCCAATGTGATGACGGTAAACAAAACGACGTTTACAGGTGTACCCTTCCCATCACCACCGCTTTCTGTAACAGACACAACGGTAGAATCTCATCAAGAAACAAAGGCGATTTATCTGCAAGATGAATGGTCGTTAAATGATGATATGACAATCACAGCAGGTATACGCCAAACATGGGTAGATACAGAGTTAGATAAAGAAAATAGTAGTGTTCTAAATAAGATAGACACAAGCGAGTCGCGTGCAGTAGGCAGTTTAGCTTTTGTCTATTCAGGCATAGAAAATACGGCGATTAGAGCAGGCTGGTCACAAGGGTTTCGTGTACCGGCATTGCTAGAGCTGTTAGAAGGCACACCGCACGGTGGCTCAGGTGTATTACATGCTAATCCAGGCCTTGACCCTGAAACATCAAATAGTTATGAAATAGGTTTACGGTTCGATAAGCAACAATTTACCTTTGATGGCGCAGTTTTCTATACCAAGGCTAAAGATTATATTGCCACGATAAGTTGTTCATCAACAGTTTCGTGTCCAGCTAATTTTGGAAACAGAGATACACAATATACCAATGTCAACGGTGCTAATACCTTTGGTATAGAGCTATTCAGTGCTTATCAATTCACTGATTCAATCTTTTCCATTTACAGCAATCTGACTTATTTGAGACGAAAGTTTGAGTTCACTGAATTTTCGACCTACCAAACAGGACATCCAGATTTTGAAGGTCGGATAGGCTTAGAAATGGCAACAACATATAACAATATAGATTATTGGAGTGATCTATATATGCGTGGTGCGATTGATGCGGATAATGAATCACCAGACAGTAGCGCGCCATCAGGTAAAGACACTGAACATTATGACGGCTGGGCAACATTGAATTTATCAATGGGTGCAGATATTAATGCAAAAAACCCACTTAATATCTCCTTATACCTCAATAATATCTTTGATAAAACCTACACACCATCACAAGAGAGTCTGATCGCACCAGGACGACACTTTATTGTGAAGGCAGGTATTAAGTTTTAAAGAGGATTGAAGGAGAAATTAGCACTAAAGGGTCGGAGTGACGTGTATTGCACAACATCGACACAACAAATAATAAGAGATGAAAAATAATGAATAAATCAGTTTTAAAACAAGTTCTTTCGACATTGATATTTTTGCTAGCGTTAGCAGGGTGTTCAGACTCCGACAAAGTAGCTGTAGAACAAGTACCTACACACCATCACAAGAGAGCTTGTTCGTACTAAGCCGACACTTTGTTGTGAAGGGCAGTATTAAGTTTTAAAGAAGATTGAATGATGCGTCAATTAATACCATTAGACATTTCTGATAATCCTCAGAAACAGCGACAAAAAGGTGGAAGTATAAGCAAATATTTCCACCAGAAGATATTGGTAGCAAAATAGCCACGCTTTAGTGCAATCTTTAGCGCATAAACCACGATTTGTTGGAGGTTTATAAAGGTGAATACAGCTTTTCTTTTAGTCCTGCTCACCTTGGGTGATGTGGGACAAATAAATGCCGCTTTTGTGAATACTAAAAGCCTTATTGCTTGCCAGACTAAAGGAAAAATGCTGGGTGTGGTTATTTCTGCATCAGGCACCGAGATAGTAAAAAATAGCTGTTTTAAAAGTGACCTAATGCTTTCTAAATTTTCCCATAGTCAAGCAGAGAAAAAAAAGGCGCGTACTAGCTATCTTATTGTAATGGAGGAGCAAGATATTGAAATAAGAGAATCCAAAAACAGAATGTATTGTTATCAAAGAAAAGATGGCATTAAATGGCAAAGATGAGGTGTATTGCACAACATCGACACAACAAATAATAAGAGATGAAAAATAATGAATAAATCAGTTTTAAAACAAGTTCTTTCGACATTGATATTTTTGCTAGCGTTAGCAGGGTGTTCAGACTCCGATAAAGTAGCTGTAGAACAAGCAGAAAATGGTGTAAAAAAAATAGGCATACTATTGGTCAATCACGGTTCAGTATCTGAAAAATGGCGAGATATGCTGACCGATGTTGATAGTGCTGTGCGAGATGAATTATTGGCTAATCCAAAAATTGGTGATGTTAAAACCGCCTTTATGGAATATACCGAGCCTTCTATTGCCACACAAATGAAAGCCTTTGATAAGGCTGGTTATGATGAAGTGGTGCTGGTGCCGCTTTTTCTAACGGTGAGCAGCCATTCTTTGACAGATATTCCTACTATTTTAGGAATAAATGCAGACCCAAAAGTGATTGCAACATTGGCTAAAGAAAAAATTGAAGTCTATCGGGCAAAAGCACGGGTAACGATTACACCTAATTTAGATTTTACAACCTTGCTTAAAAAGAATGTGCTGCGTCGAGTAAAAGCATTAAGTGATGGTTCAGGCAATGAGGGACTTGTTCTAGTTGCCTATGGAGACAAGGATTACAACCAGCAGTGGGAAGAAATGATGGATGAAATTGGTCGGTTCTTAAAGATAAAATTAGATATGGATACGGTTGCTTATGCTTGGTGTGGTCACTTGGTTAATTATTCAACAGAGCCGACTGAAAAGGCGATTGAGCAAGTTTTTGAATTGGAAGATAAAGTGTTGGTTGTGCCACTATTAGTCGCTTTTGACCCTTATTTTCAGATAGAAATAATCGAAACAGCAACCAAAAATGTTAAAAACTCACAAAATGTAATTTATAAACCTGACGCTATTCTGCCCGATGATAATTTAAACGACTGGGTAGTAGATATTACCAATCAAGTGGTATCGACTATTTAAGACGCTCAGCATGATTACTCCTCTTAATGCTAATAAGCAGTGGAAACGGTTTGCCGTCACATTGCTTGTTGGTATTATTTTTTTCTGGTTTTGGTCACAAGGACCTTTCAATAAACCCGTGCAGTTAATCAATTTAGTAGAAAATAAATCAGAATTTCTGACCCCTATTTTTATTCAAGATAATACTGAGATCCCGCAAAAAACATTTGCCTTACTTTCATCGAATAAAACGGAAAATACAGGTATCAGCCCCTATAAATTGGTCGGTCAGAAAAACATGACAAAATCTTATGGTTTGATTGCCGACCCCCATTACCAACCGTCAATGTTTGCAGAAGTCGGTGAGGCAATACATCAACGTGCAAAACTATTTAATTCATCACTTACAGCAATATTAAAACCAGCTTTGGATATGTTCTATATAGAGCAAGGTAATGTTGAAGGCAAGTTTTCAGGTTTATATATAGAAAGCACAGGATTAACTGAGCATATAAAAGGCTATGCCGGTGCAATTACACTAGGGATAAGTATTTCACCACAAGGTAAAATCAATAAAGTTCATTATATTGCTTCACAAGAAACTAGCAGTTATCTACGTCAAATAGAGAATGCAGGATTTTATCAACAGTTTTCAGGAGTAGACCTTGATGGTAATACTCATCAAATAGATGCAGTATCAGGGGCAACGATTAGCACTCAGGCAATGGCCAAAACGGTGACGGAGCTGTTAGATAAAGCAGCAGAATCACCTTTGTCTCTTTATATGGATGAGGATACAGAAAACACACGTATTGATGCTCTACTCACTAATGAGTGGATTATTCAAATAGTTGTTATTACACTGATATTTAGTTATTTTTGGCAACCTTGGATAACAAGAACACGTAGCAGAACAACAGTTGTAATGTTGCTTTCGGCTTTGTATATTGGCTTCTATCTGAATAATTCCTTTACCTATATCTCGTTATTACATCCATTTTTAGGTGTTACAGTTTCTCTATTAGTAGGTTTTTATTGTGCTTTAGTCTTACTCGCTGCAATTTGGAATAATAATACCTACTGTAAATTCGTTTGTCCTTATGGCAATGTACAGCGCTTGATAACACGTATGATGCCGAATTTACGGCAGTCATTTTTTGTTTCATCACGCTGGGTAAAGCGGGTAAGAACAGTGTTAACTTTAGTGATTGTAATAGCTGTCATTATTGGGAAAACCCAATGGGCTAGTTATGAATTATTTCCGGATCTATTTGGCTTGGAAGTACTCTCTTTCTGGTTTTATATTGCGCTTGCAACTATTCTGATAGCAAGTATTTACCCAATGATTTGGTGTCGATTACTTTGCCCAACGGGAGAAGTTTTAGATTGGCTTAGTGAACTTGCTTCACCAACACGGATTAAAAATAAACCTCAACCCAAGAAGTATTCAATTAGTTGTATAAAGTGTGCATCTAGTGAGTGTATCAGTAATAGGATAGATAATTTATGACAAAATCAAAGGGGCGAGCATTACTTGATTTTTTAGACAAACTTAGCGTTAAAAATATTGCAAGTAACGAGCATTAAGCAACCAGGATCTGTTACAGCAAGAGCATTTGAAAGTATCACGCCGTTTTACTGGTCGGATGATTTGCGACCTTAGCCACAAAAAACTAGAATAGCTTCTGTTCATTAATGTACATTAATGGTGAGAATCATGAGAAGCGTGACCTTCACAGAGTTCAGAAAAAATGCGTCAGCATTATTATCTGCCGTAGAAGAGGGTGAAATAATACAAGTTATCAGACATGGTAAGCCGATAGCAGAAATATCACCTTGCAAAGACACTACCAATCAATTTCCCTCTTGGAAGAAAAAAAGAATAAAGAAATCTATTAAGGGAGAAGAATTATCATCAATGATACTCAATGAAAGAGAATCTGCACAATGAGAGTGTTTTTTGACACATCTTCATTTGTAAAAAGATTTGTAGAAGAAGTGGGCAGCAAACAAGCTGATGATATTACACAAAAATCATCAGCAATAGGTTTAAGTATTATCTGTTTTCCTGAGATAATATCAGCACTCAATAGAAAATTAAGGTCAGAATTTATAACGGAAGAAACATATTTGGATCTAAAAAGTAATATTTTAGAGGATATAGAAGATGCCGATATAATTAACTTAACGCCAAGTGTATTAAAAAAACAACAGAACTACTCGAAGTAAATATCTTGCGGTCATTAGATGCTATTCATATAGCCTGTGCCTTAGAATGGCAATCAGAGTTGTTTGTATCATCGGATAAAAGGCAAGTAACAGCTGCAATTAAATCTGGATTAAAAGTTGAATTTATAGAAGGATTTAAACCAAAAAGACAAAAAAGTATAAATTAGTGTCCAGTTTATGGGGGGAGCTTTAGCTTACTTTTTTCTTGTTGGATTAAAGAGTGGTTAATATACTTTTTTTATCGACTAACGAGTGCTGTACTTATGATGTAAATCCAAGGTTTAAAAATTCATTTTAACCATCTAACTATCCATCTTTAAGCTGAATAATGGCTGGGTTATTTTTTCCAATTGCCGTAGTATTGATGCCTACTTGGCAAATGAACACACTCTTATCTGCTTTAAAATCGTATCTGTATTATGAGTAAACATATTATTGTGGGGATGTCTGGCGGGGTTGACTCATCGGTCACTGCTCTAAAACTAATAGAACAAGGTCATCAAGTTACTGGTTTATTTATGAAAAACTGGGAAGAAGATGATGGAACGGATTATTGCACAGCAATAGAAGACTTGGCTGACGCACAACAAGTTTGCGACAAATTAAACATTGAATTAAAAACAGTCAATTTCGCCAGTGAATACTGGGATGAAGTATTTGCAGTTTTTCTATCGGAATTTAACAAAGGACGCACACCCAACCCAGATATACTCTGTAATAAGCATATTAAATTTAAAGCTTTCTTAAACTATGCCATTGAAGACTTGGGGGCTGAATATATTGCCACCGGTCATTATGCCCAAGTCAAAGAAATCAAGGGTGAATATCAACTACTCAAAGGTCTGGATCGCAATAAAGAGCAAAGTTATTTTCTTTATACTATGGCACAAAAGGCCTTATCCAAAACCCTGTTTCCCATTGGTAAACTAAACAAAGGTGAATTGAGAGCCATAGCTAAAAAAGCAGGCTTTAATAACCATAAAAAGAAAGACAGCGTTGGCATTTGTTTTATCGGAGAACGTAAGTTTACTGAGTTCTTACAGCGTTATTTACCCACACAACCAGGCGAAATGCGTACACCAGAGGGGCAATATATAGCGCAGCACCAAGGTCTGATGTATTACACTTTAGGACAAAGACAGGGCTTGGGGATTGGAGGTGTAAAAAACACCCCTGATGAACCTTGGTATGTATTGGAAAAAGACTTAAATAATAATATCTTGATTGTTGGACAAGGACATGACCATCCATTAATACTACACAATACGCTAGAAGCTGGACAACTGGACTGGTGTAGCAATAAGCCTTTATCTGACAGTATTCACTGCAAAGCGAAAACACGTTATCGCCAAAGTGATCAAGCCTGTTTTTTACAACCTTTGGAAAATGATCGTTGTAAAGCAATTTTTGACAAGCCCCAAAGAGCAATTACACCCGGTCAATCTGTTGTTTTTTACGAGGGTGAAATTTGTTTAGGTGGAGGTATTATTGAAGCTAAATATAATGAATAAGTGTAATTACTTGCCAAGGGTAATAAACCAAAATTCACCTAAAAAATAGGGAGCAGGAAAACTTTAATGGATAGGAATTTAACCGAGATAACTTATAAAGTGGCATGGACTTTGATTGAAAAACTTAATCATATAGCTTTTGATGAAATTAAAAAACCTAAAATAGCCATTAATAAATAATAAATTATGCAAACAAAGATAAAAATTAAAAACTTAGGGAAATTAACGCAGGGCGAAATTAAAATTCGCCCTTTAACTATTTTGACTGGAGAAAATGGGGCAGGTAAAAGTTTTTTTACCAAATCACTCTATTCAATTCTGAGTGTTTTTAATAAAAATGCCCTGCATATTGACATAGTGAAAAATATCAAACAAATTGAAGTCTTATTATTTGCTTTTATTGAAAATATAAATCAAATTAGTGAAACAGATAGAGTTAGTGTTCAAAATCTGCAAATCAAATTGCAAGAGTTGGGAGAAAAATTAAATAGTGTTAGCGAAGAGAATATAGACATTTATCTTGCTTTTTCTTCATCTTGCTTTGAAGAAGTTGATGGGTTCTTGAGTACATTTGATGAATATTTAAAAGAAATAATTAAGAAGCCTACCAAACAAAGATCTGTTGCCAGAATTATTGATACCTTAAGCAAACTGTTTAAATCACTATGGGATAGTCTTGCAGATAGTAATGGTAGTTATGTGCGATTGTTAGGAGTTAATTTAGATGTAGAGATAAAAGAAAATTTCCAAATAGCAGATTTGTCAGAGTTAGTATCATTTGAAGCAAATAAGTGTGAAATATCCTCTGACCTATTTACTATAAAATTAGGAAAAAATGGAATCGAATTTAATCTAAAACATAAATTTATAAATGAAGTGACAGGTTTGTCAAGAGTCGTATTCTTTGAGTCACCAGCCTATTGGAAAGTTCGTAATGCATTGATAGAAGCAAAACAGTTGAGCAGAAAATCAGATTTAACAGGAGTGCCTAAATATTTCTATGACTTAGATCAAACACTAACAACAAAATCCACTGAAAATATACCTGAAATTTCAAAATTAGCTGACAAATTGCAACAAGCACTTGGAGGAAAATTCTCCTTTAAAAATGGAAGTTTCACTTTTAAAGATGACTTAGGAAATGAGCTCTCTAAGAATTTAGTTTCTTTTGGAATGACAAACTTGGGTATGGTGCAAACATTACTAACAAATAATGTGATTACTAAAGGCTCGTTTGTATTTTTTGATGAGCCAGAAACTAACTTGCATCCCCAATGGCAAGTATTATTAATGCAAACTTTAATTAAACTAGCTGATCATGATATTAATGTTGTGATAGCGACACATAGTATTGATATGATCAAAGCTTTAGAGGTTGGTTTAAAAAATAAAGATAATTTAAACGATACTGTGTCTATAAACTATTTTAATGCAGAAGGCACATTAACTAAGTTTGAAGCTGAAAATAAGATTGATCAATTAATTGAATCTAGAGAAATACTTAGCGCATCTTATGAAAAGTTGTATTTTGAGGATGCACTGAGTGACTGAAATCAATACGGATGATTTTCTTAAAACTATTCAGCATGCAAAAGATAGCAATAATCAAATTGAAAAAGCTACCTGCCAAGCTATTGCAATAGATGGTATTAATGGATTAGCTTGTTTTCTAGGATTTCAGGATGGGGAAATATCAAAAGTAGATTATTGTGATATAAAAAACCATAAGATACAATTTATAGAAGCATCAGATCTTGGTAAGACTATTGGTGATTTATTAAGTGATATTAGTAGGGAAATAGTAAAAGCGAAGCAACAAGAAAACCCTACGAAAGACCTTGAAAAAAGAATTAGGAAAGCACGTTGGAAGCCAATAAAAATGGAGTTTCAATTGAAATTTCAGGGCTCCATAAATGTTATTGAAAGGTTGTATAGAAAAAATAGAATTAACAAAGACCCTACCTATCAATTGTTAATTGTATGTACGAATAATACAGATATTCGGATATTGGATATATTAAGAAACGATTTAAAAATCTTCCTTGAAGGAATGATTAGAAAAGGTGTTGGTGTTTGTACGACTAGAACTGTTTGCCAGGAACTTATATCTGCGAAATAAGTGATCAGAAATAGCAGACAGATACTGTCTTAAAAATAAAGCCCTTACCCCTATTTTTAGGTTTAACTTTCAAGACCGCTTAGATTGCCCTTTATTTTGTTCACAAGAGCCAAGGCGAAAGTGAGGAGTTTACAGCTGTAAATAAGCACTTTCAACGCGGCTATTGGAGAAAGTAGAGGGTAACCGACATGATCATTGTTTTGGCGATGAAGCTAAGACTAAACCCTTGCTTTTTCATTAGCTAATGGGCATATCTTTGTGTTTCGGTCAAATGGCTATACATTTTCATCTTTCACTGCTTTTTCTTAGCGGATTAAAGAGTGGTTAATATACTGAGACCTCATACTCTTTTTACCGACTACGAGTGTTGCACTTATGATGTAAATTCAAGGGTTACGAAGTACGTTGAATAGTTACCAATAAGCTATAATCCCCATCTTAAAAAAAACATAATCTCTTTTATTAACAGGACAATACACCATGATCCTTTCTTCCCTCACCGCGATTTCCCCAATAGATGGACGCTATGGCAGTAAAGTGGACGCTTTTCGTCCAATTTTTAGCGAATACGGCTTAATTCGTTATCGTGTAGAAGTTGAGGTTAAATGGTTACAGGCATTAGCAAAACATGCTCAAATTAAAGAAATTCCAGCGTTGAGCAACGATGCTACACAAACATTAGAGTGTATTATCAAGCAATTTTCTGAAGCGGATGCGCAACGAGTAAAAGACATTGAAAGTACCACCAATCATGATGTTAAAGCGGTTGAATATTTCCTAAAAGAAAAAATTGAGAATAATGCCGAACTGAATAAAATCAATGAATTTATTCACTTTGCCTGTACCTCTGAAGATATTAACAATTTGGTATATGCAGTAATGCTAAAACAGGGGCGCGAGACTTTAATACCACAAATGACAGAGTGTATTGATAGCATCAAAAAAATTGCCTTGCAAACAGCGGGCCAACCGATGATGTCCCGAACGCATGGACAAACTGCCAGCCCGACCACTACAGGTAAAGAATTTGCCAATGTGGTTGCCCGTCTGCAACGGCAACAACAACAATTACAAGCCGTTAAATTACTCGGCAAAATTAATGGTGCAGTAGGAAATTACAACGCACATAGCATTGCTTATCCAGATATAGACTGGGAAAGTGTTGCTAAAGATTTTGTCGAATCATTAGGTTTAACATTAAATCCTTACACTATACAAATAGAACCCCATGACTATATTGCTGAATATTTTCATGCCTTGTCACGTTTTAATACCATCCTAATTGACTTTAATCGTGATATTTGGGGTTATATCTCTTTAGGTTATTTCCAACAAAAAACCATAACAGGTGAAGTGGGATCATCAACTATGCCACACAAAGTCAACCCTATTGATTTTGAAAACTCTGAAGGTAATTTGGGTCTGGCTAACGCTCTATTTTCATTTTTAAGTGAAAAGCTCCCCATCTCTCGCTGGCAACGTGATTTAACCGATTCAACCGTTTTACGCAACATGGGTGTCGGTATTGCTCATACCAGCATTGCTATTCAATCGACTTTAAAAGGTATATCTAGGTTACAAATCAATGCAGATATTATGGAGGCAGATTTAGATAATAACTGGGAAGTCCTAGCAGAACCCATTCAAACAGTGATGCGTCGTTATGGTATTGAAAAACCCTATGAAAAGTTAAAAGAATTAACCAGAGGACAAAAAATTACACCTGAAGACTTAAAAGTTTTCATCAATAAACTTGAAATTCCAGATGAAGCCAAACACGCTTTAATTGATCTGACACCTAGAAGCTATACAGGTTACGCAGAAAAATTAGCAAATAATATTTAACATCAATCGTAGATAATTGCTTTTACCTAGCCAACCCTCATTTTTTTAGCACATCTTTGAGATAATCTATTCTAGGGTTGTTATGCCATTTTCAAGAATAAATGATGTGATATAGTGCCTGTTTTTGTGCCTTGTGTTTATAAAAAGTCTAAGCTTACTTGTCAAACTTATTTTCTTCCTCGAGACTATAAACAACCCACTTCATTTAAGGATCTGTCTTTTGACACAGCCTTTTTTGCCTAATCTATTTCAAAACACTAAAATAGAAACCCTTTTACCTCATTACCCTTTAGTTTGTGCTTAATTTTATTTGGATTTTTTTCTTTATTAGTGCTTTTGTTACTGCCCTGTTTAAATTATTAGTTTTGGGTGATCAGCAAATTTTCTCGCAAATTATGACTGCCATGTTCGCTCTGTCAAAAACAGCCTTTGAAATTTCACTAGGCTTAACTGGCATTTTATCCTTATGGCTGGGTATTATGCGTATCGGAGAACGCAGTGGTTTTATTCAATTATTAACGCAAGCGCTCACCCCGCTTTTTAGCCGTTTATTTCCAGAGATACCTAAAAATCACCCAGCATTAGGTGCAATGGTGATGAATATTTCGGCCAATGCATTAGGTCTGGATAATGCCGCTACACCATTGGGCATTAAGGCCATGAAGGAGTTACAAACCTTAAATGTATCAGCCGATACAGCAAGTAATGCACAGATATTATTTCTAGTTATTAATACCTCAGCAGTCACCTTATTTCCTATCACTATTTTCACATATCGCGCACAAATGGGGGCTGCCAGCCCAACTGATGTTTTTATCCCTATTTTGATTGCCACTTATATATCCACCCTTATGGGCTTATTGGCTGTTGCAAGCGTACAAAAAATAAATCTTTTGGATAAAGTAATATTTTCTTATTTAGCAGGGTTTACTGCTTTTATTGTCGGCATACTGTATTACTTTGCACAATTAAACCAAGACGCTATGCTGGTTCAATCAGCACTCATTAGTAACGTTATTCTGTTTAGCCTTGTCATTACCTTTATCGTAGCTGCGATTTATAAACGGGTTAATGCTTATGATGTTTTTATAAAAGGGGCTAAAGAAGGCTTTGAGACCGCTATTACTATTATTCCTTATTTAGTCGCCATGCTAGTCGCTATTGGTGTATTCAGAGCCAGTGGGGCACTGGATTTAATCACTGATGTTATCCGCTATTGTGTGACTTCATTGCAATGGGATAGTCGTTTTATAGAAGCCCTACCTACCGCTTTAATGAAACCTTTTAGTGGCAGTGGTGCCAGGGCTATGATGGTAGATACTATGCAAGTCTATGGTGCCGACTCTTTTGCCGGACGTTTATCATCCATTGTACAAGGGAGTACCGAAACTACTTTTTATGTATTAGCCGTGTACTTTGGTGCAGTCGGTATCAAAAATATTCGCCATGCCGCTGTTTGTGGGATAATTGCCGACTTTTTCGGCATTATCGCTGCTATTTTTGCCGCTTACTGGTTTTTCGGATAATTCATGTTAATCCATCTCAAAACACTGGGCTGTCGCCTTAACGAGGCAGAATTAGAAACTTGGGCACAGGCATTTCAAACGGCTGGACATCATATCACCCGCGACCAATCTTTAGCCGATATTAACATCGTTAATTCTTGTGCGGTGACTGCAGATGCTTCGCGTAAATCGCGACAAATGATACGGCGTATGCATCGCAACAACCCGCAAGCCAAATTAGTAGTCAGTGGCTGTTATGCCACCTTAAATCCTGATGAAGTTGCCGAGTTAATGGGGGTTGATTTAGTTATCAGCAATAAAGACAAAAACCATTTAGTTGAACAAACCCTAGCAGGGCTAAACTTAGAAACCATGCCAGCCATGTCTACTGAGCCTGGTGAGTTTTCCCTCTTTAGCCGTGGCAGACAACGTGCTTTTATAAAAGTACAAGATGGCTGTCGTTATCGCTGTACTTTTTGCATAGTCACCATAGCGCGTGGCAAAGAAATCAGCCGCCCCGTGCAAACCATTATTGATGAAATAAATGCACTGCATAAACAAGGGATTAATGAAGTGATTTTAACAGGGGTGCATTTAGGCGGTTATGGTGATGATATCAACAGTAATCTGAGTGATTTAATACGGGCTATTTTAGACCATACCGATATACCTAGGTTAAGAATGGGCTCATTAGAGCCGTGGGAATTACCCCCTAATTTTTTTGATTTATTTGCTAACCCAAGACTAATGCCTCATTTGCATCTGCCTTTGCAAAGTGGTTCAGACAGCGTATTACGCAGAATGGCGAGACGTTGTAAAACCAAAGAGTTTGCTGAAATGGTTAAACAGGCAAGAGGTAAAATTGAAAACTTTAATATCACCACCGATATTATCGTTGGTTTTCCTGGAGAAACTGAACAAGAATGGCAAGATAGCTATAATTTTATAAAGGCAATCGGTTTTGGACATATTCATATTTTTACCTATTCCAGTCGAAAAGGTACTAAAGCGGCTACCTTAGCAAAGCAGTTGACAAACGAGATAAAAAAACAACGCAGTAAACAGCTACATCAATTAGCAGAACAAATGAAACAGCAGTTTATTGAACAAAATATAAGCCGACAATACCCTGTTCTTTGGGAAGCTCAGAAACAAGAAATTACCGAAAAATACAGTTTAATTTTTGGTTATACGCCAAATTATTTAAGAGTTGCTTGTAAGGTGGCAAATGATGAATCTATTGAAAATAAAATTATCCCTGCTGAATTGCAAGAAGTGGCAGAACAGCATCTTATTTGTCAATTAATTAGCTAAACGAGACCTCTAAACAGGAGATAAACCATGTGTGGAATTATTGCAGGTATCGCAGAAAGAAACGTTTTACCGATCTTATTAGAAGGATTAAGAAAACTAGAATACCGAGGCTATGACTCAGCAGGTATTGCCGTTTTTAATGATGAATCTAAAACACTTCAGCGTGTACGTGCTGTCGGTAAAATCAAAAATCTTGATGCTAGAATCCAACAAAACTCACAAGCCTTAACAGGAAAAATTGGCATTGCCCATACCCGTTGGGCAACACATGGGACGGCTTCGGAAAATAATGCACATCCACATGTTTGCAATAACAAAGTCGCTGTTGTGCATAACGGCATTATTGAGAATTATCAGCAAATAAAAACCACACAGATAGAAAAGGGATATGAATTTAGCTCTGAGACAGACACAGAAGTTATAGTCCACGCCATACATCAACGACTAGAAAATACCGATGATTTACTTAAAGCGGTGTCACAAGCCACAAGTGATCTAAAAGGGGCTTATGCATTGGGTGTTATATCAATCTCTAGCCCAGAAACCTTGGTTGCAATAAGAAAAGGTAGCCCTTTAGTCATCGGTGTAGGAATTGGTGAATATTTCATTGCCTCTGATGTTTCAGCATTATTACCCGTCACCCAGAATTTTATTTTTTTGGAGGATGGTGACATTGCAAAAATCACCCGTAAAAGCGTTGAAATATTTGATGTAGACGGTCATTTAGTGAATCGTCCTATCAAACAATCTAGCCTGACCGCACAAATAGTAGAACTGGGTAATCATAAATACTTTATGCACAAAGAAATCTTTGAACAACCACAAGCAGTCATCAATTCCTTAGAAGGTAGGATCACTCATGATCAAGTACTGGTCTCCAGTTTTGGACAGCAAGCAGAAAATATTTTTAAAGATATTAAACAAATTCAAATTATTGCCTGTGGCACCAGTTATCATGCAGGTTTAGTTGCAAAATACTGGTTTGAAGATATTATTGCTCTACCCTGTCAAGCAGAAGTAGCCAGCGAATACCGCTATCGCAACCCCGTAATACAAGATCACACCTTATTTGTAACCATTAGCCAGTCAGGAGAAACCGCCGATACCCTAGCCGCTTTACAAAAAATTAATAAACAGCGGACTAATAACAGATCTTTAAATATAGCGACATTAAGCATCTGCAATGTGGCTGAATCCAGCCTGACTAGAGAGTCTGACCTGACCTGTCTCACTCATGCTGGCCCAGAAATTGGTGTTGCCTCAACCAAAGCATTTACCACTCAACTGGTGGTGCTCGCTCTATTATTAACCAGCATTGGCAAAATACAAAAACGCATTTCAGAGAGTCATGAAAGTCGAATTATCCAAGGTCTTCATAAGCTGCCTAACTTAATTAAAGATGCCTTACAACATGAAGAGGCTATTAAAATAATTGCCAAGGAATTTGCTGACAAACATCACGCACTGTTTCTGGGCAGAGGCACGATGTACCCCATTGCTATGGAAGGTGCGCTAAAACTGAAAGAAATTAGTTATATCCATGCAGAAGCCTATCCAGCGGGTGAATTAAAACATGGCCCTTTAGCCTTGATTGATGAAAACATGCCCGTCATTGCCATTGCACCTCTGGACGATCTTTTAGAAAAACTAAAATCTAATTTACATGAAGTAAAGGCTCGTGGTGGGCAAATGATTATCTTTGAAGATAAAAAATCAGACATAAGCTCAGAGCAAGATTTTACTGTCATTAAAGCCACAAGTAACGTAGGTCGTATAACTGCACCCATTACTTTTAATATTACTTTGCAACTATTGAGTTACCATGTCGCGTTAACTAAAGGCACTGATGTTGATCAACCTCGTAACTTGGCTAAATCAGTCACTGTTGAATAATGCGTGATACCGTATATTTATTGAATAGGGTATAAGATCCGATTCACTCCCTCCGTCACTCCTGCATGTTCTAAGCAGGAATCCAGGTATTTAAAACCAGATTCCCGATAACAGACTTCGGGAATGACGTGTGGTAACAGAAGTTCCAGTTACTTTAGTCTTTAGATCCGTAGAGTGCGTTTGCCCGCCAGGGATGGTGGAAATGCAGTAAGATTGTCTGGAACAATCTCTGCCCACGCACCAGAACTAATCAAGGAGTCCTGAGTCTTGAGTCTTGAGTCTTGAGTCTTGAGTCTTGAGTCTTGAGTCTTGAGTCTTGAGTCTTTCTAAATCTCAACTATTTAAGTTGAACTAGATTTGTTTACCCTATATAATGGGTGGTTTATTTTTTCTTGGAGTATGTAATGCGCCAGTCATTAGTAATGGGTAATTGGAAACTGAATGGGTCACGTTCAGAAGCTCTAGCGTTAGCTAGTACGATAGTTGCAGACTTGAGACCTAGTAATAAAGGAATTGTAGTTTGTGTTCCTTATGTTTATTTATCAGATGTACAAGAGGTAATTAAAGATACCTCATTAGCGTTAGGTGGTCAAAACGTAGCGGATCAAGAATCAGGTGCATATACTGGTGAAATTTCTGCAGCAATGTTAAAAGAATGTGGTTGTAGTTATGCTTTAATCGGTCATTCTGAAAGACGTTGTTATTATGGCGATACCAATGAATCAGTAGCAGCTCGTTTTGTGCAAGCACAAAAAGAAGGTGTTACACCCGTATTATGTATTGGTGAAACACTAGAACAACGTGAAAGTGATACCACTTTTGCGGTGATTGATGAGCAGCTTGGAGCAGTAATTGATTTAGCGGGTATCGAAGCAATAGAATTTTCTGTGATTGCTTATGAACCAGTATGGGCAATTGGTACGGGTAAAGTAGCCAGTGACCAACAAGCGCAAGAAGTCCACAAATATATTCGTGAAAAAATTGCCGCAAAAAGTCAGGCAGTTGCTGACAAAGTTCAAATTTTATATGGCGGTAGTGTTAAGCCTAATAATGCAAAAGCTATCTTCGCAATGCCTGACATTGATGGCGGCTTAATTGGTGGGGCTTCATTAGATGCGGAGTCATTTTTAGCAATTTATCAATCGACTTAAGAATAAAATAAAATGTATCAAACAATTATAATTGTTCATGTATTATTGGGTTTAAGTGTAGTAGGCTTCGTGTTGATTCAACAAGGTAAGGGAGCTGATGCGGGTGCTGCTTTTGGTAGTGCGTCTTCGGGTTCTGTATTTGGTGCACAAGGTGCTTCAAATTTCTTATCTAGGACAACAGCCATTTTAGCGGCCTTGTTTTTTGCAACAAGTTTAGGTTTAGCTATATTAAGTAGCTATCAAGAAGATGAAGTCAACTTAATGGATGCACCCGAAATAGAAGAAGTTTTAGCAGATGTACCTTTAATTGACAGTGCTGATAATGAGCCGATGTCTGAGAGTCTTCCTGTAATTACTGAAGGCCCAATCATAGAAGAGGTTTCTGATCATGTAGAAACTGTTGATGAGGAAGTTAAAGCAGAAGTTGAAACTGTTGTTGAAGACACTGAAACCGTTGTTGAAGACACTGAAACTGTTGTTGAAGACACTGAAACTGTTGTTGAAGACACTGAAACTGTTGTTGAGGACGTTAAATCAGAAGTTGAAACTGTTGTTGTTCCAGAAGTGATGATGGAAACCGTACCTGAAGCAGAAGCCGTTGTTTCTGAATAAAATAGCTCTAAATTTTAACTATAAATTCTCACAATAGATTGATAATAAAGCCGATGTGGTGAAATTGGTAGACACGCCATCTTGAGGGGGTGGTGACTTAGGTCGTGCTGGTTCAAGTCCAGTCATCGGCACCAGTCATAAGTTCGGACAAGTCCGACAAAGACCATAAAGCCTGTGAGTTTAAAAACTTATGGGCTTTTTTTGTGTCCGTTTTCGTCCGCAAAAAAGCATTAACAATCGCATTTTAATATTTAACGACATATTCAAAAAACAACTAAAGATTTTTCATTCAGAGTTATTTGTTAAATAGGGTATAAGAGCCGCTTAACTCCCTCCGTCATTCCTGCATGTTCTAAGCAGGAATCCAGATATTTAAAACGAGACTCCCGATAACAAACTTCGGGAATGACGTGTAGTAACAGAGGTTCCAGTTACTTTAGTCCTGAGTCTTTAGTCTTTAGTCTTTAGTCTTGAGTCTTTAGTCTTTAGTCTTTAGTCTTTAGTCTTTAGTCTTGAGTCTTGAGTCTTGAGTCTTGAGTCTTGAGTCTTGAGTCTTGAGTCTTTAGTCTTTAGTCTTTAGTCTTGAGTCTTTAGTCTTTAGTCTTTCGTCTTTCGTCTTTAATCCTAAGTCTTTATATGAATCATCCTATTGCTGAAATATTTTCTCAAGGAGAAGAAGTTATAACGGGGCAAATTGTAGACACAAATGCTGCCTGGTTAGCCGAAAGATTAGCACAAATGGGGTTTGTGGTTTCACGTCACACTGCGGTGGGAGACAAACTAACCGATTTGGTTGCGTTACTAAAAGAAATTTCAAAGCGTGCGGATTTTTGTATTTGTAGCGGAGGCTTAGGCCCTACCATTGATGATTTAACAGCCGAAGCCGTTGCATTGGCATTTTCTACACCTCTTCTTTTAGACCCGATAGCATTAGCCAATATAGAATATTATTTTAGCCGTCGAAAACGCAATATGGTCGCATTAAACCAGAAACAGGCTTTATTACCTAAAGGCGCAATACGGCTAGACAATCATGCAGGTACAGCCCCTGGGTTTGCCCTACAACATAATCGTTGCTGGTTTGTTTTTGTACCCGGTGTACCTTCTGAAATGAAACAGATGTTTACTGAACAAATTAAAAACAAGCTGGAAGCAGGTTTTGTTTTACAAGCCGATAAGCTGATTTCCATTAAAACTATCGGCATGGGTGAAGCAGAAATACAACAAAGACTAATAGACTTCAAGTTACCCCAGCATGTCCATCTCAGCTTTAGAGCAACCCCAGAAGAGGTACAAAGCAAATTATTATTTCCAGCCGATATGGCAGAAACAACCATCACTCATTGTATAGATCAAGCTGTAAAGTCCATAGGTGACGCTGTTTTTGCAGTGGATGAACTGAGCCAATCGGATACAACATTGATCGATGTAATCAACGTGTTAATCAGGCAACGAAAATACAGCTTGTCTCTAATAGAAACCTTTACACAAGGGCTAATTTCAGCCAAATGTATAGGACAAGATTGGTTATTAGCCTCATCCTACCAACAAGGAATAAATGCCAATGGGGAAAAAGATCTTAGCCAGTTTGCTAAAGAAATTGCCAAAAATTATAATACTGATTTAGTGCTAATCCAGTTATATCAAGGAGAGTCAAGTCAATTTCATGATAAAAATAAAGCCATAGTTCTATATAATATACTGATTACACCCCAGCAGTTGGTCAAAATGTCTTTCACAGTTGTGGGCTCAATACAACAAAAACAAAATCAAGCTGCCATAAGAGCGCTGGATTTCCTAAGAATAACTTTACAAACAGATGCCTTTACTACGACTCAGTAATATCTCCATTGCCTATGGTAGCCATGCCTTATTACAAAATGCAGAATTTCAATTAGACCCAGGAGAACGAGTAGCTTTACTAGGTCGTAATGGAGAAGGTAAATCAACTTTAATGAAGATTATTGCAGGTAAAATTCAAGCCGATAATGGAGAAGTCTGGCGAGAACCCGAACTTAAATTAGCTTGGCTAGAACAAATGCCAGAATTGGATGACGATGCTACTATTTATGACTCTGTAGCTAGTGGTTTGGGTGAGTTAGGTCACTGGATTTCACAATATCACCATTTATTAGAAACCATGGATGGAAGTGATGCATCACTTAAAAAATTAGGCGTATTACAAAGTAAATTAGAAACACATAATGGCTGGCATTTTCAGCAAACTGTGGAATCTACGCTATCAAAACTTAACTTACCCGCTGATACAAAAATCAGTAGCTTATCAGGGGGATGGAAAAGGCGGGTAGCATTAGCACAAGCTTTAGTAATGGAAACCGAAGTACTTTTATTAGACGAGCCTACCAACCATTTGGATTTTGAAAGCATTGCCTGGATAGAAGAACAAATATTAGCTTTTCGTGGAGCCGTTTTATTTGTCACCCATGATAGATCCTTCCTGCAAAACCTAGCTACACGTATTGTTGACTTAGACAGAGGACAATTAGTCTCATGGCCAGGCAATTATCAGGATTATTTACGGCGTAAATCCGCTGCCTTAGAAGATGAATCCAATCAAAATGCTGAATTTGATAAAAAACTAGCAAAAGAAGAAGTTTGGATTAGACAAGGTATTAAAGCACGCCGCAGCAGAAATGAAGGCCGTGTGCGTACCTTAAAAAAGTTACGCACTGAAAGATCAAAAAGAAGAAACGTACAAGGCACAACCAAGCTAAATCTGAATGAAGGTAAAATCTCTGGCAAAAAAGTAATTGAAGCCACCGCTATTAGTTTTGGCTATGAAAACAATCAAATCGTAAAAAACTTCTCTACACGAATCCAACGTGGCGATAAAATCGGCTTATTGGGAGCTAATGGTGCAGGTAAAACCACCCTGTTAAAACTATTATTAAAACAACTGGAACCTACTCAAGGTAAAGTTGAACAAGGTAGCAAATTACAAGTTGCTTATTTTGACCAATTAAGAGAGCAACTTGACCCTGAAGTTACGGTTGCAGATACGGTAGCTGATGGCAGTGAATTTATAGAAATTGGTAGCGAAAAAAAACATGTCATGTCTTACTTAGCAGATTTTTTATTTGCCCCAGCCCGATCAAGGTCGCTGGTAAAGAGTTTATCAGGAGGGGAAAAGAATCGATTATTACTGGCACGATTATTCACCAAATCAGCTAATCTTATCATTATGGATGAACCCACCAATGATCTTGATCTTGAAACATTGGAAATGCTGGAAGATAAACTGGTGAACTATGAAGGAACCTTATTACTGGTAAGCCATGACCGAGCATTTCTGGATAATGTGGTCACCAGCGTTTTTGTATTTGAAGGCGGAGGCACTATCAATGAATATATTGGTGGCTATGCCGAATGGTTTGCATTAGATAAAACAAGAAAAGACCAAGCAACAGCCAAGAATAAAATAGAAAACAAAAGTAAAAAGCAAAAAACAAAATCAAACCAACAAAAACTCAGTTTTAAAGACCAAAAAGAACTGGATAAACTGCCCAAGCTGATCGACCAGCTTGAAAAAAAACAAGCAGAACTCACAGAACAAATCAGCGCTACCGATTTTTATAAACAAGAACAAGAAATAATTAAAGTAACATTAGAACAACTGCAAAAAACAGAAAAGAAGCTGGAGCAAGTTTATCAAAGATGGGACGAACTTGAGTCTTTATTAAATTAAAAATTGATTGCATATAAGCACAAACTGCATTAGTGTAGGTGGCTGTTCAACGTTCGTTGAAAAAACAAATAAGGAGAGCTGGCCGAGAGGTCGAAGGCGCACGCTTGGAAAGCGTGTATACGGTAACGTATCAAGGGTTCGAATCCCTTGCTCTCCGCCAATAACTTCTCAATAACCAAGGTTTAAGACTCAGGACTCAAGACTCCTTGATTAGTTCTGGTGCGTGGAACGCACCCTACGGATCTAAAGACTAAAGACTCTGCATTGCATACCGTGTTAATAAAACGTAGGGTGGAACGCACCAGAACTATTAGAAGTAGGGTGCGTTCCACGCACCAGATCTACTGACCGTTAGGGATGGTGGAAATGCAGTAAGATTGTCTGGAACAATCTCTGACCGCCAAGGATGGTGGAAATGCAGTAAGATTGTCTGGAACAATCTCTGACCGCCAAGGATGGTGGAAATGCAGTAAGATTGTCTGGAACAATCTCTGCCCACGCACCAGAACTAATCAAAAATCAAGGGGTTCTTAGTCTTTAGTCTTTAGTCTTTAGTCTTTAGTCTTTAGTCTTTAGTCTTTAGTCTTGAGTCT
Source organism: Methylococcales symbiont of Iophon sp. n. MRB-2018 (assembly GCA_003666325.1). Lineage (GTDB taxonomy): Bacteria > Pseudomonadota > Gammaproteobacteria > Methylococcales > Methylomonadaceae > QPIN01. The sequence goes on from QPIL01000118.1 coordinate 76,063, forward strand.
TGAGTCTTGAGTCTTGAGTCTTTCGTCTTGAGTCTTGAGTCTTTCGTCTTGAGTCTTATCCCAACTTTTCAATAAACTCCAAAGCATTACCATCTAAGTCACGGCAGAACAGTGCTCTTCGTCCTGATAGACTCAAGCTGTATTTAATCTGCTCTTTATCAAAAGTGTCTTTAATTTTATCTAAATCAACTACCATAAAAGCTACATGGCGGTCTCTACCACCGTGTTCTGGGCGACCTGTGGTTGGGTCGGGATTATCTAACTGCAATAAATGAATTTGCTGTGTACCAATTTCCAGCCATGCACCAGGAAAAGGTAGATTGGGTCTTTCCAACTGTTTTAAACCAATGATATTAGTGTAAAAATCAAGTGAAGCCTGAGTGTCTGACACAATCAGGCTGGAATGGTGAATATGTAGAATATTTGCTTTCATAAAGAATATTTTAGGCTATGCAGAAGTTACTCAATAATATTATGCCCGAGAGATAAATTTACCACTATCACTATTTACCTTGATAATCTCACCTGTTTCAATATATTCAGGCACTTGCACTTCCAGACCAGTGGATAATATAGCTGGTTTAGTACGGTTAGTGGAACTTGCACCTTTCATAGAAGGAGGGGTTTCAATGATTTCTAAAGATATGGCAGCAGGCAATTCAATGCCTAAAGGTGCATCGTCCAGCAACAATATAATGATACCTTCCAGTCCTTCGGTTAAGTATTTAATTTGCCCCTCAAGGTCTTCGACATTTAAGCTGTATTGCTCATAGCTTTCAAGATTCATAAAAGTGTAATTATCACCTTCTTGATATGAATATTGAACCATGAGTCTTGCACAATCCGCCTCTTTTAAAAAATCATCACCTTTAAAACTTTTATCCAGTTTTTGCTTAGTATTCATGTGAGCAAAACGGATTTTATAAAGGGTTGAAGCACCACGGGATGTTGGGTTTCTTACTTCAATTTTTTTAACGGCATAAGGTTCACCTTTTATTTCTATAGCAGAACCTTGTTTTAAATCACTAACTTTAGGCACAAATCCATCCTCTTTTTTATAGGTTTGTTAAGACTAATCAATTATACTGGTGAAAAAAAATTAGCGTTAAATTTGTTAGAATGATATTTCCATTTCAAGAACACTATTCATAAGGTTTAAATATGTTTTGTTGCAACTGTGGTAATCAATTGCTTCCAAATGTGAATTTTTGCCCAGAATGTGGCAATAAAGTACAGATTAATGTGGTGGACTACAATAAGCTACAAAAAATTAATCAGTTGATGTGTTACCAAGGCAAACCATTTTCTGGGTCTGGCATTGCTTATTATCGCAATGGTCAAAAGAAAAATGAAGAAACCTTTAAAGAAGGTCTAGGTCATGGCAACTGGACATACTGGTATGAAAATGGTCAAAAAGCACAAGAAATTTGTTATTTAAACAGTAAATTTGATGGTTTAGAAAAAGAATGGTTTGAAAACTCCCAACAAAAAACTCAAATATCCTGGTCCAAAGGACTTTTAAATGGGGATTGGGTGTCTTGGTACGAATCAGGGCAGAAAGAAGGGGGGATAAATTATTACAATGGCAAGAAACATGGTTGTGAGATACTTTGGTTTGAAAATGGACAAATGTATTCAAAAGGGCACTGGGAAATGGGAATACAAGTGGGTCACTGGATAGCATGGAAAGAAAATGGGCAAAAGAAATGGGAAGGAAACTGTGAATACGGTGAGATTGTTTTAGAATGATAGCGTTAAATCCATCTGTCATTGATAGAGATCCCTTAAGAAATTTGATTTGGAAGAGTAAATAGCATGTTTTGTCATAATTGCGGGACTAAACTACCAGAGACAGGAGCAGTCAATTTTTGCTCGGAATGTGGCAAAGAAGTGGTTAGCAAAGTAGTCAACCGCTTAATTGAAAGAAATAATGGCTTACAATATGAGCGAAGTCAAGATAAACCCTTTAGTGGGAAATTTATCTCACGCTATGTTAATGGGCAGTTAGAAAAAGAAATTCATTATAAAGACGGATTGAAGGAAGGTTTATTTACTGCCTGGCATTCAAATGGACGCAAAGAAAGTGAAGGCTTATACAAAAATGGACAACAGGAGAGTTTATGGAGTTGGTGGAATGATCAGGGTCAGCCGATTATAGAAAAATACTATAAAAATGGTGTTAAACACGGTTTATGGGTTGATTGGCACGAAAATGGTCAAAAGAAAGTGGTTGGAAACTTTAATAATGGCAAACGCGAAGGTTTAATTACCATCTGGAATAAAGAGGGTAATAAAATGAGTGAAACAATGTACAAAAATGATGAGAGAGTGAACTAATCATTCACAATTTTAAATATGCTAAAAACGAACAAAAATAATACAAGAAAGCCGACAGGCGTAGGTTATTTCATCAATGGCATACAAACGCTATTTGTGGGTATGCTCAGAGTCTGGACAATCCCTATTGTGCTAATGCTCAGTGTGGCTTCAGGATTTACTACTTTTTATGGACTATCCCATTTTATAACGGACTGGATTGCCTTAATTATTACTATTGCCATTCAATCCATTATAGTTATATGTTCACTGGAAATAGCAGGGATTCATTGGGGAGCTAATCGGGTCAGGTATGCCTCAGTAGTTTTATCGCTCTTAATTGCATTAACTGCATCGGTTTCATTTTCTTATTTTAAATTTTATGAAGTTTCGCAACAAGGTAATATCCATATTAACCGTCTTGATGAGATAAGACAAAGTGTTAAAAGCTATCTTGGAAAAATTTTAACAATTAAAGGCGAAGTTATAAAACAACAACATGCGGAGCTAAAAAAAGCATCAGATGATGTTGCACAAGCATATTTTGGAACACACCGACTGATAACAGGTGAGTATCAGAACCAGATAGGTGATGGGCCGTTTTATAAACATTACAAAAAAATCTATGAAGACAAAAAAGCAAAGCAAGAAAAGCTTGATCTTGAATCTTCTTCATTTGATGAAAAAATTCAGCAATTACAAATCAGCATGAGTGATTTAGATGTTGCTAAAGACATTGAAAACTCTTATTACGATGTATTGAAAAAATACCAAGATGTGCAATTACAAACAGGGAAATTGTCTACTAATATGGGGCAAGGCTTGCCAGAAGCACCCTTATTAATGACTTATAAGCAATTTATTGCAGATGTAACACCTTCTACTGCAATGTGGAAAGGGTTCTCCTTATTTGCTTTTATTTGTGCAGCGATGGTTGATTTTTTTACCGTTTTATTATCTTATCGACTTGAGTTTACTGCACCAGGGCCATTAACAGTAGATGAAGAAGATCTGGTTTTTGAATGTTTAAGACAATTTACTGAATTTACCATTAATAATAATGATGAATTACAAATGGTTATTGAGAAAACAGATATAGAAAAAGCCCGAAAATATTCTGATTTATCCAGAATGTTTGCTGTTGGCTTATTATTAAATCGTGGTTTTTTAAGAAAACTAGATCATAGGACAGTAGAGTTTGCACCTAATTTATATCCGTTAATGGCTGAGAAAATGGCTGATAAAATCAACCAAATTAAAGCAGCCTCATTAACAAATAAAGACTCGATTAGCTCTGAAACTTGATTCAAACAGATTAAAGAAGGCTTATGAATAATACAGTGACAGATATAGATCAATGGCTGGCTAATGGTTTTTCTGATACCAATGAGCAAACAGATGAGGTTTGGGATGCTGGTTTTAAAGCCGACAGACAACTGGTTATTAGCAAGTTTGCTGGATTTGAAAAAGTTTTTCTACGACCTAAAAAATTCAGTAAGCGTTTTTATCATACATTAGTACCAATAACTGTTGAGGGTTGGCATTGTACAGATCAAGTGAAGTTATATGATGATTTTTGTACCTTAGATGTTTCAATAGCTATTCGGTTTCAGCCTACCCTTGATTATGCTTTGAGCAATAAAGAGATTGTAACAGAGCTTAATAAGCATATTAAACTAAGCTATCAAAGCCTTGTTCTGGATATAGCCAGTAGAGAACTGCTAAATTTGCCTAATGGAACATGGGTGCAAGAAGGTTTACAAACCATTGAAAATAAAGTTTCCATACTTATCAGTGAAATGCTGATTTTGCAAAATATACAATCTCAGGTTATCTGTAAATTTAAACCCAGCTTTGAAGGATTTCCGAATGTGCAATTTGCTCGTGAGAATGTGTATCTTTGTGTGCTAAAGAAAAGTTTTGAATTTAATGAATTACAAAATGAAGAAATATTCAGACAAGGGCAAGAACAAGAAAAACAAAAAATTGAGCATAAAAGAAAACAATTTATATATCTCAATGAAATTGCACAATTAGATAGGCAAAAACAAGCCCTCCATGCGGAAAATAATAAACGCTTGCTGGAAGAAAAAGCATTACAACAATTAGAAGAAAATAAAGCTAGAAAACAGATTCATCTGGATAAAATCAAACATCATCAAAGTTTAAAAGAACTGAGCCTAGTTGAAAGCCTAAAAGAAAAGGAACGGTTGCAATCTTTCTCCAGAGATAATGAAGAAAAAGAAAAAACGGATCTTATTGCCAGCCAAATAAAACTTAAAGAAAAAGAATTAGATGCTGAAATTACTGGCTATGAAAAAGAACAAGAAAGATGGAGACAAGCAAAAAGTAAATCACAGATTGAAGAGCTTGAGCAAAAACATCGTCTGAAACAATTAGAATTTGATAGCGACATGGATTATAAACAGCGTTATGAAAAACAGCGTATCAATATACAAGAAGAGAGTTATTCAATTAAAAAGAATGCAGATGTTTATCTTAAAAGAGAAATTGAATTATTAGAGCTAGAAAAGAAACGCCTAGCATTACAACTGACGATTAAAAGGTACAAGGTGACGCATAATACATAAACCAGCTAGGTTTATGCTAAGACGCGCAGATCTTGCTTGAGGCATTAGAATAATACTATATTCAATAAAGGGCTTAAAAGAAGGTAATGGGGACAGGCTACTTTTTATCAATTATTCCCACTTTTTGCAAAAGAAAAAGGATGTTACATCATAAAAAGTAGCCTGTCCCCATTTTTTCTCCCGGAGAGGGCTTAAAAGCCCTTGTTTGCTAGGGAGGGGAGGGGGGATCGCCTTGCTGTTATGGGAATATGGGAAGAGCGGGCGAGCAGCCGCTCGCCCCTACGTGTCCTTGCTGTTATGGGGGTTTAGGAATAGTGGGCGAGCAGGGTTCTTGCCTCTACGTGTTTTTGGTGTTATTGGGAATCTAGTTTTAATTCCCTCTGATTTCATTTTTAAATGGGAAGAGCGTGCGAGTAGCCGATCGCCCCTACGTGTTCTTGCTGTTATGGGAATATAGGGCGGGCGCCTACTTGTTTTTTTGGGGGGTTAAATATATTACTCTTATTGTCCCCATTACCTATTTGTTTTATGAATCGAGGTCTGTTTTACTTTTTTCTTTCTAGGTACATTAATGAGTGGGGTACTGATTTGGTTGCTGTGGTGAGCCTGCTGTCAATATTTACTACTTGAATCAAGCGCCAACCTTCGTTGTAAAGCATGGATAAAGTACCACTAATACCGTTTTTACCAATGTCACAAAGTATCTGAGTTTGTGGGTTTGCCAAATGATAGTAGGCGGGGTTTTTTTCAATGCTATTGTCAAAGCTACAAACGGCTAGTTCATATCTGTCTTTTTTGGATATAATAGGTGGTACTTGAGGTACTGTTTGAGTTTTGGAAAAAGAAGATCGGGATCTGATGCCCCTATCACCGATTATCGGTTCAAGGGCACATCCACTAAGGTAGAATAGCACTAACCCAACAAATAATATTTTTTTCATTATTGACCTTATTTAGCTATTTTAGATTTAGCCATAACGCTTTTATGGCTAGTAATACCATGTTCAACAAATAAATACACCAATCTAGTACGCATATTATTACTTTATAAGCCCACTAAAAATAGGGGGTATCAATAAAAGTAGCTTTCTGTTTTTTGCAAATACATAAGGCGCTAATATAAGCACGATTAGTCTATTTATTTATTGAATATGATATAAAACATTTTAGGTATGCAAAAAAATAGCTCTTAAAAGAGCTATTTTTTTGTGCTAGGTTTTTAGATTAAAATGACCAACCTGCTCCTGCAGAGAAACCTATTTCATGGTCTCCTCCGCCGAATGAGCTTGAGACTCTAAGATTGTAGGTCATATTGTTTTCAGCATCGTTGTGAGAGCCACCGAGAGCGACCGCACTTTGACCGTCAAAATGACCAAAGCCTAAACCTACAGAGCTTTCACCATTAAAAGCCTGTGGAACACTGCCCATCGCCATACTGAGTGCAATACCTTTGGTTGCTTTATCAAGGCCTCTAGTGAGTTGACGTACATTAACCGCATCAGTCGGTGCTACACCATCAGAAATACCATGTAATAGAGCCGAACCACCATTTGTTGATGACAATCTAGCACCCTTGTTGTCTAGGGTAAGTTTTGTGCCGCCATTATTAGCAGTACCACCTGATAGGGTCGTTTCTGTGGTGCCTACATTTACATAATTTGTATGTCCTTCCCCATGCGTGACTTGAATACTGGCTTCGGTGCTAGTTTGCTTAATAACACTTTGTCTATGTATATTATCAGTTCCTACGATAGTAGTTACACCACTATCACTATTATAGACAGCCTTGGTATTACCTGTGCTGATAGTGGTAGTGCCACTATTCAAATTAGCTGCTGCTCCTCTAACAATGGTAGTTCCATCTGTGCCATCGCCAATATTGATGTTTTCACTATTGATGTTGGTGGTACCATCGGTGTCAGCTGTATCTCCTAAGAGAGTGGTAGCATCCTTTGCTCCACCAATATTGATGTTGGTTGTTGTATCAGCTGCGTCATCACCAATATTGATGGTGTCACTATTGATGTTGGTGGCAGTTGCAGAATCAATATTTGTTGTGTCGCTGTTTAGGTTAGCTGTTGTACCTGTAACTGTGGTTGTAGTGCTTTCTATATTAGTATTTGCACCGCTAACTGTGGTTGTGCCATCTGTGCCATCGCCAATGTTGATGGTTTCACCATCAATGTCAGTTCTAACACTATCTAGGTTTGTAACTGCACCGGTGATATCAACAGAATCTGCATCAATATTAACGTCTTCGTTAGTCACAACAATTTCATTATTACCGTCATTACCACCATCAATATTGGTTGTGGTGCTGTCTAGGTTAGCTGTTGTACCTGTAACTGTGGTTGTAGTGCTTTCTATATTAGTATAT